>NZ_JBIASC010000007.1:321167-357561 GCF_042890485.1 Streptomyces sp. NPDC002181 | reverse complement strand
GTGCAGCGGCCGGCCGTCGAGGTGGGCGCCGGCTCCGGTCAGCGCGGTGTAGGTCTCGCCGGTCAGCGGCAGGTGGACCACGGTGAGCACCGGCCGGTTCTCCCGTACGAGAGTGGCGGTGACCGCCCACTCCGGCAGCGCGTGCAGGTGGTTGACGTTGCCCTCGGCCGGATCCACCACCCACCACTCGCCCGGCGGCAAAGCGCCGCCGTCCAGCTCGTCCTCCACCCAGCCGGCGTCCGGGCGCAGTTGCGTGAGGCGGGGGCGCAGGACGTCGAGGGCCGCGTCGTCGTTGGCGGCGAGCGCGTCCATCAACTCCTCGCGGCTCTCGTAGCGGACCACCTCGCCGAAGCGCTCGCGCAGCACCGCACCGGCCGTACGCACAGCCGTCACGGTCTGGGCGAGCAGGTCGGCGTCGGAGGCGGTGGTGGTGGTGGAGGAGGAGGCCGTGGGCTGGAGCGTTTCGGACATGGTGGTGCTCCTGTCTGAGGGGCTGGTGGTGGGGAACCGGGCTTGGCCGCTCGTTCCTCCGTGTGCTTGTGCCTCAACGGTAAGGAGCACCGGCATTAACCACAACTGCATGTGAAGCACGCCTAGGATGACTCCCATGCAATTGGATCTGAACCTGCTCACCGCGCTCGACGCGCTTCTGGAAGAGGGGAGCGTGGCCGGGGCTGCCGCGCGCCTGCACGTCACCGCCCCCGCGATGAGCCGGAGCCTCGGCCGCATCCGGCGCACGACCGGAGATCAGATCCTGGTGCGCACCGGCCGCACGATGACCCCGACGCCGTACGCGATCGCCGTCCGGGCTCAGGTGCACGAGCTGCTGCACCAGGTCCACGGCGTACTGGCACCGAGCCGTGAGCTCGATCTGGCCACGTTGGAGCGCACTTTCACGCTTCGCTGGCACGATTCCCTGGTCGCTTCGAGTGGGCCCGCACTGCTCGCGGCCGTGCGGGAACAGGCGCCGGGCGTGCGCTTGCGTTTCGTCGCGGAATCGAGCGTCGACACGCACGAGTTGCGGCGCGGCGAGGTGGACTTGGAGGCGAACGCCAGCCGCCCGAACGCGCCGGACGTCCTTGCCGAGAAGGTGGGCGAGACCCGCCTCGTCATCGCCGTGAGGCAGGGGCACCCGCTCACCCGTGACGGGGCCCTCACCGCCCAGCGGTACGCGGCGGCCGAGCACCTCACCGTGTCGCGACGCGGCAATCTCAGCAACGCGCTCGACGAGACCCTCGCCCGGCTCGGCCTCAGCCGCAACGTGGTGGCGACCGCGCCCACCGAAGCGGCCGCGCTGGCCTTCGCACGCGACTCCGATCTGGTGATCAGCGTCCCCGAAGCCACCGCACGCTCCACGGCGGCCGGCCTGGGCCTCGTCATGCTGCCCCTGCCGCTCGAACTGCCCTCGGCATCGGTGTACCTGTCATGGCATCAGCGCTACGACACCGACACCGCCCACGCCTGGCTGCGGGGACTGGCGCGAGGCGCGCTGGACGTGTGCGCGGAGCCGTAGGCGGAGGACGGCCGTGCCGAGGGGCGGCCGGCCGGCCGCCCCTCGGCACGGCCGTCCCCGCGCGGGTCCGTGGCACGGTCAGGCCGTGGTGGCGAGGGTGTCGTCGAGCCAGTCGTAGATGCGGGCTATGGACAGGCGCATCGCGCCGGGGTGGCAGTGGGCGCCGGCGCCCTCTTCCGTGGTGAACATCATCAGGGTCTTGGGGCAGGTCAGGTGCTCGTAGAGCTGCTCGGGCTGGCCCTTGAAGTACATGTCCTCCTCGGCGTCGCACACGAGGGTGGGGCACTGGATCCGCTCGGCGATGCCGTCGGCGAGGGTGTAGTCGAGATAGGAGGCGTTGAAGGCCCGGGGGGTTTCGACGCCCATCACGTACATGCCGTGGTTGAGCGCCCAGCGCGCGATCGGGTCCTTGGCCATGGCCTGCTCGAAGGCGGCGTCGATCTCCGGGGCGGAATCGGCGCGCAGGAGTCGTTCGGCCTCCTCGCGGGTGCCGGGGACGTTGCGTACGGAGGTCTCGCCGAGGTCGTAGAGACCGTCCACGGCGATCAGCGCGGCCAGGCGGTGCTCGAACGCGGCGGCGCGGGGGGCGAGGATGCCGCCCATGCTGACGCCGAGGAGCGCGATGCGGCTTTCGTCGACCCCGGGGAGGTTCTCGGCGAAGTCCACGACGGGCGTGACGACGTTCTCCCAGTCCGGGCGGAAGACCAGGCCCTGGTGGTGGCGCGGGCCGGGCATGCCCGGGCCGTCGAAGGCCAGCACGTTGTAGCCGCGCTCGACACCGGCCATCGCCCCGAAGAAGTGCAGTTCCTCCGCGGTGCCGTCGAAGCCGTTGTGCATGATCAGCGTCGGCCGGGGTGTGCCGGAGTCGTCGACCCGGTAGAAGTAGCCGGGCAGGGTGGTGTCCTCGTACGGGATCTCGACCGGCTCGATGACCGGGGTGAACAGCGCCGCCGCCGCCCTGAAACAGGCCACGGAGCGGTCGTAGGCGTGATCGTGGCGCGGGTCGCAGGTGTGACCGTGCAGGAAGAACTCCGCCGACCGGTAGTAGTTCGACGCGCGCAGGAAACCGTCCCGCGCGCTGACGCGGTGACCGGCCGCCAGCGACTTCTCCGCCTCGCCCGACACACGGTCCGCGGTGGCCATCCACTCCACGTACCAGCTGTCGTAGTCGCCTTCGGTGATCCGCTCACCGGTGGCGACCACCTCGCCGAAGTCCGCGCCGCCGTAGGCGATGTGGCTCATCGACCGCAGGGTCTCGTACCAGAACTGGATGTTGTTCGGGAACAGCAGCTGCTTCATCGGATTCTCCTGTGGTGTGGGGCCGTGGGGCGACGCCGTGTGCGTCGTGGTCCTTGCCGGGGCCTTCGGCGCCGCTCTCGCGGTGCGCTCTCCGGCGTGATCAAAGATTCCGGCAGGACGGTGTCCACCTTCCAGGCCACACGGAGACGAGGGCTGTCCACCCTTGTCCGCTCGTGTCCGCCCCTCCGCAGGGGGCGGATTCACTCGGGTGTGACGGGCCCGCCCGGCGGCGGCGTGCCGTGCCGCGCCCGGATCCTCTTGCGCGCCCTCTCCAGCTGGAGCTCGTGCGCCTTGATCTGCTTCCTGTACACCCTGGCGAACTCGGCGGGGGGCATGCTGAAGTGACGCCAGTACGTCTCCCCCACGAAGGCGGCCTCGCCGGCCTCGCGGAGCACGTGCGTGTACAGCAGGTTCTTCGCCATGTGCTCGATCTTCTGGGTTCCCGTCAGATCGAAGACGACCATCCGGCCGGGGGCCCGCACGACGAGGTCGGGCCGCAGGTCGCCGATCAGGCGCACGCCGAGCTTGCCGGTGAACAGGGGGCTGAGCTGCTGTTCCAGCTCGGCCAGGCCGGGCGTGGATTTCACATAGGTCTCGATCGGCATGTCGAGGACCGAGGCGGGCAGCCTCGCGAAGTTCCGCAGGTTGGTCTCGCTGATGACGGTCAGCCCGCTGCCGGGGAAGCGCCGGCGGACCAGGCGCGAGAAGGCGGAGTGCAGATTCGTGCCGCGCACGGCGAGGGAGGGGATGTCGGCGCCGACCTCGGCGATCGCCCGGGCGACCAGTTCCTCCAGTACGTCGACGCTCAGGACGGCGGCGGCCGCGCCCGCGGGTGGTGTCGCGGGTACCCGCTGCTCCGCCTCGTCGAGGACCTTCGCCAGCTCCTCGACCTCGGCCGGGGTGAAGAACCGCTCTCCCTCCTCCAGTGCCTTCACGACCTCGGCCTTGGAGATCACCGAGGTGCCCTTGGCCGCGGCCCCGGCGGCGAGGATGTCGTCGCCCTCGGCGACGGTCAGCAGGACCCCCGTCGTGGTGGCCATGGAGGGCCGCTCGGAGAGCAGGAGGCGGACCACGTCCAGCAGGCGCAGGCCGATCCGGTCGAGGACCGCCACGCCGATGCGGTTGACCGCGACCACCGCGCGGACGGCGCCCCCGCCGATCCTGGGCAGGGACTTGACCGCCTCCGGCAGGGCGAGCAGGGACATCACGAGCTGTCCGATGATGCGCCCGGCGTCGAAGAACTCCAGCTGGTCCAGCTTCTCCTTGAAGGCGTCCGCAAGTTGGCTCAGGCCCTGCTGCGCGGTGACCACCGGATGTTCGACGCAGGTGACGAGAGCGGCCCACAGCTGGTTGCGTTCCTGGGCGAGACGCGCGCTGAAGACCGAGCCGGCGAGCGTGCCGAGGAGCTCAAGGGCCTGGTACTCGAACTCGCCCACGCCCCAGAGGATGCCGGCGAACACCTGTACCCCGTCCGCGGCGTTGGGCTCCCAGTTGCCGAAGACGAACGACCAGGGGACCCGCCGCTCGCGCAGGTAGGTCCGGAACGCCCGCACGCGGACGAGGGCGAGGGCATCGCCCAGCTTCCCCAGGGCGCGCAGCTCCTCGAAGGCGGCCATGAGTTCGTCGAAATCGAGCCCTCGGAGATACTCCTTCATCGTGGCCGTGACGATGGATCCGGGCGCCCAGGCCAGGCCCCGTTCGAGTGCGGCGGCGATCGCGGCGGCGGCCGCCCTGGCGTCTCCGGGCTTGCGGCCGACGATCCTGACCTCGCGGAGGGTGGTGAAGTCGGCGGTGTACGCGAGGATGCCGGCCGGTACGGACCGGGTGTTCTCGGTGATGACGCGCAGCCCCGTGTCGTGTCGGCGCCCGTCGTCGGTGACGCCGTGCACCGCGTAGGCGGCGCCGGGCGTCCCCGCGGCGGCCAGGCCGACGCGGTCGACGGTGACCGGCTCGAAGTAGAACGCGCCCGCGCCGAGCCGCACGGCGATCGTCCGCTCGTGGTCGGTGCCGCCGAGCCCGGGCACGAGCCGCACGGCGGTGGAGCCGACCACGAGGCTGTCGGCGGAGATCCGCCCGAGCACCGCGTCCCGGTACCGGTGGCCGCCGCGGGTCCGCAGGGCCGCGAGCCGTTCGGGGGTCCAGGGCCGCTCGCGCGGGGGCGGCGGCGCGGGGGCGGCCCGGCCCGTCCGCCCCGGGCCAGGTCCCGGTCCTGCGCCTGCGCCTGCGCCTGCGCCTGCGCCGAGGTTGCGGCCGCCCGTTCCGGCTCCCGCCCCGAGGCCGAGGCCGCCCGACGGCCCCCCGGCCGCCGTATCGCCGCCCCATCGGGGAGCGCGCCGCAGGGGCACGGTGACCGGGCGGCCCGCGGCGTCGTAGCTGGGCACCTGATAGCCGTCCTCGGGCGCCGTCCCGCCCCCGGCGCGGGGCTCCTCGCGCGCCGGGGGCGGCGGCTGCGCGGGGCGCCCGCCCACCGCCCGTACGGCGTCGGCGAGGGCCCGGCGGACGGCGAGCTCCAGGAACCGCGCGGTGTCCGGGGCGAGCCCCTCGGGCCGGACGACCGCCTCGGGCAGGTGGAAGTGGCGCTCGGTACGGCCGGTGTTCACCGCACCCTCCTTCCGGCGATGATCCGGTAGACCGTGCTGACGTCGTCGGCGGTGACCTCGAAGACGAGGTCGGGGTGGCGGGCGCTGAGCCGGGCGAGTACCCCGGCGCGCGGCCCGCCGCCCAGTGCGGCGGCGCAGATGGAGCAGACCTCCTGGTCGACCCGGATGTACACGGTGTGTCCGTGCGCGGCGGCCCGCTCGGCCTCGGTCAGGCGGGCGAGCCGGGCGTCGAGCTGCTGTCCGAGGTCCTGCTCGGCATGGCCGTGGGCCTGCGGCACGACGACGTTCTCCGGCGGCCGGATGTCGTGGGCGGCGTCGTACGAGCCGAGGGCGCGCGGCGAGCCGCCGCTGAAATGCTCTCCGGTGAGGGCGGGGATGTCGGAGCGGGCGACGGCGACCGTGCCCTGGTACCCGGCGGCGGCCTTCGCGGTCGGCGGCACGTCCTGCGTTCCGGCCGCGGTGGTCCGTCTCGCGAATCCGGCGTGCTCGGCGGAGGAGGGCTCCCGAAGCCCGGCCGCCTCCAGGCGGCGCCGCTCGGCCTCGACGGCGGCGCGTGCGGCGCGCAGGTCCTCGCGGAGCTGCTGCTGTACGGCGGGGTCGGTGGGGCGTTCGGGCTGGTAGGGGCGCCCGGGGCCGCCCCACTGCTCGTCCAGGTACTCCTTGGCCACGGGGTCCCGGGCTTCGCGGGCACGCAGTTCCCCGGGGGTCGCCGTCTCGTACCAGCGCCGGTCCAGGGCCGCTTCCCGGTCGGTGCGCGAGGCCTCCTTCAGGTGGGCCCAGCCCGGCCACGTGGAGGCGGGCCGGGGCCGCGGCCGTGCGGCTCCGCCGGCGGGGAGCGGTACGGGGTCCGGCGCGGGCACGGGCGCGGCCGCCGGCGTCTCGTGCGCCGGTGTGATGCGCGCGGGAACGCGCGAGGCGGTGCCCGTGGGGCGCGCGTGGGGGAGCTCGTGCGCCGCCTCGTCGACGCGCTCACCGAGCGCCCGCGTCCAGGCCCGCGCCTCCGCCGCCGAGAGGCCCTGGCCCAGGGTCTGTTCCATCCGCCGCCGGGTCAGGGCCATGGACTCGGCCCAGCGTTCGGCCGTGACTCCCTCGCCGCTCAGGAGCCGGGTCAGCAGGGCGGCCTTGACCAGGGTCGGTCCGGCGCGGGCGACGAGTGCGCGCAGGAACGGGTCGACGGTGAAGGCGGCGACGACGCCGACGACCGCCTGGAACCCCATCCCGGCCACGTACGCGTCGATGTCGGATCCGTGTCCGTCGACGATGTCGTGGGCGAAGGTCTCCAGGGCCGCCCCCGCGGCGCCGCCCACCGCGCCGGTGACCAGCTTGCCGGTGATCCAGGAGGCGATCCGGCCGCGCAGGGTGGCGGTGCCGATCCGGCCGCCGGCCCAGCCGCCGAGGCCCGCGCCGATCCGGTAGCCGATGGCGCCGAGGTAGCCGTCGACGGCCGCCGTGAGGAAGCCCCCGGCGGTGGCCTCCTCCTGGCGGAGCAGGATCTTGAGCAGGTACAGGCCCTCCGAGACGCCGATGCCGACGCCCACGGCGCGGAGGCCGCCGCCCAGTCGGACGAGGGAGGCGACGACGCCCGCCTCCCAGGCGAGCGCGAGGCCGCCGGCGGCGACCACGGCGAAGCCCGCGATCCGGTAGGCCTCACCGGCGCGGCCGAGCCGCCACTGCACGAGCCGTGCCTCGAACGCGCCGACGGGCTCCCGCAGGGGTCCCGCGGCGGTCTGCCACTGCGCGCCGTGGCCCTCCACGCGCGAGACGACCTCGAACCGCACCTCGTGGGAGGGCAGTCCCTGCTCCTGGGAGGCGTACACCTCCAGGAGCCGGATGCCGTACTCGACCTCGGCGTCCTCGAAGTCGTCGGCGGTGATCCGGGCCGCCCGCGCCGCCCGCTCGACGGCCGCGGCGGCGAACTCGCCGTCGTCGTAGACGCGCGGGTCGCCTCCGGAGAGGATGCCCTCGACCATCCGTTCCCGCTCGGCGAGGAGGGCGGTGCGCAGCGCCTCGGCCCTGCCGGGCTTCGGGCGGGTGACGGTGAGGGTCTTGCGGTAGAGGAGGTCGGCGTCACCCAGGAGCCGTCCGGCGAGCACCATCCCGTCGGAGCGCCGGTCGAGGCGGACGGCCCCCTGTCCCGGGCCGCCGACCGTGTAGGCGTGGGCGGTGGTCGCCGTCCGTTCCCGGGCGAGGCCGGCGCGCAGGGCGCGTACCCGTTCGTGCTGCGCGTACGGGGTGGCCTCGCACTGCCGGAGCAGGCGCAGCCGCAGCGCGAACCGGCGGGTGGCGTCGGCGGATTCGAAGAACTCCCCCAGTCTGCCGCGCCGTTCGATGCTGGTGAGGACGTACTGGAAGAGGCTGCCGAGCCGGCCGCCTGCCTGCGGGGCGCTCTCGTCGAGCAGCGTCTCGAGCGCGGCGCCGAAGCCGTCCTCCCCGAGGAGCGGGGCGATGCCGGCGGCCAGCCGGCGGGCCTGCGGACCGAAGAACGCGGCGCCGAGCGTCTGCGGATCGAGGTCGAACTCGGCCCGGCAGTACAGCACCCGCTCACCCGGTTCGGCCGGCCACTCGGCCGCCCGCAGCACGGATTCCGGTACTCCGGGCAGGGCGTCCCCCTCGGCGACGAACAGGCGGGCGGCGGGTTCGCGGTGCCCGGGGGCGGCGCCGGCCTGCCGGTCGAGCAGCAGGAACAGGGCCTCCCGCTCGATGCCGGCCGGGGTGCGCACCATGGTCGAGGCGGGGCGCAGCACGGCCGGCTGGGTCCAGACCGTCGTCCTGTCGCTCGCGTACTCCTCGGCGTACCGGCTCCACGGGACTCCGGTCGCCCGTTCGAAGAGGGCCTCGTCCACGCAGAACCCGGCCTCGCGCACGGTCATCGCCACCAGGAGGCCGGGGCCGGGGACGGCGACGTCGGCGAGGCCGACACGCGGCAGCCGCATGGCGGCGAAGACCACGTGTCGCGGGGGCAGGCGCGGAATGCGGGCGGCGACGGCCGCGCTCTCGTCGGCCTCGGTGAGGCGGTGCAGCGCGTCGGCCCAGCCGGCGACCGCCCAGGCCGGTTCGGTGTTGCCCCCCTTCTCCGCGGCGGAGCTCCTGACCACCAGCTCCTGCCCCAGTGCTCCGGCCGCCCGGGGCTCGTCGAGCCGTACCAGCCAGACGTCCACCGGGCGGGCCGAGCCGGCGAGCGAGCGGTACAGGGCGGCCTGCGGGAAGGGCTGCCCCAGCACCTCGCCGACGTAGTCGAGGAACCGTCCGACCTCGATCCGTGCCCGCACGGTGGCCACGACGGTCCAGGGCGCCGGTGGGCGGCGCACGGGGACGCCGGTGCGCCGGCCGGCGGCCGCGTAGGAGGGCAGCGCGTAGCCCTCGTCCACGTCCCGGCCGGGCTCGTACGCCTCGCGCACCCCCGTGCTGTCCGCCGTCGCCCGCGGCGGAGTCCGGTGCCCGCGCCCGATCTCCCGCTCGGCCTGCGCGAGCCGCCGGGCGACGAGGGCGGTCAGCCGTCGGGTGAGCGCGGCCAGTTCCTCGGGGCCGGGCTCGCCGGTGAGGGTGATCCTCACCGGCACGCGGACATGGATCTCCGTCACCGGGCGCCCGGGGCTACTCGGTGACCAGCAGCATGACGCGCAGCCCGGAGCCGACCAGGTCGCCCCGCTCGGTCCACAGGCCGAGGTCGAAGACGTGCAGGCTGCCGAGCGGGGCGTTCTCGGGGAGGCGTACCTCGATGTCGGTGGGGATCTTGTTCGGCCGGTCCTCGGCGAAGCGGAAGGGCGTGTCGAGGCCGGGGACGAGTTCGGAGCGCAGGTCGAAGCCGGGGGTCTCGGAGCTGACCGTGATGGGGACGGGCCCCTTGGAGGTCATCAGGCGCAGACCGCCGGGAGCCGTCCCGCCGCCGGGTACGACGCCGGGGTGGCCCCTGAGGAGGGCGAGCTGGCTCTCCTCGGGCTTCGTCGTGACCCGGTCGGCGCGGACCAGGTACTGGGGGTCCCCGCCGCGGGGCGGATAGGTCGTCGTGGGCACCTTCGAGTTCGTGCCCCCGCCGCCCGGCGGTGCCTGCGAGACGGGCAGAAGCAAGATGTTGCACTGGCCGTGATGCTGGTTGTGGTCGACGTCGAGTGCGGCGGCCGGGTCCGTGTACTTCAGCTCCTGGCCCTCGCCGTTGACCTGGTAGACGTTGGCCATGAGGCAGAAGTGCTTCTCCGACGCCCCGCCGAGGTCCGTCGCCTCGGGATGCCAGGGGGGTGTCATGAGGAAGGTGGCCGTGGCGCCCGGGTCGACCCTCTGGACGGTCTGGTTGGTGTCGCACCGGTGGACCGCGTCGCCCGGGCGGCCCATCCCGATGCCCGGGTCGAACATCCACGCCTGGGCCGTGACGTTCAGCATGGGCTCGGAGCCCTTGTTCTTCACGCGGACCACGAAGGTGTTGTCCACTTGCGCGTAGGCCTTGACGTCCTCCTTCCCGCGGCAGATGACCCGCACGTTCTCCCCGGCCCACGGCGGCGTGGCCGCGTTCGCGGGCCACGGGCGCTGCGTCCCGTCGTCCGCGCCGGTCACGGGGATGTAGAGGTTTCCTGGCATGGGAACTCCGTTCAGTCGACGTTGTAGGAGAGCTGGACGCTGGTGATGAAGACGCTGCCGCCGGGGGTGGCGTCGACGAGGCTCGCGTCGACGAAATAGCGGAAGCGGGACATGTCGACCCGGTCCTTGCCGGGCTGGGCCGGCTGGGGATCGCCGAAGGGGGCACCGGAGCACTGCACCTGGGCGATCTGCTCGGGCGGGCCGATGACGGTCAGCGAGCTGCGCAGGAGGGTGACCTTCAGGCTGCCGTTGCCGGCGTTCGTACCGGTGGCCTGGAGGGTGAGCAGCTGAACGCCGTCGGGAGGCGCGACGCTCAGGATTCCCGAGAGGTTCGTGTCGGTGGCGCTCGACCGCAGCGCCACGCCGTCGGAGTTCAGCACCCACGCGGTCTTGTTCTGGACCGGGGTGAAGGCCGGCGCCAGCGACATCAGCCGCTTGACCGTCGGCCGCTGCCCCGCCGCCTTCAGGCCCACGTCGATCTGCCTCACCACCGTCGACAGGTTCTCCAGGTCCTTCTGGATCGCGTCGAAGCGCACGTTGAAGCCGTTCTGCCCGCTCGCCGCCACGCGGTCGCGGTTGTCCACCCACGCCACGTGTTTGAAGGTGGGGCTGAAGCTGATGTCGGTCACGGATTCCCTCCGGTCAGGGGGCGGGTGACGACCTCGACGCCGAGGGGGCGCAGGTCGTCGAGGAGGTTGACGATCAGGGATCGGGTGGCGGGCGGCAGGGTGTGGCCGGTGAGTTCGGGGCGCAGCCGTACCGTGAACTGGTAGGGGCCGGGCTTGTCGCCGACGCGGTAGGACGCCTGCACCCAGGCGGGACCGGGGTGTTCACCGCGTACGGACATCCGGCCCGGCGCGGTGGTGAGGAGGGCGGCGGCGCCGTCGCCGGTGGACCAGCCGAGCACTGCGGCGGCGCCGGTCTCGGCGGGCGCGGGGGTCACGGTCAGCGCCACGGTGGTGCCGGTCGGGAGGCCGCCGAGGTAAAGCCCGGGGGCGCTCACCCGGACCGGGTCCTGGTCCTCCTGGGCGACCGTCACGACTCCCCCGGCGACCCGGACGTAGCTGAATCCGGCCTGGTGGGCGAGGGCGCCGAGCCTCCCCGCGGGCAGGCCGGGGTGGCTGAGGCGCAGTTCCCGCGCCTCCTTGGCCAGGGGGCTCGCCGTGGCGCCCAGGTCCCTGCGCACGGTCAGCTTGCCGGTGGCCGAGGAGGGGAGCAGGGCGATCAGGGCGTCGAGGTGTTCGGCGACCTCCCGGCGCATCCGGTGGGTCTCGGCGTCGGTTCCGTACTCGGCGTGGGCGGGGTCGTCGTGGCGTACGAGGAAGGCGGGGTGGAGGCCCTGGCCGGGCGGCATGGGCGGTGGCGGGTCCGGGTCGGGGGCGCCGTCCGCGCCGATCGCCCGGCCGTCGGCGACGGTCACGGGCAGGACGGTCAGCTCGCGGGTGGCGGACAGGGTGAGGGAGCCGAGGCGGAGTTCGGCGATGACGATCACGCGCCCGGGGGCCTTGCCGGTGAACGCCGCGGACGGGCCCTCGGACGGCGGGGCGAGTACGCCGCCGCCCGCACCGCCGGGCACCACGTACCAGCGGACGAGGGAGCCGGGGGGCGGGACGGCGGGCCGCACGGAGAGGGTGATCGTCCCGTCGACCGCGACGGTGCCGCCCGCGGTGTCCATGCCGAGGAGTTCGCCGGGGGCGCACTCGGCGTAGACGAGCCCGTCGTCCCGGTGGGTGACCAGGGCGAATCCGGCCCAGTGGGCGAGGGCGGCGAGGCGTTCGGAGGGGACGGTGGCGTGGCTGATGAGCACGGCGCGGCCGGTGGCGCGGGCGTCGGGGGCGCTCGGGTCGTAGCCGGCGTGCACGCGGGACCTGGAGGTCAGCAGGTTGAGCTGGTGGATGGCCGCCGCGACGACGGGCTGGGCGCGCATGGGGTCGGGTACGCCGGGGAGCGGGGCGGGTTCGACGGCGAAGGGGGACAGGGTGATCAGGAAGTCGGGGCGGAAGGCCTCGTCGGCGGGGGGCCGGGGCAGGTCGGTGCCGATGGTGCCGAGCGTGTCGATGCTGTGGCCCGGCGGCAGTCCGGCGGGGACGACCCGCAGCGGCAGGACTCCCCGGCGCAGTTCGCCGCCGGTGTCGTCGAGGACGAGGGGGTCGGCGACGCCGTCGACCGGGCCGACGGCGTCGTTGAGGGCGGCGGTGAGCCCGGCGGGGGTGGGCAGGGTCCAGCGGCGGGCGACGGCCAGGCGGCGGCGGTAGGCGTCGTCGTTCTCGCCGGAGGCGCGGGCGACGCCGAGGCCCGCGCCGTGGCGGTCGAGGTGGGCGCCGTGGGCGTGGGCGACGGAGCGCTGTTCGACGGTCCGGGCGAGCTGCCGGCGCAGGTGGTCGCGTTCCCAGCCGACGGCCCACAGCAGTCGTCCCATGGTGCCGAGGAGGGCGGTGATCCGCCACCACTCCTCCTGCGCGCCGGGCAGGCCCGACCGGATGCCCGTGAGGATGCCGGTGCCGTCCGGGAGCGGGACGGAGGTGCCGCCGGCGAGCCCGTCGGGCAGGGGCAGCGACAGCTCCGGGCCGCCCCGTACGCCGAAGGTGACGGTGGTCGGGGCGGGGACGTCCCGGCGGGCCTGCAGGACGTACAGCGGCCGGGGCGTGACGCCGAACCGGTCGGTGTGCAGCCGGAAGTCGTACGGGGCGATGTCCGTGCCCCGCACCCCGAGGAGCAGCCGGTCGGCGCCCCGGGCGAAGGGCGCGGTGAGCCGCGCGGCCATGTCGGCGGCGGCGAGGCGGGTCGGGTCGGACACGGCCGGCGGCTCGGACACGAACTGCGGCTCGGACACGACGGGCGGGGTGGTCATCGGCCGGCCACCTCGATGCTGCTGAGGGCGGGGTCCGCGGCGAAGACGGCCATCTCGGTGGGGCTCATGGCCAGGGATTCGCCGACGGCGGCCTCGACGGTGCCGAGCTGGTAGGGGACGCCGCCGAAGCCGAAGCGGCCGAAGGCGGGCGGGCAGCGTCGCAGATGGAGCCCGCGGACGTCGTCGACGCCGGGTTGCTCGGCGAGGGCGCACATCACGCGGGCGTAGAGGACGTCGTCGCCGAGCCGGAGGCGGCCGATGTCGGCGGCGAGGCGGGCCCGGATGCGGCCGATGACGGTGGGGCCGTCGAAGCCGGCGGCGAGGACGATCCCGGCGCGGACGCCGACGTCGATGTGGTCGGCCTCGACGACGTTCACGTGGACGCCGATGGGGCGGACGCGGTCCACGGCCGCCGCCACGAGTTCGTACACGCCGGTCACGGAGCCGGGGCCCGGCAGGGTGCGCCAGGGGCGCAGGCCGCGGTGGGCGACGGCGACGTCGGCGAAGTAGGGCTCACCGACGCGGCGTTCGTCGCTGAAGGTGCGGCCGCCGAAGTCGAAGCCGCCGAAGTAGGCCTGGGAGACGTCGATGCCGCCGAGCGGGTCGGTGACGCGGGCGTCGAGGACGTCGGGCACGGACAGGGCGGCCTGCCGGACGCTCTCCACGGTCCACAGGGCGCGCGGGAGGGCGATGATCCGGGCGCGGTAGGCGTCGTCGTCCTCGGGGATCAGCTCGTCGAAGGGAGCGGGGTTGGTGACGACGAGGGCGGCGGGCGGCCAGTCGGCGAGGTACTGGGCGCGGTGGGCCGGGTGGACCTCGTCCACGGTGGCGGCTGCGACGGGGGCGTCCCCGGGCTCGACGGCGAGGACCCGTACGGTGCGGGTGGGGGCGGCGGCGGTCAGTTCTACGGGGGCGGTGGTGGCGAAGGCCCGCGGGGAGTCGCCGCCGGCGCCGCCGCCGAGCAGGACGGTCGCCTCGGGCAGCACGTAGGTCCGGCCGGGGACGCCGCCGGTGAGGGTGAGCACGACGGCTCCGGCGCGACGGGGGGCGTTGCGGGCGAGACCCGCGTCGTCGCCGAGCAGTTCGAGGGCGGCGCCGTCGGCGGTGGCGGTGAACTGCCCGTAGTAGAGGGCCTCCATCCGCTTCCACAGTTCGGCGTCCTCCTGGGCGACCACTTCCAGGATCTTGCCGAGGGGGCTGGTGGGCGACAGGTCGACATCGGCGCCGAGGGCGGCCCTGGTGCGGGCCTTGCTCTCGGCGAGGATCACGTCGAGGCCCTTGAGGACGAAGCCGTCGGGGGTCACGCCGTACGCCATGGTTCACACCTCCACTTCGGCGGTCAGGTCGGTGGTCCGGCCGTCGAGGACCTCGACGAGGACCCGGACGGTCAGGACCCGGACGGCGGGGTCCTCGGTGAAGGCGACGTCGGCGACCTCCCGCACCCGCGGGTCGGCGGCCAGGGTGCGGACGATCTCCAGGCGCAGCAGGTCCTTGAGGACGCGGGTGCCGCCGGGGTGGGTGAAGGCCTGTCCGGCGCTGAGCCCGTAGCGGTGGTCGCAGGGGTCGCTGCCGTACGGGGTGAGCAGGCGCACGGTCAGTGCCTGCACGAGGTTGGCGAGTCCGCGTACGTCGGCGAGGCCGGTGCCGCGGACGACGAGGTCGCCGTCGTCCAGCAGCAGGCTGCGGCCGAGGGGTTCGAGCGGTGCGGGGGGTGGCATGGGCTGGCGGCTCCTCAGTCCGTACGGAGCAGGCTCTGGCCCGCGTCCGTGACCTGCCAGGCGACGGGGAGGACGGGGGTGGCCTGGGTGGTGCCCTTCGCGGTGGCGAGGGCGACGGGCGTGCCGCTGACCGTGAGCAGGCGGCTGGCGCCCTCGCTGACCGCGGTGATCCGCACGCAGGGCGCCTGCCCGTGCGCGGCGTCGACGTTGGGGCAGCCGGGGACGGTCGCGGTGAGCAGGTCGGTGACGAGCAGGGCGGGTGCCCCGTCCACGGTCAGCGCGCTCTGCGAGGCGGTGGTGAGGACGGCGGCGCCGTGGGCGCACGTGAGGACGGAGGCGGTGGTGAGGACTGCGGGCATCACGTCACCCGTACCGAGGCGCCGTCGAGGGACAGGCTCACGGTCCCGTTGGTCAGCTTGATCCCGCTTCCCTTCGTGCGGACGGTGACGGCGCCGGCGGGGTCGATCTCGATGGTGGTGCCGGTGTGGTGCTCGATGGTGATCGAGTCGTCGTCGGGCGGGGTGGGGCGGGTGCCTACCTCGGGGAGCTTCGGCGTGCCGACGAGGATGTGCAGGCCGCGGGCCTGGACGATCCGGCCGCCCTTGGCGTCGGTGAGGTCGTTGACGCCGGGTCCCGTGGGCTGTCCGTCGGATCCGGTGCCGGTGGGCAGGGCGAGCCAGTAGTCGCCGGGTTCGGGCTCGGGGGCCCGGGCGCCGGGGGTGCGGGGCCAGAGGTAGCCGACGACGGCGGCGTCGTTGACGAGGTTGCGGTTGTGGGCGAGCAGGGCGCGCATGCCGGGGTAGACGGGGGTGATGAGACCGCAGGGGCCGAACGCGAAGGGCGCGGCGACGGGTTTGTCGAGCAGGACGTCGTCGCCCACCGGTCCGGTGACGCTGGGCATGCTCACGGAGGGCGGCGGGGACTGCCCGTAGCTCAGGGAGACCTGGTGGCCGGCGGCCCGGTAGCCGCTGACCACGCCGACGTCGACGGAGGGGCGGGCGAGCAGGGCGCGCTCGGCGCCGGCGTCCACGCGGTCGGCGAAGGCCCGGACCCCGTCGACGGCCTCGACGAACTCCCCGGCGGCCGCGGCGACGAGCTGTACGTCGCACACGTAGCCGGTGCGTACGCCGAAGCGGTGCGTGAGCCGGTTGACGCGCAGCGGTCCGGCGGGGGCGTCGTCGATGCCGCGGAGGGTGACGACTTGGCCCACCCGCAGGTCGGGGTGGCCGAGGACGACCAGGTTCAGGGAGTTCCGGGTCGGCGGGCGCTCCTCGCCGGGGGCCACCACGAGGGTCTCCTCGCCCTGCGCGTCGCCGTACGAGACGAGGTTGGCGTCCGGGTCGAAGGCGACGGGGGCGGGGTCGTCGGTGCCGACGGAGGGGCCGATGAGGACGTTTCCGTCGCGGATGACGACGGGGGCGCGGGCGGTGTCGGCGAGCTCGCGCAGCGCGCCGAGCGCGGTGGGGTTGCGTACGGTGTGGTCCGTGAGCGGCGTCTCCAGTGCGGAGCCCTTGGCGAGGGTGAGTCCGGCGGCGTTGACCACCCCTTCGGCGAACTCCAGGGCGGTGGCGGTGTCCGCGCGGTGGTCGCCGGCGGAGGTCGTGCGCAGCGCGTAGCCGCCGGCGTCCTGGCCGGTGAGCCGGACCCGGCCGAGGCCGTCCTCGGCGACCCAGGAGGCCAGTTTGACGACGCGGCCGGCCATGACGGGCCGGTCGCCGACGCCGGGGTCGTCGAAGTAGCCGAGCCGGATGGTCGCGGCGAGGGGCCGGCGGGTGAGGGCGTCGCGCAGCGTTTTGACGGTTTCGCCGGGCAGGTTGACCAGGACCACCTCGAAGGTGCTCGCCACGGCGCCTTCGACCATGGTGACGGTGATGTCGGCGTCGAGGACGAGGGAGCCGCCGAAGACGTCGTTGGAGACGGTCAGCGGGAGGGTGGTCAGATTGGTGAAACCGATGGGGACGGTGGGGGCCGAGAGGGGGCCCGGCGCCGCGGCGGCGGCCCCGCCGGGGAGGCCCGCGGGCCTGCCGGGGGTCTTCTCCTCGTCGAGGGTGAGGCCGTAGCGGATGGCGAAGCTCATCGGGCAGACACCCCCGCGAGGACCTTCGAGCCGTAGCTGCCGGTGCCGTTGAGGTTGCGGACGTCCACGCGGGCCTCCCGGAAGACGAGCCGGAGCTCGCCGGCCTCGCAGGGCAGACCGCGGACCGCCTTGCGGCGCAGCAGGGGGACGAGTCCGCCGGGCTCCTCGCGGGCCACGGTGATCACGAGGAACGGGCCGCCGCCGAGCAGGTCGAGCACGCCGCCCGCGGCCACCGTCTCCTCGGCGGCGTTGACGTACAGCTCGATCCGGTAGACGCGCTCGCCGAAGCGCAGCCGGAAGGACTGCGGAAAGCCCTCGTCGGCGTCGACGGGCAGACTCCCCTGCATCGGGGCTCCTCTCGGGGCGGGGTGGTCCGGCTCAGAGGAGCGGCGGGCCGGGTGAGCGGGGTACGGCTGCGGGGGCGGGTACGGAGGGGACGGCGGCGCTGCCGGCGGCGAGCGCCGGCGCCAGGTCGGCGGCTTCGCCGACCAGCGTGCTCAGGCTGGAGCGGGGAACGTGCTGGAGCGTCATGGACAGGTCGAAGGCATCCCGTTTCTGCACGCTCTGCACGAAGCGCAGGTCGGTGATCTGCATGTCGAGGCTGAGCGTGAGCCCGCACACGACGGGGATGCCGGTGGCGGCCAGGGCCGGGCCGGCGGCGGCGAGCAGCGCCCGCGAGGTGAGCGCGAGCACCTCCAGGGCCTTCTTCGTCGCGAACCGGTCCGGGCCGAGCAGCACCGCCTCGATGGTCAGGGTCTTGGTCGACGGCTGGGTGGCCTGGGAGAACCTGCTGCCCAGGATCCGCTCGACCCGGTACCCCTCGGTCATGGTGATGCTCTGCACGTACAGCAGGGGGATCGTGCCGACGAGCACCTTGTCCGCCACGGGCTATCCCCGGCTGCCGAGTTCACGGTCGAGTTCCTCGAAGACGTGCGCGGCGATCCGCCGGACGTCGTGGTCCTGGAGGCCGCCGACCACCTCCACCTCCACGGGGAAGTGGTAGTGGACGACCTGGCCGGCGTCGCTCCGGCGGGACACCACGGCCTCGCTCCCGGGGGCGGGCACGATGTACTCGCCCTCGTGGACGAGGGCGATGCCGGTGCGGTCCACCCGGTCGCCGGGGCGGTCCATCCGGTGGCCGCCGAGGTCCGGGGCGCCCGGGGCGCCCGGGCCGGCGTGCTCGTCGTCGGGTGTGACGGTCAATGGTCAGTCCTCCACGCCGACGTTGAGGGCCATGCAGGTGAACGTGGCCTGGGGGACGCCGTCCACGGTGATGTTGCTGGGCTGGGCGGCGCTCACCACGCAGCGGCTGAACTTGAGCGAGGAGAACGCCCAGTCGGTGCCCTTCTTCTCGGCGACCGCGATGGCGAACTCACCGCCGTTGACCGCGAGTTCGGTGAGGTCGGCGACCGCGGAGGCGATGGCGGGGATGGTGAGGGTGAAGGTGAAGGTGAAGGGCTGGCGCACGTAGCCGACGCCGTCCGCCTCCAGACTGTGGATCACCGTGTGCGGCACGTTGAACGACGGGGAGAAGGTGGTGATCGGCGAGATCGTCCGGCCGGCGAGTTTCACTTCCAGCCGGGTGTTCCAGTCGGACATGGGGACGGCTCCTTGGTCGGAAGTCGGGTCAGTCGAACTTGAGCGTGATGTTGATGCGGTGGACCGCTCCCGCGTAGTCGACCCGCACCATGGCCTCGGCGGCCCGGTCGGTCTGCGCGGCCCGGACGAGTGCCTCTTCGACCGGGGTGCGCTGCGGCTTGTCGAGCAGGGCGAGGATGGGCACGACGATCTCGTACTCCTCGATGACCTCGGTCCTGCGCAGGGGTTCGAGGACGGTCTCCATCTCGGCGACGAGTCCGCGCAGGCCCGAGCGGCTGATCCGCAGGTTGCCGATGCTGCCGATGAGCCGGGCTTTGAGGCGGAAGGTGACGTCGTCGATGGTGCGGACGATGTCGATGTACTTCTTGCCGCCGGGGTCGCCGGTGTAGCCCTCGCCGAGGTGGATGCCCGCACCGGGGATGAGCGGCGGGTCGACCAGCCAGTTGACGCCCTTGCCCAGGGGGCCGCCGGTGTTCGCGCCCTCGGAGCCGTTCAGCTTGATGAGGTCCTGGGCGGAGAACGGGTCGGAACTCACCTTGACCTTCTTCAGGAGGAGGGAGACGTGCGGTTCGTGCCCCGCGATGGTGCCGGCGACGGCCGCGGCGACGTCCTCGTCGCTCTTGTGCGCCACGTAGACCATCCGCTCCGTGACGAGGCTGCCGGTGACCACGGCGGGGTCGGCGGCGCCTTTGGCCAGCATCGCGACGCCGATGCGCTCCATGCCGTCGGCCGCGGGGGCGGACACGTGCTCGGCCAGCTTCACGATGGCCGCGGTGGGCGTCGGCTGGCCGCCGGTCGGGGTGCTGAGGGCCAGGTCGGTGTCGGCGACGACGACCAGCTGCACGTTGAGCGGGCCCACTTTGTTGAACGCGTCGTCGTGGGCGTTGGACTGGGCGAGCCGTACGCCCCAGACCTCGCCGGGGCCCGGCTCCTGCACGAGGGCCGTCGCGATGGCGTCGCCGAGGGGGCCGGCGGCGATCCTGCGGGCCTCGTTGACGTCGGTGAACAGGCGGGGGGTGTTCGGCGGGAGGAAGTCCGGGGGCGGGTTGGTGGCCGGCGGGGTCGCGACGCCGATGACGGCGATGTTCCCGTAGGCGCGGACGGCGGGGGCGAAGGGGACGCCCTCGGTCTTGATGCGGACGTAGCGGACGGGGGTGTCGGGCATGGGACCTGCTTCCTTCCGGAACGGGACGGTCTTCGGGGCTGCCTGAGCCGGGGCCCGCCGCTCGGGGGCCGGCGGTCGCGTCAGGTCAGGAACACCGCCGCGATGCCCGCGCCCTCCAGCAGACTCCCGATCTGGGCCCGGGTGAGCCCGGGTTCGGCGGGCTGCTGCGGCTGCGGTACGGGGGCGGGGGCCGGGGCCGGCACGGGAGAGGGAGCGGAGGCGGGGGCGGGGGCGGGGGCGGGGGCGGGGGCGGTGAACGCGGCCACGAGTGCGTACGGCGCGACGCGCACCCCGAACGGCCCGGGCGCCGGCGGACGCCCGCGTGCCGCGGCGGCCACCAGGCGGGCCGCCCGTACCGCCCCCGCGACGTCGTCGAGGGCCCCGACGACGACGGCGGCGTCCACGGCGACGGTCCGCCGGTTGACGGGACTCGCCGGGTCGAAGACGGGAGGCGGACGCAGCCGCACCTCGGTACGGAGGTACTCGCCGGACTCGCGCAGGTCCTCCACGGTGGCCAGGCCGTGGCTGTGCATGAACGCGTCCAGGTCGAGGAAGCGGAACTGGGCGCGGAACTCGTCCAGGGTGGCGTACTCGTCGATGGCCTTGACCACGAGGGAGTCCAGACCGCCGGGGTCGGTCTCGGCGACGACGTCGATCTCCAGCTCGGCGAGAACGTCGACCCACACGGGCTCGGCCGTCGTCTCGCCCTCCCAGCAGAAGTCGGTCCGGGTGGGGCCCGGCAGCACCTGCATCCAGTTCCCCCGGCGGGAGTCCACCGGGAAGAGCGGCCACTGGGCCGCGACCGCGCGGACCCGCAGCGCCGCCACCGAGTCGATCCGCTCGTACTCCAGCTCGTGGGTCCGCTCGACCAGGAACCGCGCCCGGGGTTCGAGCAGCGCGCCGAGTAAGAGCGGGTCGGCGAGCCGGGCCATGGCCCGGTCCTGGATGACACCCATGCACGCGTCCTTTCACGCCGTGGCGGACCGCGGGGCGAATCGCGGGGAGAAACGCGGCTCCGGCGTGCGGCAGGACATAGGGACCCATGCCCGCACCTCGCGTGACAAGGACTTCTACTCCCTGGGGAGGAGAAGAAGCACCTATCGGGCGAATGCGGTCCGATCCGTGTTTTCGGGGGCTTCCCCCGCCCTTGTGGGTGAGGGCGTGCGCGTCGTGAGGGGTTGCGCACCGGGGCGCGCGCCTTCATGCGGCACATGCAACTCCCTTATGTGACAAGTCATCTGACGGGACATCACCACGTCCTTGCGTTGCCGCGGTGTCAACACGATCCCCTTCGGGCTCGGGAAGGTCCTGCCGTCCTGCCCCGTCGACCGGCAGGGGCCGCGCCCGGCCGTTTGGAGGCGGGAATCGGGGATACACGCCGTCATGACGGCGGCGTCTTCGCAGACGGACGACCGCCGCGGCTGGTGACCGCACCGGCGCCCCTTCCCCCCGGGCGCCGGTGCGGGCGGCGGGCACTCCGTCGTGTGCCGGCCCCCGTCCGTGCGCCGGCCCGCGCTCCCGGAGCGGTTCGCGTCAGCGGCCTCCCTGAGTTCCGGGCCGGTCAGGGGGCGTGCGGCAGGTGGGTCCCGTCGTGGTAGGCGGCCGTCGCGATCCGGACGAACGACCGGATCATCGGGTTCGCGTCGCTCGTGTTCCACGCCACCACCACGCGGCTCGGCGCCATGTCGGTCAGCGGTACCACGGCCAGCTCCGGGGACAGTTCGTGCCCGAGGGGGGTCATCCCGACCGTGCCGTTCCACAGCACGGCCTGCACGCACTCCTGTACCCCGCGCACCACCGGTCCCTCGCGTGACTCGCCGCCGCTCCAGTACGACTGCCACAGCGGGTCGGTACCGTCGGGGAACCGGAACCAGCGCCGCCCGGCCAGGTCGGCGAGCCGCACGCGGTCGCGTCCGGCCAGGGGGTCGTCCGCGCGCAGCAGCGCCCCGACGGGGTCGGTGCGCAGCTCGTGGACCGTCAGGCCGGTGTCGTCGAAGGGGGCGCGGGTCAGGGCGACGTCGACCAGTCCGGCGCGCAGGCCGCAGGTCGGATCGGTCAGGTCGGTCTCCCTGACGCGGACCTCCACCTCCGGGTGGCGCCGGCGGTACGCGGCGGCCAGCCGCATCGCGCCCGGGTCGGTGGTGTCGCCCAGGATGCCGACGGTCAGGGTCGCCGTGCCGGTGGCGACGGCCAGCCGCACGCGGAGCCGGTCGGCCCGGTCGAGCAGGGCGCGCGCCTCTTCGAGCAGCACCGCACCCACGGGGGTGAGGGTGACGCCGGCCGGGGAACGCAGAAGCAGCGGGGCGCCGAACTCGGTCTCCAGCTGCCTGATCGCCCGGCTCAGGGGCGGCTGGGTCATGTGCAGCCGGGAGGCGGCGCGACCGAAGTGGAGTTCCTCCGCGACGGTGACGAAGTAGCGCAGTGTGCGTAGCTCCATGCTGCAACGATACCGATGCGGTATCGGGCTGACCGAACAGGTCTTGGACAGCCGCCACGTGCGGGCCGTGGAATCGGGGCATGGCTGACGAACCGATGACAAGCAGAACGACCTCCGATCCCGCCGTATCCGTGGTCCGGCCTGGCGAGGGCGAGAGGATCACTCTGGGCACCACGCGGGGGCGCATCCTCGAAGACGGCGGCAACACCGGGCACCGGCTGGGCGTGGCCGAGTCCGTCCTGGCCCCGCACACGCCCGGACCG
This sequence comes from Streptomyces sp. NPDC002181, assembly GCF_042890485.1. Lineage (NCBI taxonomy): Bacteria > Bacillati > Actinomycetota > Actinomycetes > Kitasatosporales > Streptomycetaceae > Streptomyces > Streptomyces sp. NPDC002181. The sequence goes on along the minus strand of NZ_JBIASC010000007.1, from coordinate 335,467 downwards.
CCGCAGCACCGCCACGCCCGGCACGACGAGGGCTTCTACGTCCTGTCCGGCACCGTGCGCTTCACCATGGGCGACCAGGTCCACGACGCGACCGGCGGGACGTTCGTGATGGTCCCGCCCGGGGCCCCGCACACCTTCGCCAACGTGACCGACCACCCGGCCGTCCTGCTCACCATCTTCACGCCCGACCTGTACGTGCAGTACTTCCGCGATCTGCAGGACGCGACGGCCGAAGGCCGGGCACCGACCCCTCAGACCACCATCGAGACGATGCGCCGCTACGCCACGGAGCCCGCCACGGACTTCCCCGCACCGGCCGCAGGGTCACCGCCCCGACGGTGACGCCGCCTCACGTCCGCCGCCGGCTCCCCACACGACAGCAGGAAGCATGTACATCGCCTATTGGCTCCTGGCGGGTCCGCTCGCCCTCTTCTATTTCTACGCGGGCGCGTTGAAGCTGCTCCAAACCCAGGAGCAACTGCGGCCGATGATGGCATGGGTGGACCGCACGCCCATGCCCGCCGTCCGCGGCATCGGCACGGTCGAAGTCCTCGGCGCGAGCGGCCTGGTCCTGCCACCGCTGACCGGCATCGCGCCGGCGCTGGCGCCGGCCGCCGCCGTCGGGCTCGCGGTTCTCCAGATCGGCGCGATCGTGGTCCATCTGAAGACCGACCGCCGGTTCGGCATCAACATCCCCCTGGTCCTCACGGCGACCGCGGCGATCTGGCCGGCAACCACATGGCTGTGACGCCGGCCGTCCCCGCGCCCCCCGTTCCCGTTCCCGTGCACGACGCGCCGCGCCGCGCGAGACGGGTGCGGCTGAGCCGTTCGGAGGAAGCTGTGGAGGGCCGGGGTTCGCGCAGGCGGGGCAGGGCAAGGGTGGCCCCATGAGACCGTGGAACAAGCCGTCCCTGGTGAGGGTGGCGCTGCTGGCCGGATTGGTGCCGGGCCTGCTGATCGCGCCTTCGGCGCAAGCGGCCCGCCCCGCTTCCGCGCCGGCCGCTCCCGCGCCGGCCGCTCGTGCCGGTGCGGGGGCCGCGCGCGACGTGTACGTCCCTCCCGTGACGTACCCGCGTCGAGGGACCGTCTGGTACACCGGCCGAAAGTACAGCGTCAGGTGGGATGCCTCTCATCCCCCGGCACGGATCTCGAACCGGTCGGGCAGGATCATGCTGCGCCACGCCGGCCTCACCCTGGACCCCGCCCTTGCCGAAGGGTTCGACATCAGGGTCGGCCGCGCCGAGGTCACCGTCCCGGACGTTCCGCCCGGCCGGTACCGGATCGTCCTTTTCGGCGACAGCGGCAACTTCTCCCCGGAATTCGTCATCACCAGAGGAAACCGACCGGGCGGCGCCTCCGGCCCCCAGGGGATGTCCGCACAGTAGTGCCGGACCCCCGGAGGGCGCGGCCGGCAACGGGGCCCGTCAGGGGCGTTCGAAGGCCTGGAGGATCCCGCCGAACGAGAAGCAGAGCGCGCCGGACAGCGTCCCCCAGTTGGCGATGTCGGTGTTGACCAGGCTGCCGGTGGCGGGCCGGGTGAAGGCGGCCAGCGCCGAGATCATGAAGAGGACGGACCCGAGCTGATTCACGGCGACGACCCACCAGCCGAGACTGCGGGAGCGGAGGCAGGGCCGGAACCGATGACAGATCTCGGCGAACGCGAGATGCCCCGAGACGAGGAACAGGACGCATCCGATCACGTCGGGGGTCCAGATCAGCCGGTTGGTCTGCTGGACGGTGAGCCCCTGCAGGAAGGAGTCCAGCAGGTTGACGCCGAAGACGAGCGTCCCGACGAACAGGACGAACGTGCTCAGCCAGTCCAGGCGCATCGGCTCGTACCCCCACCACCTCCAGCCGGCCGTGACCAGTGGACCGCCTCCTTCGCCGTGGCGGGGCGCGTTCAGGACCTGCAAGAGCGAGGTGTAGCCACCGGTGTTGAAGAACAGGCCCCCGGCGAAGTAGACCGAGGCGCTGACGACCGCGTCACCCGAGCCGAACTGGGCGATGGCGGCGCCGAGCGCGAAGAGCGCTCCGCCGATGACGAAGGCACCCGAGGCGACGGCGTTGAGCCTTCGAAGGCGGCCGACGGCCTCGGCATCGGCGGTCGGGGCCGTGGTGACGGTGGCGCCGCCCGGAGCGCGGACCGACAGCGCTCCGCGCCTGCGCGCGAGCCGCGAGTCCCACACCACCGTCGTCCCTTCGGGGCGGTGCCACGTGAGCCGGGTGGTGAACGGTCCTGCGCCTTCGGCGCGCTGCTCAGGCTGTCCCACGACCCGAGCGTAGACCGGTGCGCGATGCCCGGCTCACAGTGAAACGTACCCTTCCTCGCGCCCCCTCCTCCCGACCCTTCCCCCCGTGACCGGCGCCGCCGTCCGCTACCGGGCTCGCAGTGCGGCCAGGCGTTGTTCGAAGGGGACCACTTCGAATCCGTCCGCCGGGTCCACCGACGTGATCGCGCCCGTGGCGGAACGCGGGGCGATCGCGGCGGCGGTGTCGACGTCCAGGGGGGTGTCGGCCGTGGTGGGGGCCATGAAGCGGGCCAGTTCCGTGCCCGCGCGGGTGATGCGCCTGGCCAGGCCGTCTTCGCCCCAGTCCTCGGACGCGGCGTAGACGGCCGTCGGGAGGGCGAGGGCGCGCAGGTAGGTGAAGAGGGGGCGCAGGGCGTGTTCGGTGACCAGGGAGTGGCGGGCCGTGCCGCCGGTCGCGCCGAGGAGGACGGGTTTGCCGGTGAGGGCGTCCTTGTCGATGACGTCGAAGAACGATTTGAACAGGCCGCTGTAGGAGCCCGCGAAGACCGGGGTCACGACGATCAGGCCGTCCGCGGCGGCCACCGCGTCGAGTGCGGCGGCGAGGCGGGCGGGCGGGAATCCGGTGACGAAGTGCCGGGCGATCTCCGTCGCGAGTTCCCGCAGTTCGATCACTTCGGGTTCGGCGTCGACGTGGGCGAGGGTCGCGGCCGTGAGCCGGTCGGCGAGCAGGCGGGTCGAGGAGGGCGAGCTCAGGCCCGCGGATACGACGAGGAGTTTCATGCCCGCGTCCCCTCGGCCTCGGTCTCGGTCTCGGTCTCGGTCTCGGTCTCGGTGTCCTGCGGTCCGGCGGCGTCGCGGGCCGCCGTCACCCGGGCGGCGTGCGTCGGGGCGTCCGGCACGCCCGCCGGGCGGAGGTTCGCGAACTCCTTGCGGAGCACCGGTACGACTTCCTCGCCGAGCAGGTCGAGCTGCTCCAGGACGGTCTTCAGGGGCAGGCCGGCGTGGTCCATCAGGAACAGCTGGCGCTGGTAGTCGCCGGCGTACTCGCGGAAGGACAGCGTGCGCTCGATGACCTGCTGCGGCGAGCCGACGGTCAGCGGGGTCTGGGAGGTGAACTCCTCCAGGGAGGGACCGTGGCCGTAGACCGGTGCGTTGTCGAAGTACGGGCGGAACTCGCGGACCGCGTCCTGGGAGTTCTTGCGCATGAAGACCTGGCCGCCGAGGCCGACGATGGCCTGCTCGGGGGTGCCGTGGCCGTAGTGGGCGTAGCGCTGCCGGTACAGGTTCACCATCTGCTTGGTGTGGGAGGCGGGCCAGAAGATGTTGTTGTGGAAGAAGCCGTCGCCGTAGTACGCGGCCTGCTCGGCGATCTCAGGGGAGCGGATCGAGCCGTGCCAGACGAAGGGGGCGACGCCGTCGAGGGGGCGCGGGGTCGAGGTGAACGACTGGAGGGGCGTGCGGAACTTGCCCTTCCAGGTGACGACGTCCTCGTCCCACAGGCGGCGCAGCAGCGCGTAGTTCTCGATGGCGAGGTCGATGCCGTCGCGGATGTCCTTGCCGAACCAGGGGTAGACCGGTCCGGTGTTGCCGCGGCCCATCATGACGTCGACGCGGCCGTCGGCGACGTGCTGGAGCATCGCGAAGTCCTCGGCGATCTTCACCGGGTCGTTGGTGGTGATCAGCGTCGTCGAGGTGGACAGGATCAGGTTCTCGGTACGCGCGGCGATGTGGCCGAGCAGCGTGGTCGGCGAGGAGGGGACGAACGGCGGGTTGTGGTGCTCGCCGGTGGCGAAGACGTCGAGGCCGACCTCCTCGGCCTTCTGCGCGATGGCGAGCATCGCCTTGATCCGCTCGTGCTCGCTCGGCGTGCGTCCGGTCGTCGGATCGGCCGTGACGTCACCGACGGTGAAGATCCCGAACTGCATGGCTCCCCTTCCCAAGGTTGTTTACGATTCAACTATACCCCGGAACCGGGAGTGCCACCCGGATATTCCCGATGCCGAGGCAGGTCCGCCCGCGCCGCCGCGTCCGGGCCGTCGAGCGCATCTCGACGGTGCCGGCCGCGGCCCGGCACTGTTGCATGCGCAGCGCTCTTGGCAGGGTGGCCGCATGGATGCCCACACCCCGCTCCCGGTCCACCTGGAAGAAGTGATGGACGGCCTGGCGGTGAACGCCGCCCTGCCGGCTCCCATGGTCCGGCGGCTGTTCGCGTGGCGGCGGGGGCACGGGGCGGTGGCGACGCGACCGGACCTCACCGAGGACATGTTCGCCGAGATCATCGACACCGACGATCACTGGCTGCTGCACAGCCTCGCCCGCAACGACCGGCTGCCGGACCGGTTCCGCGTCCGGCTGGCCGCACACCGGGACGGCTCGGTGCGGTCCGCGCTCGTCGTCCATGCCGCGACCGCACCGAGGGCGATGCTGGAGCGGCTCGTCGACGATCCCGATCCGCGCGTCCGCGGGTCCCTGGCCAAGAGCCAGGGCACCCCTGCCGACCTTCGGGCCCGCCTTGCCGCCGATCCCGACCCGGGGATACGCGCCGCGCTGGCCGGCCACTGGACGAAGGCCCCGCAAGCGGTCCGCCGGATCCTGCTGACCGACCCCGAGGCCGAGGTGCGCGCCGCGGCCTGTTCGACCTACTTCCCGTTCTGGCCGCATCCGGTACCACCCGCGGACCTCGTGCCGGCGCTGTTGGCGGACCCCGTGACCCGGGCGGGCGCGGTGGTCCACGCCGATCTCGACGCCGGCACGCTCCGGCGGCTCGCCGAGGACCCGGACAACGAGGTGCGCGGTGAGCTCGCCCGGCATCCCCGGCTGCCGCCGTCCGTCCGCGACGCCCTCGCCGTGGATCCGTCGCCGAGCGTCAGGGTGAACGTCTTCGCCCGGCCCGACACCCCTGCGGACGTTCGGGCCCGGATCCACGCCTCGGTCCACGACCCCGCCCATCCGACGGGCCCGGCCCCCGACGACGACGAAGCCTTCCTCCAGTGGTTCCGGGACCTCAACGCGCCCACGGACCTGCGGACCCTGCACTTGCCGTGGGTGACGAACGATCCGCTGCCGCACGTCGACTCGCCCTACGTCAGCTTCAGGACCTCCGCCGCCCGCAGCGAGGACCTTCCCCCCGACGCGGTGGCCCGGCTGCTCGACGACGACGAGGAGATCGTCCGGCTGGCCATGGCGTCCACCGCCCCGCACCTCGTGGATCCCGTGACCGCGGAGAGGATCGAGCGCCGCTACCGCCCGCGCCGGGACAAGTTCACGTTCTGGTGGGACACGGGGGAGGTCTTGACGTTCCCTTCCGAAACCCTGCGCCGCTTCGCCACCGACCCCGACCCCCGGCTCCGCTCCTTCGCGCCCCGCGACGCGAACCTGCCCCCGCACCTCGCCGAGAAGCTGGCCGCCGACCCCGAGGACCGCGTCCGCCTCGCCGTCGCGCCGCACCGCGACCTCCCGCTCCCCTCCCTGCTGCGCCTCCTCGCCGACCCCTCGGGGAGCGTCGCGAAAGCCGCCGCCGCCTCGCCGTACCTGCCCGTCGAACGGATGGAGTGGCTGCTCGCACGGGCAGGCCTGTAGTCAGACCCGCGGCGACGGGACGTCAGGTGACAGGAGCGGGGCGGGCGGGTGCGGGGACGTGCCGGAGAGCGCGAGCGCCTCGGCGGCCTGTTCCAGGCGGGTCCTGGCGCTCCGGCCGTCACCGGCGGCGGCCAGAGCCCTGCCCAGGAGCCGCAGTGCCCGGACTTCGGCCGTGTGCCAGCGGAGCAGCCGGGTCGCTGCCACCGCCCGTTCGCCGCACTCCACGGCGTCCGGCAGGCGGTTCCCGGCCAGTTGGGCGGCGGTTTCCGAGACCAGGTTCATCGCCTCCATCGCGGGGGAGCCGATCCGCACCCCCAGCTCGGCGCTCTGCCGGTGCCGGTCGACCGCCTCGTCTATGCGGCCCAGGTGGCGGGCGGTGAGTCCCAGGTTGTAGAGGGCGTACGCCTCGGCGCCGTGGTCCCGCGCGTCGACGGCGGAGGCGAGGGTGGTCCGGCTGGTTTCGGCGGCCTCCTCGCGCCGGCTGAGGCGCAGCAGTGTGCTGACCCTGTTCGCGCGGGCGTTGCGGCAGGCCCAGTCGCTCCCGTAGGCCTCGGCGGCGTGGACGGCCTGCCGGTGCAGGGCGTCGGCCTGGTGCCAGTGCGCGCGGTACTGGCACACGTGGGCCCGGCGGTCCAGGATCGCCGTGTGCACCGCGTCGTCGCCCACCGCCCGCGCCGCGTGTTCGGCGGTGTCCAGGATCCGGTCCGCCTCGTCCGGCCGTCCCAGGTGTGCCAGCGCGCTGCCGAGTACGTGACCGGCGCGGCCGACCGCCCGCAGGTGCCCCTGTTCCTGGGCTGTCCCCAGGACCCGGCGGAGCGGTTCGAGGGAGTCGGCCCACAGGTACGAGCCCTCCAGGAGCGGTTCGACGGCGAGCGCGAGATCGGCGGCCACGGCGACGGCGGACGGCACGGCGTCGAGGATCTGCGCGGCGGCGGCGAGTGCGCCGTCGTGGTCGGGATCGACCAGCCGGCGGCGGCTGTCGGGGCGGCCGGTGCAGGTGTCGGCGGGGAGCAGGCCCAGGACGTGGTGGCCCGGGCGCTCGGCGGCGTGGACGGTCCGGGCCTCGGCGAGCAGGTGGTCGAGGAAGCGGGTCAGGGCCGCTGCCCGCTCTTCGGGCCGGTCCTGCTCGCGGGAGCGCTCGGCCGCGAACATCCGCAGCAGGGGGTACTGGCGGTATACGCCGGGGCAGGGCGATTCGAGCAGGCCGAGGCCGGTCAGCCGCTCCAGGAACTCGCCGGCGCGCGCCGGCGGGAGCCCGCCGATGGCGGCTGCCCCGGCGATGTCCGTGGCGCCGCGGCGGGGCAGGGCCAGCAGCCGCAGCAGCCTGGCCTCTTCGTCTTCGAGCAGGTCGTAGCCGGGCCCGATGCACGCGCTCACGCCGTCCTGCGAACCGGCGGGTGCGGGGAACACGGAGAAGGGGGGAAGCGTGGGGAAGGCGGGGTGGCTGCCGTCGAGGAGACGCACGACATCGGACGGCGTCCACGAGGGCCTGGCCGCGAGCCGCGCGCCGGCGAGGCGCAGGGCCAGGGGCAGTCCGCCGCAGCGCTCGGCCAGGGCCGCCGCCTGGTCGGGTTCCGCGGCGATCCGCTGCGTCCCCGCGACGGCGCCGAGGACGGCCAGTGCGTCGGGCACGGCCAAGGGCTCCAGGCGTACGCGGCGTACGGTCGGCAGTCCGTCCAGCGTGGAGCGCCCGGTGACGAGCACCGCGCAGGCCGGCGTTCCCGGGAGCAGTGCGTCGACCTGGGCGGTGTCCCGGGCGTCGTCCAGGACCAGCAGGATCCGCCGGTCGGCGACGATCGTGCGGAAGAGCGCGGCCCGCTCGTGCGCGGCCCGCGGGATGTCCGGCTCCTGTGTGCCGAGTGCCTGGAGGAAGCCGGCCAGGACGGTGCCGGGGTCCGCGGGGTTCCCGGACGTGCCGCGCAGACTCGCGTACAGCTGCCCGTCCGGGTAGTGGTCGCGCAGCCGCTGGGCGACGTGGACGGTGAGCGCGCTCTTGCCGACGCCTCCGGTGCCGGTGACCGCGACGATGGCGGGTGAGCCGGGACGAGGGGTCGTCAGCGCGTCGAGGAGCCCCGCCACCGCCTCCGTGCGGCCGATGAGGTGGTCCGGCGGACAGGGGAGCTGGGCCGGCCTGGGCAGTGATGACGGCGCCGGCGGTGGGTGCGCGGCGTCATCCGGGGAGACGTGCGGTTCGTCGGGCGCGGGGGGTGCGCCGGGTACGGACGGCGGCCCGGGGCGGTGGGCGCGGGCGGGTTGCCCGTCGTGCGCCGTCGGGGCGGTGCGGCCGCTGCCGGCGAGGGCGAGCCCCGCCAGTTCCCGCAGCCTCCCGTGGAGGGGGTGTTCCGCGCAGAGGCCGGTCAATTCGGGGACGAGGCGGGCGTGGCGGCCCAGCCTCAGATCGAGCTCGATGCGTTCCAGCAGCACCGACAGCCGCAGCTCCGACAGGCGTTCGCGATGGATCGCGGCGTACGGACCCGGAAGTCCCGCGAGGGGTGGTCCGTGCCACAACGTGAGTGCGCGGGCCAGCAGTTCGGCTGCCTCGCCGGTCTCCTCCGCGGAGGTGCGCGTACGTGCCCCGGCGACCAACTCGTCGAACACGTCGAGGTCCAGCGCGCCCGGCGCGATGTGCAGGAGGTACCCCTGGCCGTGGGTGGCGATGCGGGTCCCGAGCGCGCGCCGGAGCCGGTAGACGTGCGACCTGACCGTGCCCACCGCCGTGCGGGGCGGCTCCTCTCCCCAGAGGCCGTCGACGATCTCGTCGAGTTCCACCACGTCGTTGCGGCGCAGGAGCAGCATCGCGAGCAGTGCGCGCTGCTGCGGGGAGCCGAGCGGAAGCGGTACTTCGCCGCTGCGGACGCGGACCGCTCCGAGCACGGAGAAGAACGGTTCGGGTTCAGCACGGTCCACGGCGGACTCCCTCCGTGTGGCGGGGTGTCCGTCTGTCCGCGGTGCCCGGGAGCGGGCGGGTGGTCCGGACCGGTCCGGCCGGGGTCTGTGCGGTCATCGTGCGCACGGCGTCATCTCCGTTGGCGGGCGTACGGATTCCACGGCCCGGCAGTGGCGGGGGGGGGGCCGGTCCGCTGGGCTCGCAAAACGACCTTGCCAGGCAGGCGGGTGGTGTGACTGCACCCCCAGAGGATCATGTGTGTGCCATGCACCTTTAGGAGGCATGCGGCGATGGGCATCCGTCACGAAATTCCGGCGGCGCGTCACGGAATCGGGGCGCGGACCGGTGGCCCGCCCCTACAGGCGGTAGGTACCCGCGGCGGGGGTGTCCAGTACGCCCGCGTCCACCAGGGCCTCGGCGATGAGGGCCGCGTCCGAGGGACCGGTGCCCAGCACGGCCGCGAGGTGGTCGACCGACGACGGGCCGGCTGCGGCTCCCGCTCCGGAACGGGCGAGCCGGCGCGCCGCGCGGGCCAGTGCGGGCGGCAGGTCCTCCTCGGCCGCGGCGTCGGTGTCCGGCGGGCCCGCGCCCTGCCCGCGGGACGGGTCCGCGGCGTACGGGCGGGGGGCGAGCCCGATCAGCGTCGCGGCGGACAGGGCGGGTGCGAGGACGCGGGAGCGGCTGGTGAGCAGGACGGCGCTGCCGGGGGTGCCCGGCAGCAGCGGTACGACCTCGGCCGCGTCGCGGGCGCCGTGGAGGACGACGAGGACGCGGCGGCCCGCGAGGGCCGAACGGTAGAGCGCGGCCCGATCATCCGGGTCGGCGGGTATCCGCGCCTGCGGGATCCCGAGGGCGCGGAGGAAATGGGCCAGGAGCGGGGCGGGGTCGGCCGGGACCGGGACCCGGCTCCGCAGGTCGGCGAAGAGCCGGCCGTCGGGGAAGCGGTGGGCGAGAGCGTCCGCGATCCGCGCGGCCAGTGCCGCTTTGCCCGCCCCGCCGGGTCCGGTGATCGCCAGGACGGGGACGGTGCCGTGGTCCTCCCCCTCGGCGAGCAGGCGCTCCGCGCGGACGAGCGCCCGTTCCGCCTCGTCCGGGAGGGCCGTCCGGCCGTGGGGACGGGCGGGGGCGCGCGGCGGGTCAAGGGCGAAGGGGGGCGGGTCGTCCGCGAGCAGGCGGGCGTGCAGGGCCGTCAGCTCGGGGCAGGGGGTGACGCCGAGTTCCTCGTCCAGGAGCCGGTGCGTGTCGGCGTAGACGGTGAACGCTTCGGCCTGCCGTCCGCAGCCGTGCAGGGCGCGCATGAGCAGCGCCCGCAGTTCCTCGTCGAGCGGGAACCGGGCGGTGAGCGCCGTCAGCTCGGGGATCGCCGTGTGGTGGAGGCCCAGGCGCAGCGCGCAGACGATGTGCCGCTTGAGGGCGGTCGTGCGCAGGGCGGCGAGCCGGGTGCGTTCCTCTTCGGCGAACGGGCCGGGCACGCCGGCCAGGGCCTCCCCGGACCACAGGCCCAGCGCCTCGGTCAGCAGGGCGTGTTCGGCGGCGGTGTCGTGGCGCGCCCGGGCCTGCCGGGCGGCCTCGGTCCGCTGCTCGAACAGCCCGGCGTCGACCGACTCGGGCGAGGTGCGCAGCGTGTACCCGCGCTCGTCGCGCAGGAGTGTCCGGGCCGGCTCCCGGGCGGCGCGGCCGGGTTCGAGCAGGGTGCGCAGCTCCCACAGGTGGGTGCGCAGGTTGCCGGCCGCGCTGGCCGGGGCGTCGTCCCCCCAGACGGCGGCGAGGAGTTCGGCCACCGTGAGCGGCCGGCGCCGTCGTAGCAGCAGGGCGGCCAGGACCGCCTGCCGGTGCGGCGGGCCGGGGCGGACCGCCGGACCGCCGGGCAGGCCGACCCGAACGGGCCCGAGCAGCCGGAAGACGGGGTTGTCGGCGCCGTCGGGCGCGGCTGGGGTCGCTCCGCGCATCCGGCTTCCTCCGAGGTGTCGGGCCCGTCCGGCGACCTGCTCGACGGCGGGATGGGGGCCCGGGACGATCAGGCCGGGCCGGGCCCCCGTGTCATCAGTTCCACCAGGCGGTGACGCCCGCTCCGTTCCAGCTGACGATGACCACGAGCCAGCCGCGGGACATGCCGAGGGTGTACTTCCAGCGCCCATTGTCCTGGCACACGGCGGTCCGCGAACCGATCCGCACGGCGTTCTGCAGTTCGTCCTCGCTGATGTCGCGCTCGGCCATCCGCTCCCAGATGTGCTGCGACATGCTGGTCAGGCCCTGCGGGGCACTGTGGTTGGTGCAGTCCGCCGGCTCCTTGACCGGGGGGCAGCCCTGGCCGTCGTCGCGGCACCGCATCAGCGAGATCGGCGAGTCCACCAGGTCCGCGACCGGGACCGTCGTCGCGGCCTGGGTCCGGGCCGTGGCCGGGGCGGGCGCCGCCGCCTGGGCCGGGGCGGCCGTGAACACCGCCGCGGAGGCGGCGAGGGCGACGAGCGCGATCCGGACGCTCTTCGAGTTGATCATGGGGGGCTCTTCCCTTGTTCCTTGACGATGCGCGGCCCCGCGGCCGCCCGCAACGAATGTCGGCGGTGGCCGTCCACGCGTGATGGGCAGGCGGCCGATCTTGTGATCACCGGGGATGGGCGTCCGTCCATCGCCTGAGGACCGGCCCGCCGCACAGTGGTGGCCATGAACGACGAACCGACCGTCCGCCTCCGGAAACCGCCGGCGGGCCACGGAGGGGACACCGGGAGGAGGAAGCGATGAACCTGGAACAGATGTACGCGTTCTGCCTGGCCGACCCGGTGTTCTTCGACGTACCGCAGCGCATCGCGGACGAGGACGAGCGCTGGACGCCGCCGCAGGTGGGCGGCGCCAGTGTGGTGCAGGACGACGCGGACGTGTGGGTGCGGGTGTTCTTCGGACGGCCGCTGCCCCTGCAGGGCTGGAAGATCCACATATCGGCCGATGTCCCGGCCGCCCAGGAGATCCTGCACAAGGCCGCCGCCGTCTGCACCTCCCACCGCGTCGCCTTCAAGTACCTGCGCAGCGGCCGGCTGCTCTCGGCGTTCAATTCCAAGTACGCCCACCGGGGTTCCTCGGGGAAGTTCATCGCCGTCTACCCGGCGGACGAGGAGGAGCTGAAAGCGCTGCTGGACGGTCTGACTGCCGCGCTGGACGGGCAGCGGGGCCCCTACATCCTGTCCGACCTCCGCTGGAGCGACAGCAGTCCGGTCTTCGTTCGGTACGGGGCGTTCGCCGCGCGCTGGGCCCGGGACGGCGGCGACGCTCCCGTCCTGGCCATCGCCCGGCCGGACGGAACGCCCGTGCCCGATCCGCGTACCGCGGCGTTCACCCCGCCGCAGTGGGCCCCGATGCCCGGGTTCATCCGCGAGCGCATCGAGCGGTTCTCGGTGATCAGCCGCGTCGACCTGCCCTACGAGATCGTGCGGCCGCTGCACTTCTCCAACGGTGGCGGCGTCTACCTGGGCAAGGACCCCGGCAGCGGCGACCTGGTCGTGCTGAAGGAGGCACGGCCGCTGGCCGGCCTGGACGCACGGGGACTGGACGCCGTCGCCCGCCTGCGGCACGAGCACCGGATGCTCACCGCGCTGGCCGACACCGGACTCGTACCGCGCGTACTGGGCTACGAGACCCACTGGGAACACGACTTCCTCGTCCAGGAGTACATCGACGGCGACTCGCTGGCGAAGGCCGGCGTGCTGCGCCTGCCGCTCGTGCGGCCCGGCGCGACACCGCGGACGTACGCGGAGTACACCCGCTGGTCGCTCGCGGTCCTCGACAAGGTCGCCGCGGCGGCCGACGCCGTCCACCGGGCCGGGATCGTCTTCGGCGATCTGCACCCGAACAACGTCATCGTGCGGCCCGACGACACCGTCACCTTCATCGACCTGGAAGCCGCCCATCCCATCGGCGAGGAGCGCACCGGTCTCCTGGGCGCGCCCGGGTTCGCGGCGCCCGCCCACGTCACGGGCACCGACGTGGACGCCTACGGCCTGGCCGCCCTGCGCCTGGGCCAGTTCATCCCGCTGACGGCGCTGTCCGGCCCCGATCCGGCCAAGCCCGACCAGCTCGCACGATGGGCGCACGAACTCTTCCCGCTGCCGGCCGGATACGCCCACGAAGCCGCCGCCGCCATGGCGGCGATCGCCGGAACCGCCTCACCGGCGGCGCCCGGCCCCGGAGCGGTCGGCGCGCGGTGGGAGGAGAACCGGGCGGGGCTCGTCGCGGCGCTCACCGCCTGCGCCACCCCCCACCGGGAGGACCGGCTCTTCCCCAACGACCCGGACGGGGCTCGGGAGGGCGGCGGAACCAGCCTGTCCCACGGCGCGGCGGGCGTCCTGTACGCCCTGCACGTCACGGGCCACGCCGTCGACCCCGCGTGGGCCGACTGGCTCACCGCCGCCACGCTGCGCGACATCGACCGCGCGCCCGTCGGCCTCTTCAACGGCTCGTGCGGGGTGGCCACCGTCCTCGATCTCCTGGGGCGGCACGAGGAGGCCGCCGAGATCCTGGGCCGGGCCCTCGACCGCACCGGCGAGCCGACGAGCCTCGGTCTGCTGACCGGACTGCCCGGCACGGGTCTGACCGCGCTCGGCTTCCACGCCCGTCACGGGGACAGCGGCCACCTCCATCACGCCCGTCGCATCGCCGACCGCGTCGCGGACCGCATCGGGACCGCACTCGGCCGGCCGGACGGCAAGAGCCCCGGAGCCAGTGCCACCGACGGCGCGGGCTTCACCACGGGAGCGGCCGGAGCCGCGCTGTTCCTCGTACGCCTGCACGAGCACACCGGCGAGTCCGGATACCTCGACCTCGCCGAGAAGGCGCTGCGCCGCGACCTCGCGCGGTGTGCGGACGTCGACGGCTCCTTGCAGGTCGACGACGGCTGGCGGTCCGTGATCTACCTCGGCACCGGGTCCACGGGGATCGGACTCGCCCTGGCGGCCTTCCTCAAGCACCGCAGCGGCGAAGGCCTCGCCGACGCCCTCGCCTCGATCCGGCTGGCGGCACGCGGCCAGTTCACCGTCTTCCCCGGTCTCCTCGACGGCCGCGCCGGATTGCTGTACTTCCTGACCGCCGCCGGCCGGGGCGCGGACGACGACGCCGCGCTCCAGGGGCACCGGCGCGACCTGTGGCGGCACGCCGTACCCCACGGCGACGGCCTCGCCTTCCCCGGCAGACACCTGGTCCGGCTGTCGATGGACCTCGCCACCGGGTCGGCCGGAGTACTCCTCGCGATGGACGGCGCCCACCGCCGCACCGACCATCTCCTGCCCCTGCTCGGCGGGCCGGCACCGGCCACCGCCGCCTGAAGCTTGCTGCACCGGTCCCGGTCCAGCGAAACCCCTGCCACCGGAAGGAGGTGACCGACATGTCCATCCTCAACCTCCAGCAGCTGGAGCTCACCGAGGAGGAAGGCGCCGCACTGCTCGCCAGCGCCATCAGCTACATGTGCCACGGCACTGCCGCATGAACCGTGTCCCGCCTCCGGCGGGAGCGCCCGGCCGGCCACGGCCGGAAAGGTACCCCTGTCGACGGAAAGGAGGTGAACGTCATGTCGATCCTCAACCTCCAGCAGCTGGATA
>NZ_JBIASC010000007.1:0-321070 GCF_042890485.1 Streptomyces sp. NPDC002181 | reverse complement strand
AAATCGCCGAGGAGGAAGGCGGCCTGCTGCTCATGAGCAGCGCCAGCTTCCAGTGCCACAACACCAGCTTCCACTGAGCCACGGGTGACACACCCGTACGCGCGACCACGGAAAGGAGGTGAACCGACATGTCCATCCTCAACCTCCAGCAGCTGGAAATCGCCGAGGAGGAAGGCGGCCTGCTGCTCATGAGCAGCGCCAGCTTCCAGTGCCACAACACCAGCTTCCACTGAGCCACGGGTGACACACCCGCTCAGCCGGTGCGGTGACGGTCCGTTCGCGGATCAGAACGGTCTGCGGGGCATCGCCCCGCAGACCGTTCCGTCGTGTACGGCGACCGGCGTGGTCGCACGCAAGCAGAGCAATCGCGCGCCGCCGTACTGCCTTACTGCTCTACTGCCTTTGCTGCCCTTACTGCCCTTACTGCCCTTACTGCCCTTACTGCCCTTACTGCCCTTGCTGCCCTTCCACCGGGTTTGGGCCCACATCCACCCCAACCGGCGGCGGATGGATTCCGCCGCCCCCGCACCCGGTCACCCGGGCGGTCCTAGTTGAGCCGCCTGTGCGGGCAGTCTCCGGTGCCCCAGGCGGTGGTGGTGGCGCATTGGCCGTCGAGGTCGTTCTGGTCCTTCGGGTCGAAGCCCTCAAGGAGCGGGTTTCCCGGATCCTCGGCCGCCGCGCCGATGACCGTACCGGCGGTGGCCGCGCCCGTGCCCGCCGTCGTGCTCCCCACGCCCATCCACACCACGCCCGCGGCGGCCAGCACCGCCATCCCCCGTACGGTCTTCCTGATCACGGCAACTCCTCTGTGACGTATCGCAAGTTCCAGGTGGGGGGTTCCGGCCGGTCATGCCGTCGCCCCCTGCTGGTCCCGACTCTGCCAGCCGCGGGATGACAGCGGCAGACCCGTAGGGGATCATCTGTGTGCCATGCATCTTTAGGAGGCAAGCACATGGAGACGGGCATGGACGCGGGCATGCCCGAGGTCGACCACTCGGCGATCGTCCTCTACCGGTGGATGCTCGTGCAGGGCGGGCTCACCGCGTCGGCCCTGCCGAGGGCCGCGGCCGAGACCGGCCTGGGGGAGGAAGAATGCTCCGCCGCGCTCCGAACGCTCACCGACAGCTGTCTGGTACAGGCCGAGGGCGAGGGCTGGCAGGCCGTCAGTCCGCAAGCTGCGGGGGCGCGGCTGCTGTCCGGGCCGGAGGCCGCGCTGCGCGCGCACGAGGAACGGCTGCAGGCGCGCCGGGACGAACTCCAGCGTCGGCGGGACGCGTTCACGGGGCTGGTCCCCGTCTACCTCCAGGCGCGGCGGCACGCCTTTCCCCAGGGCACGATCGACCACCTGTCCGACCAGTTCGCGGTACGGGCGCTGCTGACGGAGGTCATCGACAACTGCCGCGAGGAGGTCCTCGTCTCCAAGCACGGCGGCTCTTTCCCGGAGGCCGCACTGCGCGAGGCGCTGCCGCGTGACCTGGCGCTGCTGGAGCGGGGTGTGCGGATGCGCAGCCTCTACCAGCACGCCACCCGCTTCGACCCGGCGACACGGGCTCACGCGGAGCGGCTGATCGAGGCGGGGGCGGAGGTCCGCACGCTCCCCGAGGTGCTCCCGCAGATGATCATCGTCGACGGGGAGCTGGGATTCCTGCCCTCCCGGTCGGGCGGGGCACTGCTGATCCGGGAACCGGACCTGCTCGGCTACCTGTTGGACGTCTTCCACCGCGACTGGGAGTACGCGACACCGTTCGCGACGGGCCCGCAGGCGGCGCACGACATCTCCGAGACGGTCAAGCAGAGCATCCTGGTCCTGCTGGCCAAGGGGCTGAAGGACGACTCGATCGCGCGGCGCCTGGGCATTTCGCTGCGGACCTGCCGTCGGCACGTCTCGGAGCTGCTGCTCGGGCTGGGCGCCCACAGCCGCTTCCAGGCCGGGGTGATCGCCGAGCGGCAGGGGCTGACGACGACGCGCCGGACGCCGCCGGAGGGGGCGGCGCCGGGTCCGGGCGCGGGCACGGCGCCCGGCACGGGTCCGGCCACGGTCCCTGGCACGGGCTCGGGCACGGCTCCGGGCACAGGCACGGGCACGGGCACGGTTCCGGTCGCCGGTCCGGTCTCCCCTGCGGAGCCGGGGGCGGCCGCTCCGCCGGGTCCGCCCCCGTGCTGCCCCGGCTGCGGTGCGGCGCTCCCGGCGGCGCAGGGCCGCCGCGCCGGGTCGGGCCGACCGGCCCGTCACTGCTCGGCCGCCTGCCGGGCGCGGGCGTACCGGAACCGCCGCAAGCGCGGGGCCGGGGGAAACGGGCCCACGGCCGAGGCGTGACGAAACACCGTCCCGTCACGAAATCCGAGTCCGCCCGGGGCCGTCGAGCCGATGGCGCCGACCCCGGACCCGTGTTCCGCCTGCCTGGTCGCGGGTTTCGGAGCCTTTGATCCAGAGGGTGGTGTGACACCATTCGTCGTGATTGTCCTCCGCGCCGTGACGGCGCCCGACGCGACATCCGAGGAAGAACATGCGTTGGAACGGCACACGTCGGACGGCCGCGTCGGCCGCACTCGCCGCACTGGTCGCCCTCGTCCTGGCGGCGCCTCCGGTCGGCGCCGAGCCCCGGTCCGGGACCGCGCCGCCGTTCGGGACCGAGGCCGCGCGGCAGGGCGGCTCCTCCCCGACCCCCGCTCCCCCACGCCTCCCCCGTGATTTCCGCGGCAAGGGCGAGTGGATCGTCCGGGACCTGGACATCACGGTGCCGTTCACCTGGCAGGGGAGGAACGGCGACAGCCAGATGACTGCCGGAGGCCCGCAGTACCCGATCTGGTTCACCAACCTGATCTACCACGGCACCCTTTACACACTGACGTACAAATGGCCCGGTCTGGACGAGCACCCCTGCTCGCGCATCCCCGGCTTCAGCCTGGAGGATCTGAACCAGGGGCTGGCGGGATCCCGGTTCGTGGGGCGCGAGACCTTGCGGCGCGCGCCGGAGCGGCGCGTGAACCACTGGAGGGTGGGTGTGGTCTTCCCGGAGCTGCCGCCCGGGAACCACCCGCGGTTGCCGCTCGCGCTGGGCGACATCTACGTCGACGAGAACGACCGGGGCACGTTCTGGCAGGTGCTGCAGTTCGGTGTCCAGAACCTCTACGACCCCGAGCTGGACGAGTGGCTGGTCATGGACACCTTCGAACACCGGCCCGGAACCGTGGCGCTCCCCCGGGAGTGCGAGCCGCCCAGGTGAGCGCCGGCACCGAGGTGGGTGCGAGCGCCTCGACGGTGCATGACGCGGTCCCAACCGGCAGCAACTGTGCGTGGCGGAAGGGCAACTGACGGGGCGCCCCAGTTCGGTGGCGGACCGGCCGGTCAGGTATATCCGCCGGGATAGGCTGCCGCCCCACCGTCCCCCGGGAAGGCAACTCTCCGTGACAGACCAGCCGCCGTCCGCCCCCGCCTCCGGCACGCTCCACCACATCGAGATCTGGGTACCCGACCTCGCCCGCGCCATCGCCGAGTGGGCGTGGCTCTTCGAAGACCTCGGCTACGTCCTCCACCAGAGCTGGGACCGCGGACGCAGCTGGAAACTCGGCCCCACCTACCTCGTCTTCGAACAGTCCCCCGCCCTCACCGGCCCGCGCCACGACCGCCGCGCGCCCGGCCTGAACCACCTCGCCTTCCACGTCGACACCCCCGAGCGGGTCGACCTGCTGACGGCGAAAGCCCGTCAGAACGGCTGGACGCTCCTCTTCCCCGACCGCCACCCGCACGCCGGCGGCGCCCGCCAGCACGCCGCCTACCTCGAGAACACCGACGGCTTCGAAATCGAGCTCACCACCCCGGCCCGCGTCCCGGACGGCAAGCTCCACGCGACGAGTTGAACAAAACCCCTTGCCCAATGGTCAAGAAACGTTGACCATTGAGGCATGGCTACCGATGACCTCCCCGAGACGTTCCGCGTCACCACAGACGAGCAGTTGCGCGCCGTCTCCAATCTCACGCGCCACCGCATCATGGCCGTGCTCCGCTTCGAGCCCGCGACGATCACGCAGATCGCCGAGCGCGTGGGCCTCGCGAAGGGCAGTTCCAGCTACCACGTACGGCTGCTGGAGCGGGCCGGCCTGGTGAAGGTGGTGCGCACGCGGAAGGTCCGGGGGGTCACCGAGCGGTACTACGCGATGGCCGCGCGGTCGATCGAGCTGCCGGATCCCGGCGACGGAGGGCCGGATGTGCTGATGCGGCACGCGGTGGCGGACCTGGAGGCAGCGCCGGCGGATGCCGAGCGGCACGTGCGCATGGCGCATCTGCGGCTCACCGACGAGCAGTTCGCGGAGTTGGGGGCGCGCCTGGACGCGCTGGCGGACGAGTACCGGCAGCTGTCCGACCCGTCGCTGCCGGACGCGTCGTTCGTCTTCGCACTCTTCCACCCGGCATCGGGCCGGCAGGCCGGAGGGGACGCCAAGTGATCTCGGACGCAAAGAAGTTGCCGACCGGCTTCGGACGGCTGTGGACCGCGCAGACGGTGTCCTCGCTCGGTGACGGGGTGACGCACGCCGCGCTGCCGCTGCTCGCGCTGACGCTGACGCGGGATCCGATGGCGCTCGCCGTCGTCACGGCCGCCGGAACCCTGCCGTGGGTGCTGTTCGGGGTGCTCGGCGGCGCGCTGGTGGACCGCTGGGACCGCCGGCGCACGATGTGGGTCACGGACGCGGCGCGCGCGGTGCTGCTCGCGATACCGGCGGCAGCGGCGGCGCTCGACGTGCTGAGCATCGCGCTGCTCGCGGCGGTCGCCTTCCTGCTCGGGCTCGGGGGACTCTTCTTCGACACGGCAGCCACGGCCTATCTGCCGGATCTGCTCGGCCGCGATCCCGCGGTCCTGGAGCGCGCCAACTCCCGCCTGCGCGGCACCCAGACCGCCGCGGCCGGCTTCGCCGGGCCGCCCGCGGGCAGCGCCCTGCTCGCACTCGGGCGGGCGGTTCCGCTGCTCGCCGACGCAGTGTCGTTCGCCCTCTGCGCACTGCTCGTACGGTCACTGCCCGCCGTGCCCCGGCCCGTACCGCAGGCCCGTGAGTCGCTGCTGCGGCAGGCGCGGGCCGGTGCCTCGTACGTGTTCCGCAACCAGTTGCTGCTCGGGCTCGCGCTGCGTCCGGCGGTCGGGAACATCGCCTTCCTCGCGGTGGAGACCGTACTCGCCCTCTTCGCGCACGACCGTCTCGGCATCGGCACCTTCGGCTTCGGCCTGCTCCTCACGGCGGAGGCCACCGGCGGTCTGCTGGGCGCGGCCATCGCCTCCTTCCTCGGCCGGCGGCTGGGCACCGGGACCGCGCTGACCTGCACGGCCGCGGTCGAGGGGCTCGCCATCCTGGGCCTGGCCGCCGCACCCGACGCGTACGTCGCCGGCCTCGCGCTCGCCGTCTGCGGGGCGGGCATGGGCGCCACGATGGTGCTCGGCCCCTCCCTGCGGCAGGCCATCGTCCCCGCCCACCTGATGGGCCGGGTCGCCTCCACCTCCCGCATGCTCTCCATGTGCGCCGCGCCGTTCGGTGCCTTCCTCGGCGGCTGGCTGGCCACCGTCTTCGACGTGCGCACCCCGCTCTACACCGCCGCCGGTCTCCTCCTCGCCATGACCGCCGTCACCGCGAGCATGACCGGCAACCGGCGGGTCGAGGCGGCGCTGCGTGCGGCCGCCCCGGCCGGCGCTGCGGATCACCCGGCGTCCGGGGAACCCGTCGAGGAGCGGGCCGTTCAGGGCTCCGCGACCTGAGCGCCGCCGCCCGGTCAGTGGGCGGCGTACTCCTCGGACAGGAAGCGGATGGTCTGGTCGATGAAGGTGCGCATCTCGCGCGAGAGTGTCTTGCCGCGGCGCCAGGCGATCTGCGTGTGGACCTCGAAGGGGATCGGCCAGGGGAGGGCTTCGAGGGTGCCGGCTTCCAGGGAGTCGGCGACCGTGGCCGTCGGGAGGAGGCTGATGCCCAGGCCCGCGGCCACGCCCCGTTTGATGGATTCGATGGTGCCGAACTCCAGGAAGGGCAGCGACTCGCCCGTCCCGTCGTTCAGTTCCGCCTCGAAGAGCTCCCGGTAGGCGCAGCCGGCTTCGGCCGAGATGACGCGTACGCCCCGCAGGTCATCGGTGGTCACCTTCTCCGCCAGGGTCAGCGGGTGGCCCGGGGCGGCGACCACGGTCAGCGGTTCGGAGCCGAGGATCTCGGTCTGGACCCCGGGGTGGCGCGTCTCGGCCTCCATGAGGAAGCCGAGGTCGAACAGGCCCTGGCGCAGGGCGTGGCAGGTCTCGGCGCAGAGGCTGGGACGCAGGACGATCTGGAGCGCCGGGTGGCGGTGGTGGAAGAACTCCAGGAGCATCGGCATGCGGTAGGAGGTGATGCTCTCCATCGAGCCGACGGTGAGCACCCCGGCCGGCTCGTCGGAGCCGAGCGCCGCCCCCCGGGCCTCACCGGCGAGGGCCAGCATCTGCTCGGCGTACGGCAGGAGGCGGCGGCCGGCCTCGGTGAGTTCGACCCGGCCGCCGAGACGGTCGAAAAGGCTCACCTCCAGTGATTCCTCCAGGCTCTTGACGTGGCCCGTGACGCTGGATTGCGCGTACTTCAGTTCAATCGCCGCGCGGGTGAAGCTGAGCAGCGTCGCCACCTTGTGGAACGTCGCCAACTGCCGAATGTCCATGTCTCCCCCATGGCTCGGTTTTCGCCGAACTTGCAGCGCCGACACAAGGGAATCAGGAACGGGAAGGTGCGGCCAGAAATTCCGCATGTCAAGTAGCGGACACCGCCCGTCAGGAACTTGACACACCATCGCCATCGGGGATCAATCCCTGGCGGGTGAGCACTATCCCGGCCTGGAAACGGCTGGTGGCGCCGACCTCGTTCATGATGGCGGAAATATGGCGGCGGCATGTCCGGGTGGCCATTCCCAGGCGCCTGGCGATCACCTCGTCCTTGAGCCCCATCGCCATCAGGCGGATGACCGACATCCGCAGCTCCTCGGTGTGGTGGTACTCCGCGGCTCCGCCGGTGTCGAAGACCTGGCTGCCCTGCCAGTCGGACTCGAAGGAGCGGCACAGGTAGGCGACGACCGTGGGGTCCGTCACGAGGGCCGCGCCGGGCGGCACCTTGCCCTTGCGTTCCTTGGGTATGAAGGCGAGCTTGCGGTCGTAGATGATGAGCCGCTCGGAGAGTTCCTCCGCGACGCGGACCTCGGCGCCGGCTTCGCAGATCTGGCGCACGTAGGAGCGCGTGGCCAGGCTGGCCGAGGCGGTGCTCTGGTAGAGGGTCCGGATCCGGACACCGCGCTGGCGGAGCTCCAGGGTCTGTAACAGGTCCTGTTCGAGCAGTTCCGCGCTGCGGCCGCCGCCCGGCTGGAGGGTGATGCGCTCCTCGGTGCAGCGCCGCCTCGCGAGATCGATCTCGCGCCGGACGTCCTCGAAGTCGTCCAGGACGCGGATGGGTACGTCCTCGGCCACGGGCTGGACGCGCGAGCGGTACATGGCCGACAGCGCCTGCAGCTGCTGGTGGATCCCGGAGATCTCGCGGCGCCGGTGGGCGATGGCCAGCTCCAGCGGCGTCACCAGCTCGGCCTCGGCGATCTCCGGGTCGAGCGCCACCACGGCGCGGTCGTCCCCCGCGGAGGCGAGCAGCCTGAGGTTCTGGAGGACCTTGCGGGCCTCGGTGATCAGGTGCACCTCGACCCCGAGGGAGCGGGCGACGTCGTCGTCCGCGAACGAACCCGTGCGGAGCGCGTACTCGTAGGTCGCAACGGCCACTTCGTCCAAAGGGTGGTGCTCGGTCACGGTCAGCCCCCGCCTGAATGTCCGATTTGCCGCTATCCACTTATGGCCGCTCCATCATAGGACATCCCTGGCCACTCGAACTCGATCTTTAGAAGTGTGAGATTTCCAGTGCGGCGCAGAGAGCACCGCACACAACCGAGGCATACCAGGGGATAGCGACATGAGCGCACGTACTTTCCTGACCCAGGGCATCGCCGCCGCAGTTCTGGCAATCGGAGTGATTCATTCAGCCGGGCTGGCGGGCGTGACGGCTTCCGCCGGAGAAACGCGGCAGCACACGGTGATTAACGCCGACGACAAGTGGGACATCCCCATCCCCCGCGGTGCCCAGCCGCCCGTTCCCGGCGACGGAAATTCCTGATTCGACTCCACAGAACCGAGGATTCACTGTGTCCCGTACGCGTTTCCCCGCGAATACGCACCAGGTTTTCCACACGGATTCCGGAACCCTCCACTGGCCGCGGCGGCTCTCGTAGGCGCCCGCCGTCCGATCAGAAGTGCACGCGGCGGTCCTGCGGAGTCACCCGATAGCGGATGTCCCACAGGCTTCGTCGCACGTAGGTCCGCTGGAGCCAGCGGTCCCGGCCGTCATGGCGGGCGCCGAAACGCGACCGGGCGTGAACGCCCTTGCGATTGTTGACCAGCAGGGCCTGACCCGGCTCCAGCCGGACGGCGTGCGCCACCGCGCGGCACGTCTCCTGGAGCCGCTCGAAAGCTGCCCCGGCATCCCGGTTCAGCGCGCGCACACCATTGGCCGACACCGTGATCTCCGGAGAGGCCTCGCCGCCGCTGATGATCGGCACCGGTTCGGAGAGCACCTCCGCACCGCCCGCGACACTGCGGGTGTAGCTGCCCGGCGCGTTGAGCCGGAAGAACGGACCGCGCAGGAGTTCCAGCGCGTCCGGCGGCAGCTGCCCGCAGATGTCGCGGGCATCGGCGTAGTAGGTGACCGCATCCCCGAAGGGGCCGGCGCGCAGGCAGTTGAGCACCAGGAAGTCCGGGTTGGCGAGGTCGTAGCGGCCCGTCGCGTCGTACGTGATGTCGCTGTGGAAGTTCAGGAAGACCGCGGAGCTCTGGTTGGTCTGGGTCCTTTCCCCGCCGGCGACCGGGACGACGTCGTGGATCAGCCGGCCGGCCTTCTCCGTGAGCACGCCGAGGGGTTCTCCGAGGAGGCCGCTCAGGCCCAGCAGCACTCCCTCGCTGACGAACCCGCTCTTGTCCCGGCCGGGCCCGCCGTCGAGCGGGGTCGGGCCGGTCCGCGCGTCGACGGGCAGGTTGCGCACCAGGGCGACCCCGGGCGTGTCGTTGTACCGGCCGAAGTCCAGTACGGAGCGCAGCAGGTCGAGGGGGAGCATCGCGAACACCTGGTGGCAGCGGGCCGCCGCCCGGTCGACGTCCTCGCCCGGGTCGGGCAGGGCACTCAGCTCCCGGCCGATCGCCTCCCGCACGGCATCCGGCAGCGCCAGGTCCGCGAAGGTCGCGTCCCTGTTCCCCGGCACGGTCGTGATGGTTCCGCTCATGTCGCTCACGCCTCCACTCGTATGCCGGTCCGGCTCGCGGCCGGGAAGTCCATTCCGTCGTGCAGCCGTTGCGCCAGGCGCACGGCGTCCTCGCTCCCGGGGGCCACGTGCATGGTCACCTTGCTGCCCCGCACCTCCGCAACGGGCACGCCCGCGGCCCTGCCGGCCTTGATGCCGTGCTTGCGCTGGAGGGCGTCCGTGTCGACGTACCCGCCGACGACCGCCACCGACGGCCTGCGGTTCAGCCGCACCGTGTCGAGTCCTTCGAGGTGGAACGCGTGGTGGGCGGAGTCGGCGTGCGCGTCGTCCGGGTAGTCGAGCACCAGGGAGCGCTGGTCGAAGACCACCGCCGCCGTCTGGGTTCCGACCCCGCTGATCGTCGTGCCCGTCTCGTACGGGGCGCGGTTGTGGCGCAGCACGATCTCGATCCGGTGCCGCAGCGCGAGCTGCACGGAGCGGCGGTGCAGCACCTTCGCCCCGTACAGCGACATCAGCGCCGCCATGTTGTACGAGACCCGCGGGAGCATGCGGGCCCCGGCGATCAGGTGGGGGTCGGAGGTGTAGATCCCGTCGACGTCCGAGTGGATCTCGCACACGCGGCTGCCGACGGCCCGGGCCACGGCCAGGGCCGACAGGTCGGAGCTGTTCTTGCCCAGCCAGGTCGGGCGGCCTTCGCCGTCCACCGCCTGTCCCCCGGGCACCACCACCACCTCGTGTTCCGACAGCGCCTTGAGCAGCGGGGCCGGATCGGTGTCGACCACACGGGCCCACAGGAAGGAGGCGTTCGTGGTCAGGCCGAGCTGGTGGCCCGCGAGCACGGTCGCGCTGCGCCCCCTGCGGTGCAGGGCGGTGGCCAGCAGATGGGCGCTGACCAGGTCGGCGGTGGTCAGCAGGCCGGCGCCGGTCGCGGCCTCGGGCTGCCGGTTGACCTCGTGCAGCCGCCCGCGCAGCCCCTCGGTCTCGCCGTGCATCGCGCTGACGACCACGGCCATCGGGCGGGCCTCGGACCGGATGCGCTCGTCGAGCCCGCGCGCGAGCTCGTCGTAGGCGCCGTGGGTGGGGAAGGTCGATCCGCCGAACTTCAGTACCACGGGAGTCTTCACCGGGTGCCGCCCGCCAGGAAGCCGCGGCCGAGGACGTACTCGGCGATCTGGATCGCGTTCAGGGCCGCGCCGACGCGGAGGTTGTCGGAGACCAGCCACAGCCAGAACCCCCGCGGATTGTGCGGCGACACCCGTACCCGGCCCACGTGCACGTGATCGGGGTGCCCCGCCTTCAGGGGGGTCGGGAACGACGCCCGGTTCTCGGCGTCGTGCACGGTGACCTCGGGCTGCGCGGACAGCAGGGCGATCAGCTCGTCGCGGTCGACCGCGGCGTCCGCCTCGATCCACACCGCTTCGGAGTGGCAGTTGACCACGGGGACGCGGACGCAGGTGGTGGTGACGTCCAGATGGGCCAGATCGAGGATCTTGCGGGACTCCCGCACCATCTTCTCTTCCTCCAGGGTGAATCCGCTGTCCTGGAGCACGTCGATGAAGGGCACCACGTTGAACGCCAGCGGCGGCCGGAACCGCTCGGCCGGCAGCTCCGCGTCGGGGTCCCGCAGCGCCAGGTCGCTGCCCTCCAGCAGCTCCTCGACGCCGTGGTGGCCCTGGCCCGAGGCGGCCTGGTAGGTGCTGACGACGGCCTGGCGCACGCCCCAGCGGCGTTCCACCGGCTGGAGCACGCGGACCAGCGGGATGGTGGAACAGTTGGGGTTGGCGATGATGCCGCTCTCGGGCGGCTCGTCCAGGGTGCGGGAGTTGACCTGGGGCACGACGAGCGGGGTGCCCGGGTCCATCCGGAAGGCGTTGGTGTTGTCGATGACCAGGGCGCCCTTGGCGACGGCGCCCGGTACCCACTCGGCGCTGACGCCGGTGCCGGCGGAGAAGAAGGCCAGGTCGACGAGGCCGAAGTCGAAGTCCTCCAGGGCCTGGACCTCGTACGGCCTTCCGCCCACCGGGATCATCCGGCCCGCGCTGCGCGACGAGGCGACCAGGTGGAGTTCGCGGTGGCGCAGCGCCCTTTCCTCCAACAGCTCGATGAGGGTGCTGCCCACGGCTCCGGTCGCGCCGACGATGGCGATGCGCGGAGCGGCGGGGTCGGTGACGAGCGTCATCAGACTTCTCCGTTCGGGACGAGGGGACGGCGGGTCAGTGCAGCGGTACCGGGTAGTGCAGCCCGCCCGCGGTCCACAGCCGGTTGAGACCGCGCGGCACATCGAGGCCGGACGCGGCGCCGAGGTTGCGTTCGTAGACGTCCGCGTACGTGCCGACGGCGGCGAGCACCCGGTCGGCCCACTGCTCGTCGAGGCCGACGGCCGGGCCGTGGGGGTTCGCGCGACGGGCCGCGGCCCCGGGCGTCTCGTACTCGGCGGCCAGGAGCAGTTGCAGGACCCAGCGGACGAGCCGGAACCAGTACGGGTCGGTCTCGTGGACCGCGGCCGCCATCGGCTCCCGGGATATCGACGCCGGGAGGATGTGGTGGTCGCGCGGCCTGGGCAGTCCCGCCCGGGCGCCGGCGAGGGCGGTGCGGTCCAGTACGTAGGCGGCGCAGGACCCGTCCGCGTAGGCGGCCAGGGCCTCGGCGGGGTCGTCGTAGGCGACGGGTTCGACGCTCAGGCCGCGGGGGCCGTACCAGGCGTCCAGGTTGACCGCGGTGGTGCAGCCCCGGTGGACCGCGAGGCGGTGGCCTGCGAGATCGGCGGGCCCGGTGAAGCCCGCGTCCGCGCGGACGAGGAAGCCTTCCCCGTCGTAGCAGGTGACGCCGGCGAAGAGCACCCGTCGGGCGGCCTCCCGGCCCATCGTCCAGGTCAGGTTGCAGACCGTCAGGTCCGCGCGGCCCGCTTCGAGCGCCGCCAGCCGGTCGTCGGCCTTGACCGGGCGCCAGTCGACGGCCTCGGGGTCACCGAGGGCGGCCGCGGCGACGGCGCGCGCGATGTCGGTGTCGAGACCGGTCCAGCGTCCGCCGGGAGTGCGCAGCGACAGGCCGTGGATGCCCTGGGAGACGGCGGCCCGCAGGGCCCCGCGGACGCGTACGGCCCGCAGGGTGGCCGTCGAGGCCGGGCGCGTCACGACGCACGCCCGTACGGGGCCTCGGGTGAGCGGCTGTCGAAGCGGCGGCGGTTGAAGCCGAGCAGTTCGATCAGCTGCCCGGCGGTGACGGGGGCGGCGGCGGCCGTGGGCGGCGGCGTCACGGGCATGCCGCCGGCCCGGCTCCAGCCGAGCGCGCCCGTCGCGTCGATGGTGGCGCGGGAGCGGTTGGCGTTGTCGGGGTGCAGGCAGTAGGGCACGTCGAGGATCCCGCGGGCGAAGGCCCGCAGCAGGCACGCGCCGACACCGCCGCCCGGCTCCAGCACGGCGTCGACGAGCGTGCGGGCCTCTTCGTAGAGGCCGGACTCGGTGGGGCTCCACCGGGCGGCGCCGTCTTCGGCTCCGGCGCCGTCCCCGGCACCGGTCCCGGGCGCACCGGCGGCGGCCTGTGCCTCGGCCGCGCGGGCCGCGTGGACGAGTGCCGCCACGTTCTCCGCGACCGTGGGGATGCGGTGCGCCTCGGCCGGGGTCTTGACGACGAGCCGTTCGGCGCCGCCGCGTACGGCGAGGCGGGCGCTGTCCGCGAGGAGGCGGCGGCTGCCGTGCCCGGTGCGCGGGAAGACCCCCATGAAGGTGTACAGCACGATGTGGTGGGCGGTGCCGGACAGCCGCTCGTCCGCGAGCCGGCGCAGCGCCGCGAGGGCCTCCAGGTCCTGCCCGGGGTGGACCTGCTGGGCGTAGCTGAGGGAGATCCCCCGCAGGCCGTGCTCCCGGAAGAAGAGCGCTTCCAGGACCGAGAGCGCGACCAGCAGGGACGGCGGGCACAGCTGTCCCAGCATGCAGCCGCCGAAGGTCTCCATGTGGGGCGGTACGGGCCGGGCCGCGAGCAGTTCGCAGCCGGCGCTCCATTCGGCGACGGCTCGCGCCAGCGGGACCCGGCCGTAGGGCAGGCAGTACGAGACGGGTCCGCCCTCGGTGGCGTCCGCGCCGGCCTCGGCCAACGCCCGCAGCAGCCGCACCGGGCGGGGCGTGCCGTGGCGGATCTGCACGGGGAAGCCGGCCGACGCGACCTCCTGGAGGAGGGTGCGCACCGCCGGGACCCCGTGGGCGAGGAGCGGGAAGCCGTTGAGGTCGGCGGGGCGTTCGCGCAGGGCGCGCAGGGCGGCCCCGTCCTCGTGGCACCGGGTGTAGCTGTCCACGGTGACGGTGCCCACGGTGGTGGCGTCCGCGTCGCGTACGGCGCGCAGGCCGGCGCGCATGCGGTGGAGTTCGCCGAATCCCATCCGGGGCTGGACGACGAGGTGTCCGGCGTCGCGGGCGCGTCGCACGAAGCCGGTGAACCGGTCGGTGGTGCCGTCCATCAGGCCGCTGCCCCGGGTCCCGCGGCGCACCGCGTGCCCGGGCGGTCGTCGGCGAGACGGGCGAGGAAGGTCTCGAACCGGAGGAGGCCCGCGTCGGGGCCGCCCTCGGCCGCGTCGTCGAAGACGGCGTCGTACCCGGCGGCGGTCAGGTGCGCGGCGGTGGCGCCCGCGTGGTCGCGGCCGTCGATGCCGAGCTTGCCGCCGATGACGACGGGCAGGCCGCGCAGGGCCGGTACGGCGCGCAGGGCACGGATCAGGCGCAGGCCGTCGAGCCGGCCGTGGCCGTTGACGGAGCTGATGACCAGCAGGTCGGGGCGTTCGGTGCGGCAGGCCCGGAGGATCTCGGCGTCGGGCGTCGTGCTGCCGAGGTTCGACACGTGGTGGCCCCGGTCCTCCAGGAGCAGTTGGAGGTAGACCAGGTTCCACATGTGGGCGTCGGAGGACAGGCCGGAGACGACGGTCCGCAAGCGGCGCTTTGTGGAGATCATGCCGTTCATTCGATCCCCCCGGGGGTATCTGAGCGATCAGTCGTGGCAACTATCCACTTCGCCCGACGGCCCGGTCCAGCCGCGCGGGCGGCGAATGCCGATGCGGCCGATCAGGCATTCCTATGCGTCGCGGTCCTGCTCCCGGGGGTCCCCGAGGAGGCCGAGCCGCTCGGCCGCCACGCCGAGCTGGAAGCGGGTCTCCACCCCGAGCTTCTCGCACAGTCCGGCCAGGTAACGCCGCATGGTCCGGGTGGAGATGCCCAGTTTGCGCGCGATGAAGTCGTCCGACCTGCCGCGCGCCAGATGCCGCAGGACGGCCGCCTCGACGTCCTCGAAGACATGGCCGGCCGCGCTGCCCGGGCCACTCGCGCCGACCGGCTCCGCGTGCTCCCAGATGTGGTCGAAGATCACGGTGAGGAAGGCGACCACGGTCGGGTCGCGCAGCACCGCGGCGCCGCCCGCCCCCGCGGGGACGACCGCGGTCTCCTCGTCGAGGAGGATCAGCCGCCCCGGTACCACCGCTGCGGTGCGGACCTGGGCGCCGAGGCCGTCCAGGAGCGTCATGTGGTGCAGCGCCTCGCGCTGCCGGCGGGCGGTGTGCGGCAGCACCGTCCGGTACCGCACCCCGCGCGCCAGGAGGTCGCGGTCGAGTTCCCGGGCGGCGCGCAGCGTCTCGGGGCTGCCGAGGGTGGGGTGCACCGTCAGCACGCTGCGGCGCACCTGGGCCGACAGCTCGGCGAACCGCCGGCGCACGGCCGCGCCGTCGGTGAGCAGTTCGGTTCCGGTTCCCTCCAGCTCCCGGCGTCGGTGGCCCTCGTACAGCGCGCCCAGTGGGCCGAGTTCGCGGCGCGTGGAGTCGATGCGGCGCATCAGCTCGTGCACCCGGACGTGGGCGGAGGCGGTCAGCGCGAGCGCCGCGAGCCCCGGGGAGAGCGCCTCGTGGCGGTACGGTCCGTCCGGGCTCAGGAGCCCGCGGTCCGTGAGCCGGCCGACCGACTCGGCGAGGCGCGCGGGCGGGATGCCGAGCCGTTCGGCCGCCTCGTCGGCGTCCGGCGACACCTCCAGGA
Organism: Streptomyces sp. NPDC002181; assembly: GCF_042890485.1. Taxonomy (NCBI): domain Bacteria; kingdom Bacillati; phylum Actinomycetota; class Actinomycetes; order Kitasatosporales; family Streptomycetaceae; genus Streptomyces; species Streptomyces sp. NPDC002181. The sequence continues at coordinate 305,782 of NZ_JBIASC010000007.1, read as the reverse complement.
ACTGGCGGTAGACGGCGACGTCCTGGGGGGTGAGCAGGCCGTCGGACGGGAGGACCTCGTGTTCCGGGGCCGTGCTCACGGCGGCCTCAGGCCTTCCCCGTGCCGCTGGCGCCCGGCACGGGGGGCCGCGTGCGCTGCGGGACGGACTCGGTGGCGGCGGCGATGCCGAACACCGGCATGTTCCGGTAGACGGTGTGCATCCGCTCCGGGTCGACGACGTAGGCCTCGTGGAAGATCCCGACGGCGCCGCCGTTGCCGATCGCGCGGTTGAACCAGGCCCACTTCGAGCGGTGCCTGGCGGCCGCGTTGTGCGAGTAGCGCATCAGGTCTTCCATGGTGCGCCAGTACTGGAGCACGACCACGGTCCGGTTGAACCAGGTCCGCGAGTACAGGAAGCCGTGGTCCTTGTCCTTGCTCACCTCGATCAGCATCGGGATCATCGCGCAGAACGCCGGCACCCAGCGGTGCACCATCCAGAACTTGTTGACGCGGATGCCGATCAGCAGCACCACGGTGCCTTCGGGAGCCGCGGCTATCCGCGGTTCCTTGACGACCTTGAGGTCCATTGTTTCCTCTCAGAAGGGGTAGGAACGCGCCGGGGTGCTGGTGGTGAGGGTGTGCCAGCGGGTGAAGGCCTCGCGGGCCGCCTCGCCGCCGAAGCCGGAGGAGTTGCCCGAGGCCCCGATCCCGCCGAACGGCAGTCGCGGGTCGTGGTTGACCGGCTGGTCCCCGACGTGGACCACGCCGCAGCGCAGTTGGGCGGCGAGGGCACGGCCCCGGCCGGCGTCGGAGGTGTAGACGGCCGCGGTGAGCCCGTGGTCGCTGGTGTTGGCGAGCTCGACCGCCTCCGCCTCGTCGGCGAAGGAGGTGACGCAGGCCACGGGGCCGAAGACCTCGGTGTGGAAGACGGACATCTTCGGCGTCACGTCGGCCAGGACCGTCGGCGGGAAGTACCCGCCCTGGACGCGCCCGCCGGTGACCAGGCGGGCGCCTTGGGCGACGGCGTCCTCGACGGCGGAGGCGATCCGGGTGAGCTGCCCGCGGTCGATGACCGGTCCGATCTGGGCGTCCGTCCGGTAGGGGTCGCCGATGCGCAGGGCCGCGGCGTGGCGGGCGAGGGCATCGGTGTAGCGCTCGTACACGTCCCGGTGGACGAGGTGGCGGCGGGCGGCCATGCAGATCTGGCCCTGGTGGAGGAAGGAGCCCCAGGAGCCGGCGGAGGCCGCCGCCTCGATGTCGGCGTCCGGCAGGACGACGAAGGCGTTCTGCCCGCCCAGTTCCAGCACCACCCGCTTGAGCAGCCGTCCCGCGGCGGCCCCTATCTCCCGGCCCACCTCGGTGGATCCGGTGAACGACACCATGGCGACGCCGGGGGCCTCCACCAGCGCCGCGCCCGCCTCGGCGTCGCCGTACACCACTTCCAGTACGCCCTCGGGCAGCCCGGCCTCGGCCAGGACCTCGGCGAAGAGGCGGCCGCCGCTCAGCGGGGTGTGCGGATCGGGCTTGAGCAGGACGGTGTTGCCGAGGCCGAGGGCGGGGGCGACCGAACGCATGCCGAGCAGGAGCGGGAAGTTCCAGGGCACGATCACCCCGACGACGCCCAGGGGCAGGCGCCGTACCTCGCTGTCGCGGCCCGGGTCGGAGCCGGGGCCGTGCGCCGGCCCGGGGGCGGTGGCCAGTTCGGCGCCGTGGCGCAGTTCGGCGGCGCCCGCGTGGACCTCGTAGAAGGCCTTCCCCCTGATGGATCCGCCCTCGCGCACGAGGAGGTCCTGGGCCTCCTGGGCGCGCTCCAGCAGCAGGTCGGCGGCGCGGCTCAGGATCGCGGCCCGTTCGGCGCCGGGCGTGGCGGCCCACGCCGGGGCGGCCGCGGCCGCCCGGCGGGCCGCGGATCGCACCGAGCCGGGGGTGGCCAGCGGGACGCTGCCCAGTTCCTCACCGGTGGTGATCTCGCGGCTCGTCAGCAGGGCGGCTTCGGTGACGGTGCTCACCTGGGTACCTCGGTTTCTCGGGGGGTGGGAGGGGTGGCGGCGCGGGTGAGGACGGCGTGCGCGGTGACCCGGCCCGCGCGGGTGGTCACCGAGAGGGCGACGTCGCCGTGCAGGACGCTGCGCGCGTACGGGGCGACCTCCCCCTTGAACAGCAGGGTCCAGGGGCCCTCGCCGTCGCCGCGGAGCGCGATGTCGCCCCACCTGGCCGCGATCCGGGGCGGTGCGGCGAGGGCGCGCAGGGTGGCCTGGCGCAGTGCCCAGCGGACGGCCGGGGAGCCGGTGGTCGCGGGGAGCCGCAGCGCCTCGGGGCCGTGCCGGGCGATCAGGTAGTCGACGGCGGCGGCGTCGACGCTGTAGCTGCCCACGCGCAGGACTCCGTCGCCGTGCTCAGGCATGGGCGGCGGCCTGTCCTTCGGCGAGCAGGTTCTCGACCATGGAGATGAGGTTCGCTATCGACAGTTCGGAAAGCATCCGGTCGAGGGTGAGGCTTCCCGCCCAGCGGTCGGTGTCGAGTTGGGGCATGACGGTGTGCAGGCGGCTCAGTCCGCGCCCGCTGATGATTCCCCGCGCGTCGCAGAACTCCGCGTCGGGAACGTCTCCTTGGAGGTACCGGCCGCATTTCTCGACCGTGAGGACGACCGGTGCGCTGCATTCGATGCGGAAGAAGATGTCGAGGAGATCCAGCGATTCCAGACCGAGGTCGGCGGAGAAGACCAGATCCGTTCGGTAAAGGGCGGCGGGGATGTCCAGCGTGTCGATGACGATGGACCGCACCAGTTCGCCGACGTCGTAGTGGGACATGCGCATCACTCCTGTCCGGCCTGCCCGGCCTGTCGGGCCGCCGTCTCGCGGCCTCCCCCTACCAGAGCCTTCACACGGCGCGGACCGGACACGTCCGGATGCGGCGATGCGGCGGAGCCGCACCGGGCGCGCAGCAGCTCCTGCGGGAGCCGCTCGCCGTCTTCGGCGGCGAGCAGGCGGTGCAGTCGCCGCAGGCAGCGGGTGCGGATGGGACCGACCGAGCCGACGGACATGGACAGGGCCGTGGAGATCTCGTCGTACGAGGCCGGCGGATCGGCGAGGGCCAGCATCAGGACGCCGCGGCACTGCTCGGAGAGCGTGCCGATGGCGCGCAGCGTCTCTTCCCGGCGCTGGTCGCGCAGGATGATCTGCTCGGGGCTTTCCGTGCGGCCGGAGAGCCCGTCGAGAGTGTCGCTGTCGCCGACCATGACGAGTTTGCTTCCCCGGACGAGGACCTTGAGGGATTCCCGGCGCGCGACGGTGGCGAGCCAGTCGCCGATGCGGTCGGGATCCCGGATGCGGTCGACGTTCTGCACCAGGCGGAGCCACGTGAGCTGGCGTACGTCCTCCGCGTCCACGGCGTTCATGCGGTGGCTCCGCACGACGGACCAGACCAGCCTTCCGAATCGTTCCACCATTTCGTCCCAGGAATCCTGTTCTCCCCGCGAGCACCCCGCGAGCAGTTCCGCGTTCCCTTTTCGGGGCATGAGAATTCCTCCGGGGTGGGCTGTGCGGGATACCGGGAAGTGTTCCGAAGCGGCGATTTCCATGGAAGCCGTCCCGGTCGGCAGCGGCAAGCGGGACCGGCTGTCAGCAAGCGGACCGGCCACTGGTGGACAGCGCCGGTCCGGTGTGCCGCCGCGGCAGGTCAGAGGCGCGCCGCGGCCGGCAGGAGTTCGGGGATGGCCGAGCGCAGCCGGACCGGCAGCGGCCCCCGGTCGCTGCGGTCGGCCCGGATGGCCACGCCGAGCGCGAAGCGGTCCCACACCTGGAGGACCTGTACCTGCCACAGGTCCCGTTCCGTCTCGGGGATGTCCTCGTCGACGACGGCGAGGCCCCCGTCGCGCAGCCGGTGCACGGAGAAGGCGTCGAAACCCCGGCACATGCCCATTCCGGTGGCCTTCGTGTACGCCTCCTTGGCCACCCACGAGTCGGCGAAGGCGTGCCCGCGCTGGTCCTCCCGGTTGCGGCGGAGCACCTCGTTCTCCAGCGGGGTGAACACCTTGGGGGCGAACTGCATCGCCTCGGGGTTGGCGGGAGTGGCCTCGGCGTCCACTCCCGCCGTCCGCCCGCGGACCACGATGGCGGCGATGAGGCCGTTGGTGTGGGTGATGTTGAAGTCGAGCCCCCAGGTGCAGCCCTCGACCTCGGGGCGGCCGTACATGCCGGCCCGGAACCGCCAGGAGTCGGGCGGGACGTCGGCGTAGCGGGACAGGACCTGCCGGGAGAGCAGCCGGGCGCCGAGGAAGCGCCTGCGGGCGGCGGGGAACAGGAGCCGGTCGTGCCGGGCCCGCTCCTCGTCCGTCAGCAGCTCGACACCGCCCGTCGCCTCGGCGAAACGGTCGACGTCCTCCTCGGCGAGCAGCCAGACCTCGGCCGTGTCGGCGAGCGGGTCGGCGAACGGAGCGGTGCCGTCCATGGGAGGTGCCTCCTTCCTGGAGCTACCAGTTGACGGGGAAGGACCGGAACGAGAAGAGCCGGCCCTCGCCGTGTGCGCGGTACAGCGCCTCGGCGACCACGGCGACCTCCTGCGGGCCGGCCACCCGCCGGGTGGGGTGGAAGCGCCGCAGGATCCGCTCCAGGCAGACCAGGAGCACCGCGGGCGAGCGCAGGGCCGGATCCACGGCGTCGCGGCCGTTCAGGTGGAGGTGGACGAGGGCGGCCGCGGCCGAGACGAAGGTGTACTGCTTGGCCAGGTCGTACAGTTCGGCGGACTGGCCGGCCGCCTTGCCGAGGTCGGAGAAGAGTTTGCGGTGCTCCTCGGCGATGCGGTCGAGTTCGCCGGCGATCTCGCCGGCCGTGTCCGCCGCCGCGGCCAGGCACGCGGCGTCGCTTCCGGAGGCTTCGGCCGCGGCCCGGTGCAGTGCGTCGACCGCGGAGCGCAGGGCGAGCACCGGGTCGTCCACGCCCCGGCTGAACAGCTGCTGGTCGGCGGGCTGGTAGGGCTCCATGGGGTGGGCGGGGTCGAAGAGCGCCGCGGTCCTCCCCACCGCCGCCGCCACCTTCACGGGGTCCTGGTCGACGGCGGTGGCCACCAGGTTCCCCAGCTGGAGGGCGATGTTCTTGAGGTTCACCACGGTGTTCCCGTCGGCGAAATCGGCGATCGCGAAGTCCCGGACCGCCTTCTGGAAGATGCCGTACCGGGGGTGGGTCCTCAGGTAGTGGCGGGCGCCGAGCACGGTCGCGAGCCGTGCGAGCGTCTCCTGGAGCAGGGTGGGGACGAAGTACTTCACGACCGACGACCAGATGCTCGCCTGCTCCGGCGCGAGCTGGAGGCTGCGCACGGCGCCGGTGGTCAGCGCGTCGGCGATCAGCAGGTCCGCGTAGCTCTCGACCAGCTGGAGCCGGGAGTACGGCACCTCGGAGACGGGCCCGCCGAAGATCATGCGCCGCGTGGCGAAGTCGAGGGTGGTGCGCAGCGCGGTGTCCGCGCAGCTCATGGCGATGCTGGTGATCGCCACCCGGGCGAGCTGGCTGCTCTTGAGCGCCACCTCCAGGCCCTGGCCGACCCGCCCCACGACCGCGGAGTCCGGTACGAAGCACTCGCGCAGCCGTACGCCGCTCATGTCCAGGCCGCGCAGGCCGTGCAGCGGGTCGTGCGGCAGGGGCTCGCACGCGCCCGGTGAGAGCGTTCCCTTCTCGACGGCGAACACCGTGTAGCCGCCGGGGCCGCCCTTGTCGGAGGTACGGGCGAAGACCATCACCACGTCGGCGACGGTGGCGTTGCCGATCGTCCACTTCTCGCCGTCGAGCAGCCAGCCCCCCTCGGTACGGCGGGCGGTGGTCTCGTTGGCGAGGACGTCACTGCCGTGCCTGCGTTCGGACAGGCCCCAGGCCAGCTTGCGGCCGCTCCTGATGACGTCGGCGAAGTGGCGGCGCTGCTCGGGGGTGCCCGCGGTCCACACCGACATGTAGCTGAGGGTGGTGATGACCATCGCGGTCGCGGTGGTCGGGTCGCGGCGCGCGACCAGCCGGTAGAGGTTGAAGCCGTCCTGGACGTGGACGGCCCGGCCGCCGGCCTCGACGGGGATGATCCAGTCGTACAGTCCCCAGGAGGCGAGCAGGTCGACGAACTCGTGCGGGTACTCCTCCCGTTCGTCCATGTCGAGGACGCGGCTGAAGGGCATGGGGCCGTCCTGGGCGAACGGGTCGCCCAGGTGGCGCTCCAGATCGGCCATGAGGGCCGGCAGATCGGTCATCGCGGGTCGGCCTCCTCGTTCCTGTCGTCCGTCGGGTTCTTCGCGCTGTCCGCGCTGTTCTCGTCGTGCTCGTCGTGCTCGTCGTTCGCGTTCTGCGGGACGGAGTCGCTCAGCCGCACCGGGAGGGCGGTGAACAGCAGCCCCGCCCCGTCGAGGGCGGCGGCCAGCCGGCCGGCCGGGGCGAGGTCCCGGCCCGCCGCGGTGCGCGGGTCCCGCCCGTCGGCGAGGGCCGCGAGCAGGGCGAGGACCGCGGTGAGCCACCCCGCGTCGCCGGGGGCGGCGGCGTAGAGGCCGCGGCCCTCGCGGTGGTACCACCAGGCCAGGGCCGCGGTGGCGGCCGCGTGGAGCACGCACAGGCGGTCGGCGAGGTCCAGCGGCTCCGCGGAGGCCTTCGCCGACCGGGTGCGGTCCCGCTGCGCTTCGGCGGCGCTCGCGGTCACGGCGGCCAGTGCGGCCCGTACCCCCGCGACCAGCTCCGCGGCCCGGGCCTCGCCCCGGCCGACCAGTTCGGCGGCGATCGCGTCGGCGTGCGCCGCGAATCCGAGCAGGACGTCGTCCTTCGGCCGCACCCCGAGGTCGAGGCCGGCGGCCCGCAGCTCGGGGAGCGATGCCCGGTCGCCCAGGTCGAACAGGGCGCGGAGCCGCTGTTCGCGCTCCGGGTCGGCCGCACCCCCGGACCCCGCGGCGTCCGCGAACGCCGGCGCGTACGAGGGGAGGTGCATCGCCAGGGCGCGCAGGTTGCCGAGGACGCTGGTGTCGATGACCGCGACCATCGCGTTGTCCCGTACCGCCTTGTCGAGCACCCCGCCCGGACCGTCCCGCAGGACCGACCGGGCGCCGACCACGGCGCGTGCACGGGTGACGCAGGAGGCGGTCAGGCGCGTGGCGACGTGCTTGACGACCGAGGACGCCAGACCGAACGCACCGGGTGCGAGGTGCACCTGGCGCGCGGCGACCAGCACCGCGAGGTCGGTGGCGATCAGTTCGGCGGCGGCCAGGGCGAGTTCACGTGATCCGTACGGCGTGTCCGCGACCGGTACGCCGCCCGTACGGTGCCCGCGGGCGAACCGGAGCGCCGTGCGCAGCGCCGTGTCGGCGGTGGCCAGACAGCCGGCCGTGCTCATCAGCCGGACGATCTGCTGGGCGCGCAGCGCGCCTTCCAGACCGCTGCCGACGTCCCCGACGACCGCGTGCGGCGCGACGGCCAGTCCGTCGAACTCCAGGTCCGCGAAGTCGATGCCGCGCATCCCGGTGGTGCGCTGCGGCGCCGCCCTGCGCACGCGGGGGTCGGCGAGCTCCTCGGGTCCGAGCAGCACGGCCGTGAACGCGCCGGCGCCCCGCTCCGAGGTACGGGCCACGATCACGGCGGCGTCGGCGGTGTTCGCCCGTCCGACGAGCCATTTCGAGCCGTGCAGGGTGCCCTCGCCGGTCAGCCGGCAGGTGTTGGCGAGCACGTCGCTGCCGGCCTGCTCCTCGGACAGCCCGAAGGCGATCGTGCGGCCCTCGCGCAGCCAGCCGGCCACCAGCCGGTGCTGGTCGGCCGTGCCGGCGGCGAGGACGGTCATGAGGGCCGAGATGCTGAACATGGTGGCGGGCATGACGTTGACGTCGCGGCGGGCGCAGACGCGGACCAGGATCTGGGCGTCCTCGAAGGAGCGCAGGTTCCCGCCGAGGGAGGCGGGAAGGTGGCACAGGTGGAAGCCCTCCGCGCGCAGCAGCTCCTCGGCCTGCCGGGGGTACGCCTCTTCGGCGTCCCGGGCCGCGCCCGCCGCGAAGCCGAAGGGGTTCTCCGGCGACCAGGGGTCGCCGAGCCGGCCGTCCAGGCGCTCGGCTTCGGCGTGGGGCCCGGCCGGCTCGGCGGGGGCCGCGCCGGGCACGCGGGCGCGGCCGGCGGCGGGCGGGCTCGCGACCGTCACCGTCCCACCCCGACGGCGCGGTCGAAGGAGGCCGTGTCCTCGGGGGACGGCCGCGTGGTGATGCCCGCGGGGAAGGCGATGCCGGCCGCCCGCAGCATGGCGAGCCGCTGGTGGAACGCCGCACCCGTCATGATCTGCCGGGCCACGTCGGCGACCCTGCGGTGCTCGGGCGCGGCCAGGTAGGTCCCGCGGACCCATGCGTTGAAGCTGCCCATCGCCGGTCCGCACCAGATCTGGTAGTCGACGGCGCGGTCGGCCTCACCGGTCTTCGCCCAGCGCGAGGCCATCCCCAGGTACCAGCGGAAGACGAGCGCCGCCCGCCGCTTGGGGTGCCCTTCGGCCCGGACGAGCTGGTCGGGGTCGCGGCGCCGGAAGTACTCGGCGGTCTCCTCCCAGACGCTCTCCAGGGGCCTGCGGAAGATCTGCTTCTCCACCCGCTCGCGCACGTCGGCGGGGATCTCCTCGATGCCGTCGTACGTGCGGTAGAGCTCGTAGAGCTGCTTGGCGCGCATGGGGAAGAACGTGCCGCGCTTGAGGACCTGGAGCTCTACGCCCATCTCGAACATGTCGGCCGCCGGGGCCATCTCGAAATCTGCGATGCCGGCCTGGGCGAGCATCTGCTTGACCTGCGCGGAGGTGCCGGCCTCAAGACACGACTGGTTGACGGATCCGGTGACGATGTAGTCGGCGCCCATGGCGAACGCGGCGGCGGCCGCGTCCGGGGTCCCGATGCCGCCGGCGGCGCCGATCCGTATGCGCTCGGGGTAGCCGGCCTCCTGCATGATCGCGTCGCGCTGCCGCATGATCACCGGAAGCAGGGCGGGGAGCGGCCGGCGGTCGGTGTGTCCTCCCGAGTCCGCTTCCACGGTGATGTCGTCGGCGAGCGGTACCCGCGGGGCGAGCCGGGCCTGTTCCTCGGTGATGAGGCCGTCGGCGAGCAGCTGCCGCACGATGGCCTCCGGCGCGGGACGCATGAAGAGCTCGGCCGTCTCGGTACGGGAGATCTTGGCGATGACCCGGTTGGCCGCGACGACTCCGTGCGGGCCTCCCGCGCGCAGACCGGCCAGCCGGTAGCGGACCAGGTGCGGGGTGAGTTTGAGGAAGGCGGAAGCCTCCACGCAGGGCACGCCGTACGCGAGGAAGAGGTCGACGGCGGAGCGCTCCAGGCGGTCCTCGCTCGGGCTGTGGATCAGGTTGCAGGCGTAGCCGAGGCCGGGGATCTCGTCGCGGAAGCGGATCAGGGCCTTCTCCACCGCCTCGGGGAGCAGTCCGGCCGCCCCGTACGAGCCGAGGAAGCCCGCCCGGGCCATGGCGACGACCATGTCGGCGGAGGCGATGCCGTTGGCCATGGCACCGCTCATGTAGGCCTGCCGGATGCCGTGCGCGGCGAGGAAGGCGGCGCTGCCGAGCCGTTCGGGGCCGAGCGGCGGTACGGCGGCGACGATCTCGTGGGGGCCGTCGGCGGTGACCTGCCCGCCGGCGGCCGCGCCCAGCCCGTACGGTCCCCGCACGATGTGGACGGGCTCGTCGAGGCGCATCAGGGTTTCGTAGACCCCGGTGTCGCCGACGGCCGGCTCTCCCGGCCCGGTCCACCTCGGGCGGTACTGATCGCTGGTCATGCTGCGTCTCCTGTCGGTCGTGCGCGGGGATCAGACCTGGTCGTGGTGGATCTCGATGCCGATGCCGCCCAGCTGGTAGATCCGCAGGGTGGACTTCCAGACGCTCGCGTCGCCGATCAGCCGGATCCGGCCCGGCTCGCGGACCACGTCCTTGACGTGCACGTCGAACTCCATGTCGGGGTCGTCGCGCAGGATCTGGCCGCGGTACGACCAGGTCGTCTCGGTGCCGGAGAGGAGGGCGAAGCGCGGGTTGACCAGGCCGTCGGTGAGTCCGGTCTCCACGGCGTACACCTGGAGGCCCTGGAGCAGTGCCTCCACGCCGAGCGAGCCGGGCATCACCGGGTCGCGGTGGAAGTGGCAGGAGAAGTACCAGTCGTCGGGGCGGATGGAGCGGTGTCCGCGCAGGTACCCGCGGCCGTGGTCGCCGCCGGCGGGGACGACGTCGATCCACTCGACCAGGTCGAGGTGGCCCGCGCCGAGGCGGGGGGCCTGCCGGGCGGCCTCGGCGGCGCGGTAGCCGGCGAGGTCGACGCGGCGGACGTCCGCGGGGCGCGGGGAGGACCGGTCCAGCCAGGGCAGCACGTGCTTGCCCTTGTCCAGGCCGACCTGGTTCTCCAGGGCCTTCGCGCTGAAGTACCCGAAGAGCGACTCGCCCGTGTAGAAGACCTCGCCGTCCGCGGAGAGTTCGTAGCGGTAGTTCTGGAGGATGGAGCCCGGCATCTGGTCGCTGGAGAGCAGGGTCGAGCGGTGCTGGATGGTCTTGCCCCGCAGGTCGATGTCCTTGACCAGGGTGGCGCGCCCGTCGAGGTTGCGGATGCTGAACTGCTCTTCGGGGAAGGGCAGGGTGGCGCCCAGGTAGTAGCCGAGCAGGATGGCCGCCTGGAGGCTCGACTCCATGTACACGCAGTTGGGCATGGACGGGTGCCCGTTGTGGGCGTAGTACCAGGCGTCGTCCGGGGAGTCGTACTCGGTGACCATGACGGCCCCGCGCTTGAGGACGCCGCGGGTGCCCTCCAGTTCCATGACGCGGTCGACGAAGAGGAAGTCGCCGTTGGGGATGTACGGGGCGCGGCTGTCGGCGTAGACCTCGAACTCGGGCCCCATCGCCGTGGCCAGGTCCCCCTTGGCCGCGTGCGCCATGTGGAACTCGTTCAGCAGCGCCGGCCGGCCGGTGGCCGGGCTCAGGCGGCCGAGGAAGTGCGCCACCTTGCCGCCGGCCTCCGGGCGGTACGGGGTGCCCGGCTTCTCCACCAGCCGGATGCCCAGGCCGGTGACGCTGATCGACGCCTTGCCGTCCCTCAGGACGACCACGTCGGCGGTGATCGACGGGCGGGGCAGCAGGGTGAGCGAGGTGATGTCGACGCGGTACTCGATCTTCTCGGTGTCGGGGGTGATCTGGCCGCGGACCTTGACGTCCGTCTTGAGACCGGGAACGGGCTGGAAGCGGGAGTCGGGGAAGGACAGGTGCAGGCCGAGGGAGAGGGCGTACACCTCCAGGAGCTGGACGGCCCCCTCCGCGACGAGCGAGCCCGCGAGGACCGGGTCGTCCGGGAAGTGGCTGGTGAAGTACCAGCCGTCCGGGACGAGGTGCTTCACGGCCTCGATCCGTCCCAGCCCCGAGGGGCCGCCCTTGCGGTCGAGGAGGGTGATCTCGTCGGCCATGCGCAGCCGCTCGGTCGGGAGCCGCAGGGAGGTGTTGCAGTCGGCGGGCTGGCGGTGCGCCGGGCCGAACACCTCGGCGATGCGCCCCTCGGCGAGCCGTGCCAGGTCCCCGGCGGTGAGCGAGGTGCGGTCGGTGCGGGCCAGCGGCTTGAACGCGCTGGAACCGGAGAAGGTGCCGCCGCCGGCCGGCGGGCGGACCTTCGCCTGGAGGATGCCCAGGGAGCTCTCCAGTTCCTCGTCGGTGAAGAAGCCGGCGCAGGCGTTGTGGAGCTTGAGGATCAGCTCGCCGTCGGCGTAGCAGTCGTAGTGGAAGAAGAAGAGGAGGGTGTCGCCCTGCTGTACGAACTGGTCGATCCAGATGTCGTAGCGCAGGGTCTGGCCGACGCGGGGCAGATCGCCTTCGAAGCTGAGGGTGCTGTCGAGCAGCCGGTAGACGCGGTCGCCGCGGTTGGTGAAGTCGGCGCCGAGGTAGCTGATCAGGAGCAGGTCGCACTGGCCGGCCTCGATGGTGACGGCCGGGGGGACCTGCCCGTCGACCGCGTACCAGGCGTCGACCGGTACGTCGTACTCGGTCCGGATGAACGAGGGCTTGAACTCGCCCGGTTCGGCCTCCAGGGCGGTCACCCTGGTCGCGAAGTGGTAGGGCGGGGCGGGGAGGCGGACGCGGCGGCGGTACCCGTCGATCTCGGCGAAGCGCGGGCCGAAGACGTTGCCGATCTTTCCGGTCGCGAACTCCAGGAGGTCGTGCTCGTCCCAGACGACGCCCTCGGGCTTGGGAGGGCGGGGGGTCTGCGGCGCCGGGGCCGCCGGGGAGGCGGCAGGCTTCGGGGACGTCGGGGCGGGCTCGCCGGCGGAGAGCAGGGCGACGAGCTGCTCACGCAGGTCGCGCTGGGCCCGGAGCACCTCCTGGTGCGCCTCCAGCATCTCGCTGCGGAGCCCGCGCACGAGGGTGGCGGCGGTCTCCTCGCCGGCCCTCGCCGGGGTCCGCGCGGGCTGCGGGGCGGGCCGGGGCGCATCGGTGGCGGTGCGCCCGGGCGGGGCGTCGGGGGTGGTCGGGCGCGGCCCGGCCGGCGGCAGGGCGGCGCCGGCCGGAATCATCGTGATGGGCTCCCGTTCCAGTGCCAGGGCTGGCGCCGGCGACTGCGCGGAGGGGTGGGTCGGCATCGCGGTGTCCCATTCCGTGGTGGTTGCGGAGCCTTGGGCAGGCGCCGGATCGGCAGTGAGGAGGCCCTGCGCCCCGGCGGCGGGAGCGGCCTCCGCCAGGCCCGCGCCCGCCGGCGCCGCGAGCGGGGCGGCGGGTCGGGCGGACAGGGCTGCGGGGATGGTGGCGGGCGTGGGGGCGGGGGCGGGCGTGGCGGCGGGGATGGCGGTGGGGATGGGCGTGGCAGTGGGGGTGGGCGTGGGGGTGGGCTTGGGGGTGGGCTTGGCGGGGCTCGGGGTGGCGGCGGGGCTCGGGATGACGGTGGGGGCGATGGAGACCGGCGCGGACGGCCGCGCCGGAGCGGCCGCCAGGCCTCCCACGGTCGGAGCCGCGGCGGCCGCCACCAGGGGCGGGACCGGGGCGCCGCCCGTGGGGAAGACCCGCAGGCCCGGCGAAGGGCGGGGGCCGTGCGGCAGCGGGGCGAAGGCCCCGAGGTCCACGGGGATGCCGTGGGCGGCGAGGCGGGCCGCGAGGCGGGCGATGTCCGTCGCCCCCCGTGCGCCCCGCCGGTCGACCGACACCGCCAGGTGCGGCTCCCCGGCGAGGGTCTCGTGGATCCAGCGCGCGCAGGTGCTGCTGGGGCCGACCTCGATGAAGCAGCGGTAGCCGTCGTCGTGGGCGCGCCGTACCAGCCGCGGGAAGTCCACGGTCTCGCGCAGCGTCACGGCGATGTTCCCCGCCACCGCGTCCGCGTCGAAGTCCGTCACCGGCGCGTAGTGGCGGCTGCTGTAGAGGACGAGGTCCCCCACGTCACCCGTCGGGTAGCGGTTGAGGTCGGCGAGGTCGGTCAGGACGCCGTCCACCACGGGGCAGTGCATGACGTGGTTGGCGGGCGAGCGGGCGCTGCGGCACGCCAGCTCGGCGATCAGGTCGCGGCACTGTCCGGGATCGCCCGCGACCACCGTCTCCTGCGGTGTGTTGACGTGGGTGATGAACACCCGCTCGTAGCGCGGCAGGGCCGCCCGTACGTCCTCGGCCGGCGCGAGCAGCACGTGCGTGGCCCACACCTGCGCGTCAGGGACCTCGTCGCCCAGACCCCACAGCGCGCGCACGGTCCGCTTGGGTCCGCGCAGCATGTCGTCGAAGAGCGGCGAGGCACTGATCTTCTCGTCGCCGCGCGCGCTCTTCACCCAGCCGCCGGTGGCGAAGAGCATGCTGCTCTCGCCCAGGCTGTAGCCGAAGGCGCCGTCCACCGGGACGCCCAGGACCTCCCGCACCAGGTCGGTGGAGAGCAGGGCGTAGCTCGTGCCGGCCGCCAGCATGAGCGGGATGTCCTCGACCAGTTCCCCTTCGAGCCCCATCAGCTCGCGCCGGCCCAGCGGCTCGCGCGAACGGGGGTAGAGCGCCGCGGAGCGCAGGAGTTCGGCGGGGCGTTCGGCCTGGGCCTCGAAGCGGGGCAGCAGTCCGGGGAAGGCCCGGAACATCGAACGCCCGAGCCCCAGGTACGAGTTGAAGGCCCCGGGGAAGACCAGGGCGACCTTGGCGCCGGGACCGAGGGGCCGCGCGGTGAAGCAGCTGCCCGACGGGGAGGACCATTCGCCGCCCGACCGCCACACGCCGGGCAGGTCCTTGATCGCCTGGTCGATCTGCCGGACGAGTCCGGCCGGGTCGTCGGCCACCAGTACGGCCTTGACCTCGGCCGGCCGGTCGGCGAACTCCGCCCACCAGTCCGGGGTCCCCCCGCCGTCGGTGATCACCGTGCGCAGCCGGGCCAGCCGGCCCAGCAGTCCGTCGAAGTCGTCCGCGGCGACCGGTACGACCAGGCTGCCGCCGGAGCGGCTCCAGTCCGCCTCGGTGATCTCGCCGCGGACCCCGCCACCCGTGAGCACGAGGTGGGCGTGGCTGCCGGCCGTGCCGACGACGCTGACGGAGGCGGCGCGCCGGCCGTCGCGGTGGGCGCGCAGCCAGGGACGGGAATCGGCGGCCAGGAAGAAGGCCGAGCCCTCGGGCGCGCCGGCCCCGATCCCCTCCGGGGCGACGGGGAAGTAGGCGTGGTGCAGGCAGAGCGCGGCCCGGATGAGTCCGGCGAGCCCGGAGGCGCATCCCGTGTCGCCGACGGCCGCGCGGACCGAGGACAGGGCCGTGCGCAGCTCTCCGCCGGCCCTGTCCGCGGTCCAGACCCGGGCGAGAGCGTCGACTTCGGCCGCGTGCCCGCCGCCGGCCTCGACCAGCTCGACGTCCGCCGGGCCGAGACCGGCCGCGGCGAGCGCGTCCTGGGCGGCCCGTTCGACGAGTTCGCCGCGCACGTCGGGGGTGACGTCCGGAGCGTGGTGCAGGGCGATCGACTCGACCGTGGCGTACACCCGGTGTCCCTGCGGCACCGCCTCCGGCCGGGTGACGACGACGGCGCCGGCGCCTTCGCCGAGGATGCGCAGCCCGTCGCGGACGGTTCCCGGTTCGAGCAGCTCGCGCGCCAGGGTGTTCTCCGGTCCGGCGGCCAGGTCGACCGCGCCGACGAGCACGGCCTCGATGGTGGGGTCGAGCAGCAGCAGCCGGGCCACGTCGAGGGCTTCGACGCCGACCGCGCTGTCGGAGGACAGCGTGAAGGACGGGCCGGTGAGGTTCCACAGGGAGGAGACCCGGCTGGCCATGATGTTGCCGATGTAGCTGAGGACCTCGTTGGGCTCGATGGAGTCGTGGACGCCGTCGCGCGCGGCGCGGGTGAGGGCCGCCAACTGCTCCGGGGAGGGCTCGACGCCGGCGGCCGCGCACCATTCGGCGAGCTTGCGGCCCAGTTCGTAGCGGGAGCCGTGACCGTGCGCGCTGGGCTCCATCTCCATGCCGATGACCACGCCGATCCGGCGCGGGCCGGAGCCGGCCGCGGCGGCACCCGGGCGCTTGCGCTCGTACCCGGCGTCGCGCAGCGCCTCGTCGGCGACGCGCATCATCAGCAGCTGCTGCTGGTTGAAGTGGTCCAGGTCCTTGGGCGGGATGCGGTACGAGGTGGTGTCGACCTCGAAGTCCTCGATGTAGGCGGCGCGGGGGGCCGCGTCACCGCCCAGGCCGGCCCGGTCCAAGGGGCCGTCCTCCACGGTCTCGAAGCCGCGCCAGCGCTGTTCGGGCAGGTCCCGCACCGCGTCCAGCCCCTCGTACCCCGCACGTTCGAACGCGTCGAGGGTGGCGTGGCAGCCGAAGTGGGCGCCCATGCCGATCACGGCGAGCGGCGGCGGCTCGGCGGCCCCGGTCGCGCCGGCAGCCCCGGTCGACTCGGCCACCCCGGTCGCTCCGGTCGACTCGGCGGCCCCGGCCTCCGGTGCCGACAGCACGACGTGGGCGTTCGTACCGCCGAAGCCGAACGCGGAGACGCCCGCCCGGCGGGGAGCGCCCGGAGCCGGGTCGGGCCAGCTCACGGCCTCGCGCACGACCCGGTCGGCGATCGTGTCGGGCAGCGGCCGCTCGACACCGATGGTCGGCGGTATGACGCCGTTCGACAGGGACAGCACGACCTTGAGGAGGCTGGACATGCCGGCCACGGTCAGCAGGTGGCCGATGTTCGCCTTCACCGAGCCCAGCAGCGGGCCCCGGCCGAAGAAGGCCTCGGCCCCCGCCAGTTCGGTGGTGTCGCCGAGCGGAGTCCCGGTGGCGTGGCACTCCAGGTACTGGATCGCGGACGGGTCGACGCCCGCCTCGCGGTAGGCGAGTTCGTACGCGGCGAGCTGCCCGGCCTCGTTGGGCGCGAGGAGGTGCTTGCCGGGGCCGTCGTTGGTCAGGGCGAGGGCGTCGATGACGGCGTGGATGCGGTCGCCGTCGCGACGCGCGTCGGCGAGCCGCTTCACCGCGATCATCGCGGCCCCCTGCCCGGTCACGATGCCTCGGGAGCGGGCGTCGAAGGGCTGGCTGAAACCGTCCTGCGGGTAGGCCCTCAGGTCGGAGAAGGAAAGGTGGATCACGGTCGGATCGGGTGCGCAGACCCCGCCCGCGAGCATCAGGTCCGCGCGTCCGGTCTCCAGGTGCGCGCAGGCCAGCTTCAGCGCGTACAGGGCGGAGGAGCAGGCGGCGTCGAGGGTGAACCTCGGCCCCTCCAGGCCGAGGGCGGCCGCCACGACGCGGGCCGGCATGCCGCCCGCCCAG
The DNA here is from genome assembly GCF_042890485.1 of Streptomyces sp. NPDC002181. NCBI lineage: Bacteria > Bacillati > Actinomycetota > Actinomycetes > Kitasatosporales > Streptomycetaceae > Streptomyces > Streptomyces sp. NPDC002181. The sequence goes on along the minus strand of NZ_JBIASC010000007.1, from coordinate 289,105 downwards.
AGGTTGTGCGCGGTGACCGCACCGGGCTCGGGCGAGCCGCCGGACGCGACCGCCCCGGCGGGGACGGGCAGTCCGGCGTCCGCGAGGCCCCGGGCCACGGCCGAGTCCCAGAACTCGCCGGCGAACCGTCCGGAGGCCGGGGTGGGGAACGGATAGTTCCCGAACACCACCCCGGTCCTCCGGCCCTGCCGGCCGGCCGCGGTCGGGGGATGTCCCGCGTCGGCCAGTGCGTCCCCGGCCACCCGGAGCGCCCAGTGGAACGAGCGGTCCAGACCGGCCAGGTAGTCGGAAGGAAGGAGGTAGCCCTCCGGATCGAAGCCCTCGGCACCCGTGGCGTTCTCGTCGTACGTGCGCAGGAAGCCGCCCCGGGTGCAGTAGATGCGGTGTCTGTCCTGCGGGTCGGTCTCCCGGGTCTGCGGGGAGTGCCCGAAGATCCGGTCGTCCCCGTCGGTGCGCGAGTCCACGCCGCCGATCAGGTTGCGCCAGTAGGCGTCGGGTGTTCCCGCCCCCGGAAAGAGGCAGGCCAGGCCGACGATCGCGTACTTGCCCATGATTGGGTCAGCCTCCGGGTGTCCGAATGGATCGGTTCGGGAGTCGGGGTCGGGAGTCGGAGTGGGGTGGGGCGGGGACCCTGGGTCGGGACCCTGTCGTTCGGGTGGGCGCGGGTCCGGGCCCGGGCCCGGGCCCGGAAGGATCCGGGCCCGGACCCGCGTCCGAGGGGGGGTCAGACGGAGACGGGCGCCGTGCCGGTGCGCTCGATCGCCCCGAACTTGCCCTCCAGCTGCGGGTCTTCCACGAGCGAGACGCCGTCCAGCACCTGGAGCACACGGCCTTCGCGGTCGAGGGCGGTGACCGAGCAGGAGATGCCGCCCGGTCCGGCGACCACGTTTTCCACCGCGATCAGGAACTCCTGGTCGGCGGGGAGCTCCGCGTGGAAGCGGACGCTCGCGACCTCCATCGGCAGGCAGGCCCGGTTGCGGAAGCGCCGCACCCACACCAGCGCCGACTGGAGCAGCAGATCGGCCAGGACCGGGCTGTGGAACCGCCCGTGGTACGCGCCGCGCGCCGGCCGTCCGTCATCGAGCCGGGCGGCGAGCAGCAGCAACCGCTCCTCGGCGACGAGGACCGAGCGCAGGCCGCGGAGCGCGGGGCCGTGGAAGAGCGTGCCGTTCCGGTAGAAGGGGGCCGCGTCCGTGCGGGTCGCCTCACGGGCGGCCCGGGCGAGGTCCGTACGGTCCGCAGGTGCGGTGTGCGCGACCGAGGCGAGCCTGGCCCCGTACGAAGGCCTGCTCTGTCCGGCGTCGTCCACCGCGGAGGCCAGCACCTCGACCGAGTCGGGGCGGGTGGCCGGTCCGGGCTCGATGAACAGTCTCAGCCGCGAAGCCGCCGGGCCCTCGGCCGCGTCCATCACCAGGCCCTTGAAGACCTTGAACGCGGACACCTCGGTCACCGGCTCGCCCGTCACCCGCTCCGTCGCGTTGACCAGCGCGCCCAGCGCGGCGGTGGCGGGCAGCACCCGCTTGCCGTCGATCGCGTGGTCGGCGAGCACGGGCTCGGCGGCGATGTCGGCGAGCGTGCGGTCGATCAGCAGCGAAACCGGGGCGGAGGCGTCGGCCGAAGCCGGCGCGGACAGCGGTGTCAGCGGGCCGGCGACGATGACCGTGTCCTGGCCGCGCGCGGCCGTGAACTGCTCGGCGAACATGCCGGCACCGGTCGCGACCGGCACCAGCACCACACCGCGCGAGGCGAACATCGAGCGCAGGTCGTCGGTGACCATCCCGCCGTCCCACGCACCCCAGTTGACGGAGGTCACGCGGGCCGAAGGCAGCTCGTGCCTGAGGCGTACGGCGAGCCGGTTGAGGGCCTCGTTCGCCACGGCGTAGTCCGACTGGCCCCGGTTTCCGAAGAACCCGGCGACCGAGGAGAAGAACACCAGGTGGCGCAGGTCGGCCGTGCCGCGGAGCGCGTCCAGTACGTTGCCCAGGCCGACGATCTTCGTACCGAGGACGCGCTGGATCTCCTCCGGCGTCTTGTCGGAGATCAGCCGGTCGGCCAGGACGCCCGCGCCGTGCACGACGCCGGTGACGCGCGCCGCGTGCGGTGCGAGGGCGCCGCGGACCGCGGCGGCGTCGGTGATGTCGACCACCAGGTACTCGACGTCCGCGCCGGTCGCCCGCAGCCGGTCGAGGTTGTCCCGGACGTCACGGCTGCCGGTCACCTCGCGGTAGACCGCCTCGACCCCGCGCGGGGTGGGCTTCTCCCCCGCGCCGGTGATCCGCTTGACGATGGCGCCCTTGAGCGCCGCGCCCTCCAGGCCCCGGGCCCAGTCGGGCTCGGCGCCCACCTGGCTGCGTCCGAGGAGCAGCAGACCCGCGGGACGGGCCTCCACCAGCGCCAGGAGGCAGTCCGCGGTGATCCCGCGGGCGCCGCCCGTGACGACGAGGAGGTCCTGTGCGCCGATCTCCGGTACGGCCGTCACGTGGCCGGCGGGCGGCTCGGCGGACGGTACGACGGTCCGTCGTCCCTCCGCGTCGTGGCCCACGTCGGCGGTGTCGGTCGACACGTCGTGGATCTCGTCCAGGAAGCGGGTCACGGCGGTGCGGTCGTCCAGGCCGGGGGCGAGGTCGACGGTCCGGGTGAACAGGGACGGGACCTCGATGGCGAGGGTCTTGACGAGCCCGCTCACGCCACCCAGCAGGGCCGCCCCGCCGCCGCTGCCGCGGTAGCCGTTCGCCCCGTCCAGCCGGGTCACCGCGATGAACGCCGCCCTGCCTCCGGCCGCGGCCGCGGCCTTCAGGGGGGCCTGGGTGCGCTTGGCCACGAGGACGGTGTGCGCCAGGCGGCGGACCCCCTCGGTCCACTCCCGGCCGCCCTCGGCGGCCATCTGCACGACGAGGTCGAGCCGCTCGGCCGTGACGGTGGCGGCGAGTTCCTCCTCGTCCCAGGTACGGAGGGACCGGACGGAGTCGGCCCGCCCGGAGAACGCGGCGGCGCCGGGAAGTCCGAGGACGTCCACCCGCCAGCCGTCGGCGCTGAGCCCGTCGACCAGAGCGGGGGTCAGCTCCGAGCCGTCGTCCAGGACGAGCGCGGTCCGGCGCTCGGCATACGCCCCCACCAAGCGGCAGGGCGCCGGCAGCTCGCGTACGGCCGCGAAGGTCCGGCCCACGCCGTTCGCCTCGGGGTACGTGACGACGAGCGGGGCCTCCGCTGCGACGGGTGCCGTCACCGCGGCCGGGGAGGACGCCCCGGAGGCCTCGGCGAGGAAGCCGGCGATGTCGTCCAGGGTCCGCAGCTCGGCCATGCGCTCGGGATCCACGTCACCCGAGACCGGGAAACGCTCCTGCAACGCACCCATGATCTGAACCCGCTTGATCGAGTCGATCCCCAGATCCGCCTCGACGTCCATCCCGGGTTCGAGCATCTCCACCGGGTAGCCGGTCTTCTCCGCCACCACTTCGAGCAGCGCTTCGAGCACCGCCGCATCGACCTCGGCGGACGGAACGGGAGCGGCAGGGGCGGCAGGGGCGGCAGGGGCGGCAGCAGGAACCTCCGCCACCGGAGCCACCGACACCGGCTCAGCAGCCGGGGCGGGGGCGGATGCGCCGGAGGCCTCGGCGAGGAAGCCCGCGATGTCGTCCAGCGTCCTCAGCTCGGCCATGCGCTCCGGATCCACGTCACCCGACACCGGGAAACGCTCCTGCAACGCACCCATGATCTGAACCCGCTTGATCGAGTCGATCCCCAGATCCGCCTCGACGTCCATACCGGGCTCCAGCATCTCCACCGGATAACCCGTCTTCTCCGCCACCACCTCCAGCAGCGCTTCGAGCACCGCCGCATCCACCTCAGCCGACGGAACGGGAGCGGCAGCGGCAGCGGCAGCGGCAGCGGGGACGGCCTCGACCACCGGGGCGGCAGCCACCGGAGCAGGAGCGGACACGCCGGACGCCTCGGCGAGGAAACCGGCGATGTCGTCCAAGGTCCGCAGCTCGGCCATGCGCTCCGGATCCACGTCACCCGACACCGGGAAACGCTCCTGCAACGCACCCATGATCTGAACCCGCTTGATCGAGTCGATCCCCAGATCCGCCTCGACGTCCATCCCGGGTTCGAGCATCTCCACCGGGTAGCCGGTCTTCTCCGCCACCACCTCCAGCAGAGCCTCCAGCACCGCCGCATCCACCTCGGCGGGAGCAGCGGGAACGGCAGCAGGAACCTCCGCCACCGGAGCCACCGACACCGGCTCAGCAGCCGGGGCCGGTGCGGCAGCCGGGGCCGGTGCGGCAGCCGGGGCCGCAGCGGGGGTGGACGTACCCGACGCCTCGGCGAGGAAGCCGGCGATGTCGTCCAGGGTCCGCAGCTCGGCCATGCGCTCCGGATCCACGTCACCCGACACCGGGAAACGCTCCTGCAACGCACCCATGATCTGAACCCGCTTGATCGAGTCGATACCGAGGTCCGCCTCGACGTCCATACCGGGTTCGAGCATCTCCACCGGGTAGCCGGTCTTCTCCGCCACCACTTCGAGCAGCGCTTCGAGCACCGCCGCATCCACCTCGGCGGACGGAGCAGGCGCGGCAGGGGCGACAGCGGCGGCAGGTGCCTCCGCCACCGGAGCAGGAGCGGGGGCGGGGGCGGGGGCGGCCTCGGCCAGCGCGGCGGGGGCGGGGGCGGGCGCCGGGGTCTCCGTCGGCGGCTGTCCTTCTCCCCTCAGCGCCTCGATCAGAAGCTGCGTCGCCCGGTCGTGCGCCGTCGTGATCGAGGCGCCGTGCTGCTCGATGAGGCGCAGCGCCGCGTTCGCGTCGGGGTGGGCGCCGGAGCGGACCGACGCCTCAAGGGTCTTGACGGCCTCGCGGATCGTTGCGACGTGCGCGTCGAGGATCTCGGCCTGGAGGCCGAGCCCTTCGCGGGCGATCTCGCCGAGGCCCTCGGCCTCGGCGCCGGCCCCGGCCGGTACCGCCGCGGGCGCCGCCGTCGGCGCCGTCGCCGTCGCCGTCGGCAGGGACTCGGTTCCGGCCCGCGTGACGGGCTCGGCCAGGGACTCCTTGTACGCCGCGCGCCGGGCGTCGGTGACGTAGTTGATGCCGCGCAGCGGGATGGCCATGCCCTTGCCCGCCGGCGCCGCCACCACCGCGGCGGTGTGGTCGTCGAGGCCCGAGACCGGCAGGCCGAGCACGGCCAGTTCGATCGCGGCGTACTTGAGCGCGATCTCGCTGTCCTTGGCGGGGCCGCCGTCGACGGCCACGGTCACGACGCCCTCACGGCCTTCGAGGACCTTGTCCACGAGGTCCGAGAGGACCCGCTTGGGTCCGAACTCGACGAAGACGCGGAAGCCGTCGGCGTACATCTCCTCGATGCGGTCGGCGAAGGCGACCGGGCGCAGCAGCTGGTCGACGAGGGTGCGCCGGCCGGCCGCCGTGTCCGTGCCGTAGGACGCGCCCGGGGTGTTCGCGTACACGGGTATCCGGGGCGCGGACAGGTCGACGCTCTCGACGGCCGCGCGGAAGGTTTCGGCGGCGTGGGCGACGAACCGGGTGTGGAAGGCCGCGGAGACGGGGAGCCGCTTGGCGGGGATCTTTCCGCCGGAGGCGGCGTCCGCGACGAGACGGTCGATCTCGGCGGTCGGGCCGCCGACCACGATCTGGCCGGGCGCGTTGATGTTGCAGACGCTCACGTCCCGGTACCCGGCGATGAGGGCCTCGACGGCCTTCAGCTCGCCGCGCACCGCGGCCATGGCGCCGGGGTCGAAGTCGGCGGAGGCCTGTGCGGGCGGCGCCATCGCAAGGCCCCGGGCCCGGGCCAGCTCTGCGAATCCGGCGTCGTCCAGGGCCCCGGCCGCCCACAGCGCGGTCAGCTCGCCGAAGGAGTGGCCGATCACGCCCTCGGGGGCGAAGCCGAGCTCACGGAACCAGGCGAACTGGCCGGCGGACAGGGCGCCGATCGCGGGCTGCGCGAACTCGGTGCGCCGCAGCGTCTCCTCCTGGGCCTTTCGGGTGGCCTCGTCGAACGCGGGCGCCGGGAACACGACCCGGCCGAGGGTCAGGGTTCCGCCGGTGAGCCGGTTCGCCCGGTCGTACGCGGCGAGTACGGGCGGCACGGCGAGCGCCGCGCTGCGGCCCATGCCGGTGTACTGGCTGCCCTGGCCGGCGAAGACCGCGGCGGTCTTGGTGCCGGCGGGGAGAGCGGAGCGGCGGTAGGTGATGCCCTTGGGGTGCTGCCAGGCGTCCGCGCCGGGCTTGGCGCGCAGCAGCCCGACGGCGGTGGAGCGCAGTGCGTCGAACTCCTCGTCCGAGCGGGCCGCGATGCCGATGCGGGCGTCGCCCGCGGGGACCCAGCCGAGGGGGTCGGGGGCGGCGCCCTGCTCCAGGCGGCGGGCGAGGGCCTCGGGGTCGGCCGCGTGCCACAGGCCGGTGCGGGCCACGGGGCCGAGCACCTTGCCGCCGGCGGTGTCGTGCTCCTCCAGGACCATGTGGAAGTTGGTGCCGCCGAAGCCGAAGGAGGACACGGCCGCCCGGCGCTTGTCGCGGCCGGGGTCGGCGATCCAGGGGCGTGCCTGGGAGTTGACGTAGAAGGGGGTGTGCTCCGGGTCGACGGCCTTGCTGGGCTTCTCGACGTTGATGGTGGGCGGCAGGATCTTCTGGTGCAGGGAGAGCGCCAGCTTGATCAGCCCGGCCGCGCCCGCGGCCGCCTTGGTGTGTCCGATCTGGGACTTGACGCTGCCGATGGCGGCGTAGCCGCGCTCGTCCTGCTCCTCGGCGACGAAGGATCCGAGGGCGGACAGCTCGGTGTGGTCTCCGACGGCGGTGCCCGTGCCGTGTGCCTCGAAGAGCTCGATGGATCCGGGCGCGACGTCCGCGTCCTCGTACGCCCGGCGCAGGGCGAGCTGCTGGCCCTGGGCGCGCGGGGCGTAGATGCTCTTGAAGCGGCCGTCGCTGGAGGTTCCTATGCCGCGCAGGACGGAGTAGATGCGGTCGCCGTCGCGCTCGGCGTCGGCGAGGCGCTTGAGGGCGAGCATGCCGATGCCCTCGCCGATCAGGGTTCCGTCGGCGGATTCGTCGAAGGGCCTGATCATCTGGGTCTTGGAGAAGGCCGGGGTCTTGCTGAAGCACATGTACATGAGGATCGTGTTCTCGGCGTCGCAGCCGCCGGTGATCATCAGGTCGGCGCGGCCCTCGACCAGCTCGCTCACGGCGAGCTTGACCGCCGCGAGGGCGCTGGCGCAGGCCGCGTCCACGGTGCAGTTGGTTCCGCCGAGGTCGAAGCGGTTGGCGATGCGTCCGGCGACGACGTTGCCGAGCATGCCGGGGAAGGAGTTCTCCTCCCAGGGGATGTACGCCTTCTTGAAGCGCTCGGCGACCTCGTCCGCCTCGGCCTCGCTGAGGCCGACGCTGCGGACGACCTCCTTGAGGATGGGGGTCTGCAGGCGTGCGGAGAGCGGCTGGGTCAGGGAGTTGGCGCCGGTGACGCCGAGGATGACGCCGGTGCGCGAGGGGTCGTACCAGCCGGAGTTCTCGGTGCCGGCGTCGCGCAGGACGTCGCGTGCGACGGTCAGCGAGAGGAGCTGGAGGATGTCGGTGACCTCCAGCGTGTTGGGCGGCAGGCCGAATTCCATGGGGTTGAAGGCGATCTCGGGCAGGAATCCGCCGCGCCGGGCGTAGGTCTTGTCCTCGGCGGTGGGGTCCGGATCGTAGTAGTCGTCGAGGTTCCAGTGGCCGGCCGGAACGTCTTCTATGCAGTCGTTTCCTTCGACGATGTTGTGCCAGAACTCGCGCAGGTTGCGGGACTGGGGGAACAGGCCGGCCAACCCGACGATGGCGATGGGTGTCTCGGCCAGACGTGAGTGGTGCACGACGGTCCTCTCGTTCGAGTGCGGCGGGTGGGCGGGGCCTGATCCGACCTGATCGGCAAGACACCCCCAAGATCCACGGGTGTTTCAGACGACGGCCGAGCCGGCCAGCAGGCCGACGAGCGCGTTCACGGCCTCGGGGTCCCGAAGCATCGTGTAGTGGTCGCCGGGGACGTCCACCTGCCGTACGGGGTGGCTGCTGAGGCCGCTCCAGCCGAGGTCGCCCTCGGCTGGGAGCAGGGAGCGCTCCGGCTTGACGAGGGCGAGGGGCCGCTCCAGCGGGCCCGGCTCGTAGGGTGCGGTGCAGCGGTTGTTGCGGGACAGGCCGCCCTGGTAGGCGGCGTACAGCTTGCGCAGTCCGGCGAGTTCCGTGTCGGCCGGCAGGAGGCCCTGGGCGACGGCGGCGTCGAGGACCAGGTGCAGTCCGTCCTCGGGTACGGCGAGCGGCGGGATGCTCACGGTGAACGGACTGCGGCGCTTGGCGCCGAGGTACATCACGAACCAGTCGAGGAGCATCGCCGCGTCGAGCAGTTCGTCGGTGCGCTTGAAGGCGGGGACGGGTGCGATGCTGTCGAGCAGGACGAGGTCCCGCAGGAGCGCGCCCCGGCCGGTCGCGTCGAGGCGGGCGGCGATCTCGTAGGCCACGACTCCGCCGAAGGACCAGCCGGCCAGGGTGAACGGCCCGGTGTCGATCCGTGCCGCCGCCAGTTCGTCCAGGCAGCGGGCGGCCAGGTCCCCGATGGAGACGGCCGGCGCACGGGGGTCCAGGGCGGCGGTGAGGAACTCGGGGACGTTGCCCAGGTCGAGCAGGTGCAGGGCGGTGTCCGCGGGCAGGCGCGCGGCGAGCGTCTCCCACTCGGCGGCCGCCAGCGCGCCCGGGTGGACGGCGCAGATCCGGCGGCCGGCCGGGCCGTCCGCGTCCCGCAGGAGCCGCAGGACGGGACGGGCGGCGGTCGGGTCAGGCCGCGGCGACATTGCGCGCGCTCTCCTCGGCGATGTGCTCGGACAGCGCGGCCACGGTGGGGTGGTACCAGAGCGCGGTCGCCTCCAGCTCGAAGCCGAGCCACTTCTCCAGCTCGCCGGCGAGGATGAGGGCTTCGGTCGAGTCGAGGTCGAACTCGTCGAAGTAGCGGTCGACGTCGATGTCGGCGGGCTCGACGCCCAGCCGGACGGCCAGCTTCTCCACCAGCCAGGCCTGTGCTTCCACTGCGGTGACGGTCTGCATGGGACTGCCTCGATTCACTTCTTGACGGCGCGGGGGTTGATGTCGCGGTTGATGGACTCGGCGGCCTTGAGTCCGGAGACGAATCCGGCCTCGTGGGACCCGATCAGGTCGTGGCCGATCTTCGGGGAGTGGAAGTACGAGCCGGCGAGCTTGATCCGGCCGGTCTCGTTGACGTCGTAGATGGTGCGCTGCATCGTGCGGACGTCGAGATCGATGATCGGATGGGTGAAGGGCAGCTCGCGGATGACGAACTCGTCGCGCGGGACGATCGGGGAGTCGAGCGTGACGAAGTAGTCCTTGCTCGCCGTGAAGCCCTGGAGCGAGTTCATGTAGTACGCGACCCAGGTGCGGGTGCGGCCGCCGACCGTCTTGAGCCCGTAGTTCCAGCTCTGCCAGCGCTCGCGGTGGGGCGGCATGGCGGCGGGGTCGGTGTGCAGGACGGCGCTGGTGGAGCTGTAGCGGACCTTGCCCAGGATCTCGGCCTGGAGGGCGGTCGGCCCCTCCAGCATCGCGAGGGTCTGGTCGGCGTGGGAGGCGAGGACGGCGTAGTCGTAGCGCTCCTCGCCGTCGGCGGTGGCGACGACCACGCCGTCCGCCTCTTCGCGGACCCGGGTGACCGGGCTGGAGGTGCGCACCTTGCCGTTGATGCCGGCGACGACCCTGCGGACGTATTCGATGCTGCCGCCGGCGACGGTCTTCCAGGCGACGGTGCGTCCGCCGAGACCGCCGGGGTCGTGCGACATGAAGAAGGCGATGACGGTCGTCGCGGGCATTTCCCAGATGAGTTCGGCGGGGACCGACCAGACGGCGGTGGCGAGCAGCACCACGTAGCCGTACTTGAAGGCGTCGGAGTAGCCGCCCCGCCGGAGGTACTCGCCGAGCGCCATGTCGGTGCGCTTGCGGAGGAAGTCGCGCGGGGCCTCGCGGTGGAAGCGTTCGGCGTCCCGCCACAGGGTGAGGAAGTCGGCCGGATAGCGCCGGGCGATCTCCTCCTCGGAGAGTTCGAATTCAGCCGTCCCGTAGTCGAGGCCGCGGTCGAGGTCGAAGAAGTCGAAGCCGCCCGTGTGGTCGAGGGCGGGGGCGCCGATCTCCTCGAAGAAGGCCGTGATCTGCGGGTACGTACGGGAGTTGAACACCACGAAGGCGGTGTCGATGCCGATCGTGCGGCCGTCCTCCTCCTCGACCTCGACGGTCAGCGCGTGGCCGCCGGGCCGGTCGTCCTTCTCGTACACGGTGACTTCGACGTCGTCCGGCAGGTGGTGGGCGGCGGACAGTCCGGATATGCCGGCACCGACGACAGCGACTCGGGTGGTCATGGCAGGCAGCCCTTCGGCTCGAGCGTTGGTCATGGAACCGGTCGCGTTGCGCGACGGCGGCTGGAGCGCAGAGGGGTGACACCTCTGGTGGGGGCGGGACTTCGTGCTGTCGCCCGCGCGGCGACGGCGGTGGCGGGGCGCGAGACCCGGTGTGGGGATGGTGACGGCGGCGGCAGCGGTGGCGGGCCGGCACGGCTCGAAACGTAGGTGGGGCACCGCGCGGGGGTCAATCAGCGCATCACGGATGCCCGGGCGCCCATCGGGATGGCCGATGGCGCGGGGGGTCGCTGTCCGGATCCGCACTCGTTGCGCACAGGGCGGAATCGAGCCAACTGTTCCCACGATATGAAGTTCCTCCTTCCGCGCTGTCCGGATGCGCCGGCCGTCCGCCTCTTGTCAGAGGCGGGTCGTTCCGCCGTGGTCCTGCGTTGCATGCCGTAGTAGAGGAGAGAGCTCCATGCCCACCATTCCCTGGATGCCAGGGGCCGCCGCCGGAGCCGCGCCAGCCGACACCGGCCAGGCCGTGGTCATGGCGTCCAAGCTCCAGGTCACCTCCCTGCTCCACGTCCCCAAGTTCTTCCTGCTGTCGCTGGTGGTCTGGAAGCAGGTGCGTTCGGCGCCGGGGGTGATCGGTGCCTCGCTGCGGGCCGAGCCGATGAAGAAGACCTTCTGGACCCTGTCCGCGTGGTCGGACCAGGAGTCCCTCGACCGGTTCTCCCGCTCCGATCCGCACGCCCGGATCGTCGGCCGGCTGCGGAAGGTGATGGACCGTTCGGTGTTCGTCTTCTATCCGGCCGACCGCGACGAGCTGCCGGTGGCCTGGGACGACGCGGTGGCACGGCTGGTCGAGAAGGAGGGTGGCCGATGAGCACCGCTGTGGGCCGGACGCCGGCCGAGACGCCGGCCGAGGCGCCGGCGAAGCCGGTGATCGAACACGGCAGGCTGGTGCTGGCCGTCGCCTGTCTGGGACTGTTCATGTCCTTCATCGAGGTGACGGCCGCGATCTCGACCTTGCGCGCCCTCCAGGTGGACATGCAGGTCCCGCCCGCCGACCTGAGCTGGGTGTCGAGCACGTACACCCTGGTCGTGGCGGCCTGCGTGCTCTCGGGCGGGGCGCTCGGCGAACGCTTCGGCCGGCGCCGGGTGTTCGTCACCGGTGTGGTGGCGCTCGCCGCCGGTTCGCTCGTGGTCGCGACGGCGAGCGGTTTCGCGCAGGTGCTGGTGGGGCGGGCGATCAGCGGGATCGGCGGCGCGCTGGTGCTGCCGACGTCGCTGGCCATCATCACCACGACCTTCTTCGTCGACCTGCCGCGCATGCTGCGCTACATCACCATCTGGGTTTCCATGTCCGGGGTGGGTCTCGCGGTCGGGCCGCTGCTCGGCGGCGCACTGCTCGACCGCTTCGACTGGCCGGCCGTCTACCTCGTGAACACGCCGATCGCCGTGGTGACGGTGGCGCTGGCGCTGTACGCGGTGAAGGAGACCAAGGTCGCGGACCGGGCCCTCGACCTGGGCGGCCAGTTCCTGTCCGTCGTCGGCCTGGGCACCCTGGTGTACGGGATCGCCGTCGGCGGGCGGGCCGGGTACGACGACCCGGTGGTGGTGGCCTCGCTGGTGGTGGCGGCGGTGTCGCTGACCGCCCTGGTGCTGGTGGAGCGGCGGGCTCCCGTGCCGATGCTGGACGTCCGGATGATGGGCTCGCTGCGGGTCTCGGCCACGCTGGTGGTGTCGGCGAGCGCGCTGTTCACCTTCGTCGGCGTCATCTTCCTCGAAGTGATGTTCCTCCAGCGGGTCCAGGCGACCCCGCCGCTGGAGACGGGCTTGAAGCTGCTGCCCGCGATGGTCGCTTTCGTCCTGTCCACGCTGGTGGCCCAGCGGATCGCGGCGAAGGTGGGACCGGGCAGGCTGCTGGCCGCCGGATCCGTGATCACGGGCGCCGCCGCGGTCGTCCTGGTCGGGCAGCGGCCGGACAGCGCGTACGGAATCACGGCCCTGGGCCTGGCCCTGCTGGGTCTGGGCAGCGGTCTCGTCGTCGCGCCGTCCACGGCAGCCGCGTTCGCGGTGGTGCAGCCGGCCCAGATGGGCTCGGCCTCCAACGCGGTCACCGCTTTCCGGCAGGTCGGTTCGGTGCTCGCGACCGCGGTCCTGGGGTCGGTGCTCGCCGTACGGTTCATCGGCGTGCTCCCGGACCGGCTGGCGGCGGCGCACGTGCCCCAGCCGGTCGCGTCGGCGGTCGTCGAAGTGGCGCGCAGCGGCGGCAACGGCAGCGGCCGGTCCTCGGCCGCCGTGACCGAGGCCGTCAACGCCTCGTTCAACGCGGGCATCGGTACCGGAATGTGGGTGGTGGCGGGAGTGTCCGCGCTGGCGGCCGCCCTGTCCCTGGCATTCCTCTCCCGGAAGGAAAAGGGCGCCGGCGCCTGAGCCCGTCAAAAGGCGTCCGGAAAGGCTCCGGAAAGCTTCCGCAGGCGCTCCGGAAGAGCCCGGGAAGGTCTCCAGAACGGCCCCGGAAGGGCTCCGGAAGGGCTCCGGAACGGCTCCGGAACGGCTCCGGAAGGGCCCCGAAAGGGCTCCGGAAATCCTTCGCCAGGCACGAACCCGGCCCCATCGTTGCGGCTGCGGCACGGATGACGTGCCGCAGCCGCCTTCGCCGTTCAGGGGCCGGTTGCCGGATCGGAATTCCAGAAACCCGAATTCGGGAACGGCGATGCCCCGCAGATCCCCCGCAGAAAACCCTTTGCTCGGCGCCCCGAAAATGGTGTCATTAATCCAACGCGGAAAGCACACCGCGGGAAACCGGAAACAGAAGGGAGGTGCAGAGAAATGGACATCGTCATCATCGAGGACCGTGAGGTCGTCGCTCACCACCCGAGCCTCTGACGACCGGCGCATTTCCGAGTTTCCGAAGGGAGGTAAGGAAATGGACATCGTCATCATCGAGGACCGCGAGGTCGTGGCTCACCACCCGAGCCTGTAGTGAGCCCAGGACCCCCACGTGAACGGGGTCCGCACAGAAAAAGCGTCCGGCTGCGAGACGGGCTATGTCTCGCAGCCGGACGCTGCGCTCCACCAAGCGACCGTGCTGATTCCACCGTAAGCCCCGCAACGCGCCCAGGACACCGATGAGGAGACTCGATCATGAAGGTCCGCCGCCGGGAACACCTGGTCCTCAGCTGGCATCCGGACGGACTGCGCATGGGAATCCCCGGGCAGCGCCGCTGGATCGAGGTCACGCCTGATCTCCTCGCGCTCCTGACGGAAGCCGGCGACGGGGCCGATGCGCAGGAGCTCGCCGAACGCCACCCCGCCGAGGAGCGCGCCCGGGTGCGGAAGGCCGTGGAAACCCTCACCGGCCTCGGCGTCCTGGTCCCGAACGAGGACGCTCCGCCGCTTCCCGAGCTGTGGGAGCGCTGGGGCGCCGTCACCGAGCGCTTCCACGACGAGGCCCGCAACGCCAACTACCTGGTCCACTCCCCCCAGCGGGTCGAGCTCGTCGAGGAGATCACCTCCGAGGGCGGCGCTCCGGAGATGTTCAAGGAGTACCCCGGCAACCCGGTCGTGATGCTGCCCCGCAGGCCGCTGCGCCTCGACGCCCCGGTCGAGGACGTCTTCGCCACCCGGCGCACGCACCGCAGGTTCACCGGCGCCCCCGTCTCGCTGGACCAGCTCGGGACCCTGCTCTTCCACAGTTTCGCGCCGCACCGGTTCATTTACGGGGGCCCGTTCGGCCCCCAGCAGTGCCGGGTCAGCTCCTCCGCGGGCGGCCGCCACGAGGTCGAGGCGTACGTGGTGGTCTACGACGTCGAAGGCGTCCAGCCGGGCCTCTACCACTACGCGCCCGCCCGTCACGCCCTGGAACTGCTGGACCCCGACGCCCCGCGGGAACGGGTCGCGGAGCTCACGTACCACCAGGAGCCCTCGTACGAGGGGGCCTTCACCATCTTCACCACGGCCGTCGCCAACCGGCTCGCCTGGAAGTACCGGCACCCGCGCGCGTACCGGCTGTGGATGTACGACGCCGGCCACTACGGCCAGACCTTCGCCCTGACCGCCACGGCGCTGGGTCTGGGCCCCTTCCAGACCGTCGCGTTCGCCGACGACGAGGTGGAGCGCTTCCTCGGAGTGGACCCCGCGCAGGAGTTCGCGGTGTACCTGCTCTCCGCCGGCGTCCCCGACAGCCCCGGGCCGCTGGTCCCGGCCGACTTCGCCTTCCCGCCCCCTTCGAAGGTCTGACGATGCGAACGGCAACCGCCCCCGCCACGACCGCACCCCGCGCGCCCGCGTCCGCCGCCCCCTCGGACGGCGGCGGCGCACTCGCCCCGCTCGTGGGCGACCCCGAGGAGTTCCTGCGCCGGCACTGGACCCGCACGCCCCTGCTGCGCAAAGCCGTCTCGCCCGACGCCTTCGCCGGCCTCCTCTCCCTGGCGGACCTCGCCGACCTCCTCACCACCCGGGCCCTGCGGCTGCCCCACGTCCGCCTGGTCCGGGACGGGCAGCAAGTTGCCGAAAGCACCTACACCGGTGTCCGCCGCATCGGGCACGGCACCGTGACCGACGCGATCGCCCCCGAGAAGGTGCTCAGCCACTTCGGTCTCGGAGCGACCCTCGTCCTCGACGCCGTGGAACTGCTCGTGCCCGCCGTCGGGTCGCTCTGCGAACGGCTCGCGGCCTCCCTGTCCTGCCCGGTGGACGCCGTCGCCTTCCTCACGCCGCCCGACCGCAAGGGCCTGGCCCCGCACATCGACGACGAGGACGTCTTCGTCCTCCAGCTGTCCGGCAGCAAGCAGTGGACCGTGCACGAGCAGTTGCGCCCGGTACCGCTCACCCCGGGCGCGCTGCCCGCTGCCGCGCTCGGCCCGGTCGCGCTCACCCCGCTGCTGGAGCCCGGCGACGTCCTGTACGTCCCGCGCGGCACCCCGCACCACGCCGAATCCACCGGCGGCCACTCCCTGCACCTCTCCCTCGCCGCCCGACGGCCCACCCTCGGCGCCCTCACCGCCGACACCCTGCTCGCGGCGCTGCGCGCGTCGGGGCCCGACCTCGATCTGAACAGCCTCGACCCGGCCGAGGAGATCGGCGCCCTGGTGCACGCGCACGCCTCCGGCGCGCTCGAACGCCTGGACGCCGTGCCCGTCGCCGGCGGCGGCGCGGAGCGGGAGGGGGCCGCACTGGCCGGCGTACTGCGCGCACTCGCGGCCCTGGCCGCTCCCGGCGCCCGCTACGCGGCGAACGGCGACATCGGCCTGACGTACGAGGACGACGGGGCGGTGGTGGCCGACTTCGGGCGCCTGCGCGCCCGGTTCCCGGCATCCGCCCGCGCCCTCCTGGAACGGCTCTCCGCCGGGGACAGCGTCGGCGCGGCGGAGTTCACCACCGACGGCGATGCGGGCAGCGGCCCCCTGAGCCTGCTCCTGGTACGCGGAGCCCTGCGCCTCGCTCCCTGATCCCCGCCCGCCGCCCCTGATCCCCGCCCCGCCCCCTGTCCCAGTCCTCTGCCCCCGTCCTCTGTTCTCCGTACCGGCGCGACGACCGAAGATCCGACCACCCGAAGGGAGCGGACCATGGCCCTGGAACGCTGCACCTCCGCATCACCCGACACCTTCCGCACCCGGATATTCGGCCGCCGGCACCTGCACAGCACGGCCGCCGAACTGCCCGGCGGCTTCGGCGACCTCTTCTCCCCCGAGGCCCTGGACGACGTACTCAGCGCGGGCCTGCGCACCTCCTCCATCCGGCTGCTGCGCGACAACGCCGAGGCGCCCGTCGCCCGGGGCGCCGCCGTCGAGGACGGTGACGCCCCGGGCTCGGCGCCGTTCGTGTCGACGGACACCGTGCGCGCCGCGCTCGCGTCCGGGCACACCCTCATCATCCGGTCCCTGCAGCGCTTCCACCCGCCGCTGCGCCGCTTCGCCCACCAGTTGTCGGCCGAACTGGGCCATCCCGTACGCATCAACGCCTTCGTCACCCCGCCGCACTCTCAGGGCGTCGACCTGCACTACGACACCGAGGACGTGCTCGTCCTCCAGATCACCGGGAGCAAGAGCTGGGAGCTGCGTACCCAGCCGTTCACCGATCCGCTGCCGGCGCACGCCTGGTTCCACTCCACGGACCGGCGGAGGGACGAACTGCGCGCCGCGAGTGAGCCCCTCACCGAACTGGTGCTGCGCGAGGGCGACTCGCTGTACTTCCCGCGCGGCACCTTCCACTCACCGCGCACGCAGGAGGAGCTCTCCATGCACCTGACGATCGCCATCCCGCCGGTCACCCGCCACGACCTGCTGACCGAGCTGGTCAGCCGGGCCGTCCAGGACGACGCCTGGCTGCGCGCGACGGTCTCCCTCGACGACCTGGAGGAGGACGCGGAGCTGGCCCGTACCGTGCTCGCCGAGGCGGCGGAGCGGCTGGCCGCGTCCGCGAAGACCACCGACACCGCCGACGTGCTCTGGGCGGTGCGCTCCGGCGCCTTCAAGTCCGTCGTCCCCGAGCCCGTTTCCGTACTGCCGGGGCCGACGTCCGCGCCCTACCGGCTGCGCGACGGGGCGGTGTTCCGGGTGACGGAGGAGCCGGACGGCACCGCGCTGCTGCGGACCGGCACCCGCACGGCGCGCGTGCCGGCGGCCGTCGCACCCGTCCTCCACTCCCTGCGCCGCGGCCCCGAGCTGAACTTCGGCGCCCTGGCCGAGGCCCTCGGCGTACTGGAGGCCACCGAGGTCTCGCAGGCGCTGGTCGGCATCGGGCTGGTGACTCCGGCCGACCCCCGCGCCCAGGCCCGGGCGGACGAGGACGTGGACGTGGACGCGCACCAGGACCAGGACGCCGAATCGGAAGGCGTCGCCGCATGAGCACCGAAGTGGCACCCGAGCGGGCCGACACGGCCGCCACCGCCGCCGGGACCCTGCGGGCGCACCCCCGGTTCCTGCGGGTGTGGCTGGGCCAGGCCAGCGGCGCCGTCGGCGACCAACTGCTGCCGGTGGCCCTGAGCCTGTACGTCCTCCACTCGGGCGGCGGGGCCGGCGAGGTCGGCCTGGTCCTCGGCGGCCGCGCCGTGTCGCTGGTGGTGTGCCTGCTGGCGGGCGGCGTACTCGCCGACCGCATGAAGCGCACCCGGATCCTCTTCGGCGCCGATCTGTTCCGCGCCGTCCTGATCCTCACGGCCGCCGCGCTGCTGCCGTGGCTGCCCGTCGCCTCGCTGCCGCTGCTGACGATGCTCATGGGCGCCGGAGAGGCGATGTCCCGCCCGGCGGCCCGCTCCCTCATCCCCTCGCTGCTGCCCGACGCGCTGCTGGAACGCGGCAACGCGCTGGTCGCCGCCGCGCACCGGAGCTCCGCCGTGCTGGGCGCCCTGGTGGGCGTATCGCTGGTGGCCCTCGTGGGGGTGCGTGCGGCGCTGGTCCTGGCCGGCCTGGTCTTCGCCCTGGGCGCGCTGACGGTTCTGAAGGTGCCGGAAGAGGTGCCCTCCTCGGGCCAGGCACGTCGTTCGGTGCTCGCCGACGCGGCCCACGGGCTGCGGGCCATCCGGCGCAGGCCGTGGGCGACGGCCGTGATGTTCACGGTCTGCCTGCACCTGTTCGCCGGTTCCGCGACGGCCCTGACCCTGCTGCCGGTGGTCTCCCGCGAGCACTTCGGAGGCGACGTCGCCTACGGCGTGGTGCTCTCCGCGATGGCGATCGGCGCGCTCCCGGCGATCGTGGTGGCGGGCCGCTGGCGCCCCAAGGCCCCGGGCACGGTGGCGATGCTCGTGCTCACCGGCTACGCCCTGGTCCCGCTCTCCCTGGTCGGGCCCTTCCCCCTGGCCGGGGTCGCCGCCTGTTTCGCCCTGGGCGGCTTCGTCGTGGAGATGTACTTCGTGTACTGGGCCTCCGCGCTCCAGCGCGCCTTCCCCTCCGACGTGCTGGGCAAGGTCTTCGCGCTGGACCAGCTCAGCGCCTACGCCCTCCTCCCCCTCGGCTACCTCCTGGTCGGCCCGGCCGTCGACGCCTTCGGCTCGGCCACCGTCCTGACCGGCGGAGGCGTCCTGGTCATCGCGTCGAGCCTGCTGTGCCTGGCGGTTCCGGGGGTGGCCCGCCTCGGCGGCCGGGCCGGCGAGGAGCTCCCCCGCTGACGCCGGCGGCGCCCGGCCCTCCGGACCGGGGGCGGGCGCCGCGGAGGACCGTGATCGCACGACGCGCGGCGGCCCGGCCGCGGTACGCGGCCGCGGGCCGGATCATCCGTCCGCGGCCTCCGCGGCCTCCACGGCCTCCACGGCTCCCACGGCTCCCACGGCTTCCGCCGCGGGGTCGTCGGCCTCCCAGCGCAGCAGATCGCCGGGCTGGCACCTGAGCACCTCGCACAGCGCGGCGAGGGTCGCGAAGCGCACCGCCTTGGCGCGGCCGTTCTTCAGTACGGCCAGATTGGCGGGAGTGATCCCCACGCGGTCCGCGAGCTCGCCCACGGACATCTTCCGCCTGGCCAGCATCACGTCGATGTCGACGCTGATCGGCATCAGATCACCTCGTCCAACTCGGCCTGCATCCGCGCCGCTTCGACGTCACGCGCGACGGCCTGCGCGAGCAGCATCCGCAGGACGAGAACCATGAGCGCGACCCCGAGGATGGCCACCCCGACCCCGGCCATGATGACGGTGACGCCCGGGTCCTCCCGCTGCCCCGGCGCGTTGATGGCCGTGACCCCGAACCACACCAGGGCGGCCGACACGATCGCGCCGATCATGACGTCCACGTACCGGAAGGCCGCGTGGGAGAAGACGGTTCCGCGGCGCACCATCGACACCAGCCGCCATACGCAGACCAGGGCGACCTGGGCCGACACCATGCCCAGGATCGTGATCACGCGAAGCGGGGTCAACGGCAGCGACCCGTCCTCCGGATCGTTCCCGCTGATCAGCGCCCACACCATTCCGGCCTGCACGAACACGGTGCCGGCGAACACCACCACGAGCACCGCGCGCAGCGCACCCACGGTCAGCTTTCCCATGACCCACCCTTCCATCGAGTTACGATGGGAATCTATCGAGAATCGATAGATTCAGCAAGGGTGGGGTGCCGACGGCCGACGGCCCTGGTTCCCGAGCCGCCGCACGCTTTACGCCAGCGGCGGCGCCCAGCAGTCCGGGCCGCCGCCACGCCAGTCGACCAGAGCGGGGTCCGTGAGGTCGAAGTCCTCGGCGTCCTCCATCCCCGTCGCAGCGAGGAAGACGGCTATGTCGCTGATCCGGTACGCCGTGCCCAGGCTCCGCCCGTCGCACCGCACCCGGCGCCACCCCCGGTGGTCGGGCGGATGGACGACCAGCCGGGGCGCGGGGCCCGGCGCGCCGGGGCCCTGCTCGCTTCCGGGGCAGGCGCTCGTCATGCCGCCCTCGCCCAGGCCCGGGCCCGGGCCCCGGCCGCGCGGCGGAGCTCGGCCGGGCCCCCCGCCGCACGGGCCGGGCGCGACCAGTACGGATGGGTGGAGATCGCGCACGAGAGGGCGATCAGCCGACGGCGGAGCGGGGTCGCGCCCGCGGTCGCGGGCCGGGCGGCCAGCGTCCGGTACGTACGGAGCCAGTCGGCCTGGAGGCCGACCAGGTCGTCAGGGAAGGAGGTGCACTGCATCCACCAATTCAATCACGTGTTCGATTTCCGCTGCGAGCACAGCGCACCTCAGCCGGATACCGCGGCGAGGGCAAGACCGACGCGCGTGACGCCCTGGTGATCGCTGACCAGGCCCGCACCCGCCGGGACCTCAAGCCAATGCGGCCCACCGATGAGGCCACCATCGAGCTGAAGATCCTCACCAGCCGCCGCACGGACCTTGTCCGTGACCGGACCCGGGCCATCAACCGTCTGCGTTCCACGCTGACCGGCATGTTCCCTGCTCTGGAACGCGCCCTCGTCCTCACCAGCGCCGGTCCATTGGTCCTCCTCGACGGCTACCAGACCCCGGCCGCGATCCGGCGCATTGGCACAGCCCGGCTGACCCGCTGGCTCCGTGCCCGAGGTGTCCGCACCCCAGAGGAGCTCGCGGCTACGGCAGTCGAGGCCGCCGAACAGCAGCACACCGCAGTCCCTGGAGAGGCGGTCATCGCCCAGCTGGTGAGGACCCTTGCCGCCGACGTTCGGGTGTTACACGAGAAGGTCTCGGAAGTCGACCGGTTCATCGAGGACCGCTTCCGCGCCCACGACCTCGCCGAAATCATCACGAGCATGCCCGGCATCGGCTCCCTCCTAGGCGCCGAGTTGCTCGCCGGCGTCGGCAGCGGCCTCACCTTCTTCGCAACTCCGGACCGACTTGCCGCCTTCGCCGGGCTCGCACCAGCGCCGCATGACTCAGGCAAGAAGAGCGGCAACCTCCACCGCCCCCGCCACTACCACCGCGTCCTCCAGCGCGTCTTCTACATGTCCGCCCTGACCAGCGTCCGCCATGACCCCAATTCCCGGACCTTCTACGACCGCAAACGCGCCGAGGGAAAACGCCATACCCAGGCTGTGATCGCTCTCGCCCGTCGCCGAGTGAACGTCTTGTGGGCCCTGATCCGGGACCGGCGCCTCTACGAAGTCGTTCCGCCGGGCGTCACGGCGTCGCTCTGATCTTGGTGCCGTCCGTCAAGGACTGCCTGTACTTGACGGTGACCGGCTTCTTCGCGAGACCAGACGAGCGTCCGGCGGCGCGGATTCTTGTGGTCCCAGCTGTCGTAGTCCATGACGGCAACGGTGTCCGACAGCCGCCACCGCGAGGAACCCCATGAGGCTTCAGGCACCTCCACCAGGCCGTCGAGGAGTTCGATGGCCGAGGTGGCAAGGCTGCTCATGGGCCATGGCTTCCACGTTGCGACGGTGTCGGTGAGGGCATGTGATTCGATCAGATTCGGGAGCGACGGGGCGATGGGGAGGTAGGGACTACCGCCGTCGATGTCGGTGCCCACGCTGCCGTCGGTGTGGATCAAGTCCCGGCACGGCTTCGACACACGCTCGCCGGTCCATTCGAAGTACCAGCCTCCTCTTCCTGGGTCCTGCCATGCTGCCGTCTGCAGACCGAGGTGGTCGTACTCCCACACGCGGGCGGTCTCGTACCGGTCCCCGTTCACAACCCAGCTACGGCGTACCTCGTAGCGCAGGCCACCGAACTTCTGCTCGAATCCCTCGCATCGGATGATGAGATCCATGGGAGCTGGGACGAGTTTCCCCGTGTGGTCGCGCACTTGCCAGAGCTCTATCGGCAGCCCGAACCGAGAGGCGCACTCACGCCGGGCTGAGCGACGCAGGAGGTCTTGTGCGCGTGCCGAGAGCTCAGATGGATCTTCCAGGATGTGCATCCTGAACTTCTTTTCCAAGGGAAGGTGTGGCTGCCAGGCAGTCAGGCTACCGGCCGTTAGCACGGTTTCTGCGGCTTGGCTTCTCCATTGGGAAGCCACTGAGCGTTCTAGTTGGCCGGAGCGGCGCAAAGCGCGCCGAACCGGGGGCTCGACCGGTGACGCGGGAGTCCTGGGAAATGGAGGTGCTGCCTCCCGGCCTGCGCAGGCAGGATCTCCCCATGTCGACAGATGT
This sequence comes from Streptomyces sp. NPDC002181, assembly GCF_042890485.1. Lineage (NCBI taxonomy): Bacteria > Bacillati > Actinomycetota > Actinomycetes > Kitasatosporales > Streptomycetaceae > Streptomyces > Streptomyces sp. NPDC002181. Next base: position 267,199 of record NZ_JBIASC010000007.1, on the reverse strand, counting down.
CAGCGGAATGATCGAATGCCGGCCAGGGGCCCGCCTGTGGGGCCCCGACGACGAGGACTCCGCATGGGAGGTCGGCATCGATCTCTTCCTCCTCAACAGGGGCAACGCCTACGACGGCCTGGCCTGCCTCTTCGGAGTCCGAAACTCCTTCGGCTTCCGTCCTTTGGCGGAGGATCGTGGCTTCCCGGACGACGCCTCGGATGGGCTGCGAGGTGGGTTCGCTGGCTACGGAGGCCCCCACGATGTGCACGGGACCACCTGGCTGACCTGGGCCGAGCTGGACACCACGGACTGGCACGAGACCGACGCCTCAGGTACACGAACCCGCGCCTCAGCCGCGGGGGTCGACACCGACTGGGGCCGGGTCTGGAGCGTCATGCGCATCCTCAGCGAGGTCCACGGGGCCGAGAACGTACGCCTTGTCGTCTGGTTCCACTGACTCGTGGCTGCGTACCTGGTTGACCAGACTGGCCAACTACGACGCTCAGTCACAGCGGGCTCGCACGGCACCCCCCTTCCTCCCCGCAACCGGAGAGGCCAGGGCTGCTACGCGGTCTTGGATCGCCCGCCGCGTTCGAGGGAGCGGAATGCGGCCCAGCACGCGGCAAGTGCCAGGGCGAAGGCGGGGATCCACACGATGCGCTCAGCTATCCAGACGGTGCTGTCCGGTGGGGTGCCCAGGCCGGGGAGTGTGCCGACGGTCGTGCCTAGTGAGGTGATGATCAGCATGGCCGTCTGGTGCCAGAGGAAGATCGTGAGCGCGGAGAGGTTGACCAGGGCCACGCCTGCCCACAGGACGGGTCGTCGCATCGCGTGGCGGAGCGGTTCGCGCAGTAGGAGCGCCAGTCCGCACTGGGTGATGCCGAAGGTGACTGCTGCCAGGGTAGGGGGGCTGAGGTTGGATATGGATGCCCCTGGTACACCGACCATCGAGGCCGGGTAGCCGCCCCACAGCAGCAGGGCCGCGGTCGCGACGCCGCCGCCGAGCACCATCGCCAGCACGGTGCGTCGGCGGGTGAAGGCGCCGCGTGCCCAGGCGGTGCCCAGGCAGTAGGGCACCATCCATCCGGCTGCCACGTTGGCCCAGCCGATCCAGCCCGGGCCGCCGAAGCCGAAGCGGATCAGATCCACATGAAGGACCACTGCCAGTGGCCACAGCGGATTGAGCCGGGCGATCAGCGGGGTGGCGGCGGTCAGCGCGATGTACACCAGCAAGAACCACAGCGGTGAGAGCACCAGTTTCAGCAGCGTGCTCAAGGTCTGCGCGCGCACGCCTCCGGCCAGCAGGCCCACGGACGCCAGAGCCCACAGGAAGAGCAGCCCGGCCACCGGGCGGGTGAGCCGCTGTATGCGGATGGCGGCCCAGGTGCGGTAGCCGATGCCCCGGGCCTTGGAGCGTTCCCAGCTTCCGGCGGTCGAGTGCCCGCCGACGAGGAAGAACACGGCGAGGGTCTGGAAGATCCAGGAGACGGGCGCCAGCTGTGGCAGGTGCGTGAGGGGGCTGGCGCCCCTCAGCGCCCCGGAGTCTGTGGTCGTGACGGCGGTGACCAACCAGTGCCCCATGACCACGCCGGCGATGGCCAGGGCTCGCAGGGTGTCGATGGCGCGGTCTCGGCTGGCGGGGGTGGCGTCGTCGATGCGCCGGGCGACGTGTAGCAGGTCACGCATGTGCGGACTCCGGGTCCCGGTCGAGGATGATGCGGGCGAGGTTGTGCAGGGAGAGAGAGTCGGGCGTGAAGTAGTCGCCGTGGCCGCCGTGGCCCGCGTCGAAGCGGCGGGCTCCGAAAGCTGCGGCGGTGGGGTCCTGGCCAAAGCCGAGGGTGGCGCCGCCGGGCAGGTGGATCCTCTGATGTGGGACGTTGGCGATCCAGTCGCCGCTGCCGCGGCCCGCCCACACCACTGCGCGGGTATGGAGGGCTGCCACGTCGGGTTTGTCGGTGCCGGGGCTGGCGAACAGCACGATGGACGCCACGTCCAGCCGGGGACCTGCCTGGCCACAGAGCACCGCCCCGTAGGAATGGCACAGCAGGGTCTCCTTGGCCCGCGGGTTGATCCGGTGGACCTCGGCGACGAAGGCGTTCAAGGCGGGTGCCGCGGCTCGTGCACGCGAGTCGGTCAGGACCTGCGGACTGGTCGGGCCGGGTGTGTCGTAGCCGAGCCAGGTGACGACGGCCACTTTGGCCGCCGGGTCCTGTCGGCACAGCTCCCTGCGCAGCTCCAGGCCCGCGCCGCCCAGCGACTTGTGGTCCACCCGCGTGGCGTCGCCGGCGGGTGCCGCGCACGAGGAGGCAGCGTCGTCGCGGCGGACCAAGTCGGCGGGGAGACCGCCGCCCAGGTTGTCGTAGGTGTCCAGGCTCGTGTCGGCGCCGGGGACCAGCACCGCTATGCGGTCCGCATGGGCCAGGTCGCCCATGACTTCAACGACTCGGCCGGGGCCTCGGCCGTCGAAGGCGAGGTACTGCCGGCCGTCTGCCGCCAGCGCCCGCAATCTCGCCGCACGCCCGCTCGCGCCGGCCGCTGCGGCCTCATGAGCGGCCCGGAGGATGTTCGTGTGGTTCGCGGCGTACGCCTGCGGCAGCGTGGCCGCCGTCGCGGGTGCCAGCCGGGCTGGGGCTGGGGCAGGTATGTGAGGGCGGCTCGCCGCAGTCAGGGGCACGACCACGGCCGCCATGACGGCCAGGGCCAAGAGCAGGCGGCGCACCCGGGAAAACCGGAACATCAACGCGGCCGGACCTCATGTGCCGTCCAATGCCGTGACCCGGGGCTCCCCCTCTCCGCCGACCTTGCAGAGCCCGACCGCGGCAGCCGCCGAACAGCTCCTGCGTCCCCGATCGGTGCGGTGACAGCAGAAGAGGAGGCGGCGTGGCTCATGAACGGGCTCCGGACACTACGGGACGGCAGAGGGGCGGAATCCAAGGCTCCATGCGGTCCGCATGGTGAGGCGCCCCCTGATCGGCCCACGTGGGGGTGGGTTCCCATGCGCCCTCGTGGTGGGCCTTGTCTCCGGGGTTTGGATACCGGAGAGAGTCAGATCGTGATGGTCAGGTGGAAAGGAATCCCCGTGGGGACAGAGTTCCAACGCCTCGATTTCGAGGCGGATGTGGTCGTGTTGGGGTGCCGGCAGGAACCGCGTCACCGTCACCAATCGCAAACGATCATGATCTTGGTGTCCCACCCCACCTGTGCGGCGATGCCGGAGGTCGGTCGCGCCCAGGAGACCGTCTTCGGAGGAGGGCGTAATTCCCCTGCTGCGTCGTCTGATCGGGGGGATGGGCGGTCGATGCGCTGCTGGCAGCCTTACCAGTGACGAAGCCGGCTACGTTCTCGCACGGTTTCCGCCATGCCTCTGATCTGATCGGTCAGCACTCGGATTCTCACGGAGCACGCCCTATGCACCGACCCATCGAAATCGACCGCGTCATTCAGCTGTACCGGACTTACGCTGATGACCTGGACCGGGTCCGGAAGGAGCAGCGCAAGCTGTTGGCTCCGCCAACTTCGCTGAAGGCCCAGCTCGATGACATCGAGGCGGAGATCACCTACCTCCTCCTGCGTGAGGCCAGGCCGGAGACGGTGGTGGAGATAGGTACCTTTCACGGCTGGTCCACGACCTGGATACTTCAGGCGCTGCGCGACAACGGCAGCGGGCGCCTGTACTCGTACGACATCGTGTCGCACGTCGAGCGCAACGTCCCTGAGTCGCTGTCCGCGGGCCGCTGGACCTTCACGCAAGGCGACGTACGGGAGAATCTGGAGAAGATCCCGGATACAGCGGATTTCCTCTTCATCGACGCGGCCCACTCGGCGAGTTTCGCCCGCTGGTACATCCAGCACCTGATGCCGCGCATGACGCCGGGCATACCGGTGTGCGTCCACGACGTGTTCCACGGTCGGCATGCCTTGCCGTTCACTGAGGGTGCGGTCGTCCTGCGGTGGCTCGCCGAACGGGACAACCCCTACTTCACCGCCTCACGAGCCCGCGAACCGGAAATCCAGCAGCGCCTCAACGACGTCAAGAAGAACCTGTCCCTGGGAGACCGTCTCAAGGACAGCAAGAACAACCCGATGATCTTCTTCGTGCTGCGCTGACCCTTCGGCAGGGGCCGGAATTGGCTTGGTCTTTGACCTCGCTCGTCACCCGACCTGCTGATCTGCGGTGTTTCCCGGGACAGCGAAGGCGGCCGTTCTCCACGCTTCGAGATGTCGAATCACGAAGTACCAGAGAACGGCCGCTGTGTATGAGCCTGTCTGCTGAGGTGTCCGGACGCGAGGCGTTGGGCGTGTCGTCCCGCTTTCGTGTTGAGTTCTACGACTGCCCTTACTCCCGGGCTGACGCGCTCTTCGAGCTCGTCGATGCGGTGCCATGCGCCGACGGTCCGGTCAGGTCGCTGCCGGCGACCCCGACGCCGTCCAGGCCGTCATGCGGACCTGGTACGGCAACCACCCCGACGAGACCCGCGCCGCCACCGGTATGTTCGGCCCCGCCAAGCCCGCACCCGACGACGCCCCGGACCTCGACCGACCCGCCGCCTACGTCGGCCGCACGGTCTACCCCTCCCGGACCACGACCTGAACCTGAGCGTCGTTCGGGCGGGGGTCGATGACCCAGTGGTTGGTCCGCAGGACCCGGTCGGCGAAGGTCACGTCCCGCTCCTCCAGGAGCCGGAATCCCAGCGAGCGGCATATGCCGTTCGACGGGACGTTCGCCGTCGCGGGAAACGCGTGCACCAACCCCCACCGGCCGTCGGCCCCGGCCAGGTCAAGCAGTGCGCGGACGGCCTGTTTGCCCACCCCTCGTCCCTGGAACTCCGGCAGCACCATCCAGCCGATCTCGGACATCCGCTCGCCGTCTTCCGTGTGGGACCACAGGGTCACCGTTCCCGCCGACACCGCCGGACGCGCCTCGTCGAGAACGATCATCTTGATCCACTGCGTGCCCGCCGCCGCGTTCCGGACATCGCGACGGACCTTCTCCTCCATGCCTTCCCGGGGAAGCGGACCACCGAGATCCGCCATCATGACCGGGTCACAGCGCATGCGAACGTACGCATCGACATCGTCGGGCCGGACATCACGCAGTTGCATCACTTGCTCCTCTGTCGGCTGTCCTCTTGCGGTGTCCCGATCATCCCGGACATCTGATCAATGACTTCGGCAGGCATCCGCGGTTCCGCTGCGAGCGCACGCAGCGCGGCCCGCGGCCGCAGCCCGGCCCACGGCCCCGGCCTGGGCCGACATGTGACGGAGTAGCGGTCCACACGTGTCTCGAAAGGATGCCCACGTGATCAGAATCTGGGCGGGCTCGTGCGCGGTCATGGGTACTGATCTGCGGCGGCTTCGGACTGCGGCCGCTGTCGGCTTCGTTCCACATCCACGTTCATCACACAAGGGAGGTAAGCCATGGGTCATCCCACACCGCAGCGGATCGGTGTCGCGGCCGAGACGGGGCCGGGAGAGACGCGCGTGGCGGCCACGCCGTCCACCGTGCGCCAGTTGGTCGCTCTGGGATACGAGGTCGTCGTCGAGTCGGGGGCGGGCACGGCCTCCGGGTTCACCGACGACGCGTACATCGCGCAGAGCGCGAAGATCGGTGACGCCTGGGGCGCCGACATCGTCTTGAAGGTGAACGCACCGTCCGGCGAGGAGATCGGGCAACTGGCCGACGGCGCGACGCTGGTCAGCCTGATCGGACCGGCGTTCAACCCCGGCCTGGTCGACGAGCTGGCGCAACGCCCCATCACCGTGCTCGCCATGGACGCCGTACCGCGCATCTCGCGAGCGCAGTCCTTGGACGTCCTCAGCTCCATGGCCAACATCGCCGGCTACCGCGCGGTCGTCGAGGCGGCGCACGCGTTCGGCCGGTTCTTCACCGGTCAGGTGACCGCGGCCGGCAAGGTGCCGCCCGCGAAGGTCCTCGTCGCGGGCGCCGGCGTCGCCGGGCTGGCCGCCATCGGCGCCGCCAGCAGCCTGGGCGCGATCGTACGCGCCACCGATCCGCGCCCCGAGGTGGCGGAGCAGGTCCGCTCCCTGGGCGGGGAGTTCCTCGCCGTCGAGGTGGAACAGGCCGCCAGCACCGACGGGTACGCCAAGGCCACCTCGCAGGAGTACGACCGCCGGGCCGCGGAGATCTACAGCGAGCAGGCCGCCGACGTCGACATCGTCATCACCACGGCGCTGATCCCCGGAAGGCCCGCGCCGAAGCTGCTCACCGCTCAGGACGTCGCGAGCATGCGGCCCGGAAGCGTGATCGTCGACATGGCCGCGTCGCAGGGCGGGAACGTCGCCGGAACGGTCGCGGGAGAGGTGGTCGTCACCGCCAACGGCGTGACGATCATCGGATACACCGACCTGCCCGCCCGGCTGCCGGCCCAGGCCTCGCAGCTGTACGGGACGAACCTCGTCAACCTGATGAAGCTGCTCACCCCGGCCAAGGACGGCCGGCACGTGATCGACTTCGAAGACGTGGTGCAGCGGTCCATGACGGTGGTGCGTGACGGCGAGTCGACCTGGCCGCCGCCCCCGGTGCAGGTCTCCGCCGCCCCGTCGGCGCAGGCGCCGGTGGCCGCGAAGGCGGCCGTACCCGAGAAGAAGCCGATGTCGGCTGCGGCGAAGTACGTGCTCGCCGGCACCGGGATGGGGGCGCTCTTCCTCCTGACCGCCTTCTCCCCGTCCCAGCTGATCGGCAACTTCACCGTCTTCGTGCTCGCGATCGTCATCGGCTACTACGTCATCGGCAAGGTGCACCACGCCCTGCACACGCCGCTGATGTCGGTCACGAACGCCATCTCCGGGATCGTCGTCGTGGGCGCCCTGCTGCAGATCGCCCACACGGACACCACGATCACCGTGCTGTCGTCCGTCGCGATCCTGCTGGCCAGCATCAACATCTTCGGCGGATTCGCGGTCACCCGCCGCATGCTCGCCATGTTCTCGAGAGGCTGATCCCCCTATGACTGCCGCCACGGCCGCGCAGGCCGCCTACATCGTCGCCGCGCTCCTGTTCATCCTCAGCCTCGCCGGGCTCTCGAAACACGAGAGCTCCCGCTCGGGTCTCGTGTTCGGCGCCTCCGGAATGGTGATCGCCCTCGTCGCGACCATCGGCCTGGCCTCGCGCAGCATCACCGCGACCGGCCTGACCCTGCTCGTCGTCGCCATGCTGATCGGCGCGGGGGTCGGGTTCTGGCGTGCCAAGGTCGTCGAGATGACCGGCATGCCCGAGCTCATCGCCCTCCTGCACAGCTTCGTCGGCCTGGCCGCCGTACTCGTCGGCTGGAACGGCTACTTCGAGGTCGAGGCGGACGGTCCCGGGCATGCCGCGGTGACCCAGGACCTGCTCGGCATCCACCACGCCGAGGTGTTCATCGGCGTGTTCATCGGCGCCGTCACCTTCAGCGGATCGATCGTCGCGTACCTGAAGCTCTCGGCGCGCATCAAGTCCAGCCCGCTGGTGCTGCCCGGCAAGAACCTGATCAACCTCGGGGCCCTCGCCGCGTTCGCGGTCCTCACGGTCTTCTTCGTCATCCACCCGAGCCTCGGTCTGCTCATCGCGGTCACCGCGGTGGCGCTCGCCCTCGGCCTGCACCTGGTCGCCTCGATCGGCGGCGGCGACATGCCGGTCGTGGTGTCGATGCTCAACAGCTATTCCGGCTGGGCCGCGGCGGCGTCCGGGTTCCTGCTGAACAACAACCTGCTCATCGTCACCGGAGCGCTGGTCGGCTCCTCCGGCGCATACCTCTCGTACATCATGTGCCAGGCGATGAACCGCTCGTTCATCTCCGTGATCGCGGGCGGCTTCGGTGTCGAGGCCGCCGCGAGCGAGGACACCGACCTCGGGGAGCACCACGAGATCACCGCCGAAGCCACCGCCGAACTGCTCCTGAACGCCTCGTCCGTCGTGATCGCGCCGGGGTACGGAATGGCCGTCGCGCAGGCCCAGTACCCGGTCGCCGAGCTCACCCGCAGGCTGCGCGAGCGGGGGGTGGACGTGCGTTTCGGGATCCACCCCGTGGCCGGACGACTGCCGGGGCACATGAACGTGCTGCTGGCGGAGGCGAAGGTGCCGTACGACATCGTCCTGGAAATGGACGAGATCAACGACGAGCTCTCCGACACCACGGTCGTCCTCGTCATCGGCGCCAACGACACCGTCAACCCGGCAGCCTCCGAGGACCCCGCCAGCCCGATCGCCGGCATGCCCGTCCTGCGGGTGTGGGAGGCGCAGAACGTCGTCGTCTTCAAGCGCTCGATGGCCACCGGATACGCGGGGGTGCAGAACCCCCTCTTCTTCCGTGACAACACCCAGATGCTCTTCGGCGACGCCAAGCAGCGGATGGAGGACATCCTCGGGGCGCTCGGGTCCGACGCCGCGTCCCCGTCGCACCGCTCGCCCGTCGGGGCCGCTCGTACGGTGTGACATACGAGGGGGCCGCAGCCGCGGCCCCCTCAGGACCGCTCGTGGGCGCGGGACTCCGCGGCGGTCTTGAGGTCCTTCAGCCATCCTTCGAGGCCCTGCCGGAGGATGGCGGTCGCGGCGGGGACGTCCGCGTCGACCTGGGGGCCGGTGTGGGTCTCCTCGGTGGTCACCCGGACCCCGTGCGGGGTCCGGGTGAAGTTCCATACGTGGACGCCGTCGATGCGCAGTCCCTCGCCGGTCGCGGGGCCCGTCCAGCGCAGGCAGGAGTGGCGGCGGAGCTGTTCGACGGTCGAGGTGATCTCCAGGCTGGTGGCCGGAGTCGGGTTGGGCGGTACCGGAACGCTCCAGCGGAAGGCCGAACCCGGGCGGAGGGGGCCTCGGTCGAGGCGTTCCGCGGTGGTCACGGGGGCCTGCCAGGCGGGCCAGCGTTCGACGTCGGTCTGGAGCTTCCAGACCGTGCTCAGCGGTGCGTCGATGAGGATCTCGGACCGGTACCGGACCCGGGCACCGGGGTCCACGCCGGCCCCGCGGCAGGTCAGGGACGGGGTGGGGCGGTGGCCCGGAAGGGTGGCCGCGCCGGCGGGTGAGGCGGTGGCCGCGAGGAGGCCGGCGACGAGCGGCAGGGCGAACAGGGCGGCGGGGACGAGGGGTCGGCGGAAGGCGGACACGGGGTTCTCCTCTGGCGTCGGGCACGGGAACGAACGGCACGGCACGGCACCGCACACAGAGCCATGCGCTACATGCTTGTGCTATCGTTAGAGGGTATAACCCGATCGGGGTGAGAGGCAATGCCCGGCGTGAGACCCTGTCACCGCCTCGATCGCCGCGGCCAGTTCGGGGGCGTGCGCGGCGAAGGGGCCGAGGTCCGTGGCGCGGGCGTACGACGGGTGGTCCCGGTGGGCCGCCAGTCGGTCCAGGGAGCGGGTGCCGTGGTACGCCGAGGGGCCCGCGGGGGCGGGCGGGGGCGGGAGCGGTGCGCCGGAGGCGACCGCCGGCAGGGTTTCCTCGAACAGGGTCTGGCAGGCGCGCACGCCCTGGAGCATGACCTCGAAGTGGCGGGCGTCGGGGGCGATCGGGAAGGGGCGTACGGCCAGGACGCGGCCCGTGTCGATGCCCGCGTCCACCTCGTGGAGGGTGGCGCCGTACTCGTGCTCGCCGTTCAGCAGGGCGAAGAGGACGGCCGCCGAGGGCAGTCCGCGGTGGCGGGGCAGCAGGCCGTTGTGGACGTTGAGGATGCGCAGGCCCCGGGAGAGGAGGGGTTCGCGGAAGATCCGGCGGTTGTTGAGGGACCAGACGATGCCGTCCGTGCACGTGCCGGCGAGGTCGTCGGCGTGCGCGTTGACGTCGGCGGGGGCGGGGAGGTGCAGGTGCGGGGCGCCGCCGCCCGTCGCGTCCTGCGGGTCCGCGGAGCAGACGAGGTCCACGGGGTGGCCTTGCGCCGCGGCGTGTGCCACGGCCCGGCGCAGGAGCGCGCCGTCTCCGACGAAGATCATGCGGGGAGCTCCTCCCGGGCGGCGGTCAGGTGGGCGCAGACCTGGCCGAGCGTCAGGTTCCGTACGAGGCAGTCGAGGCCGGCCATGAAGCGGCCGGCCTGGACGGGTTCCAGCAGGTCCCCGGAGACCGCGGTGAGCATTTCCACCAGGGCGAGGGAATCGCCGCCCAGGCTCTGGAAGTCGGAATCCGCGGACAGCCGGGCGGTGTCCACGGCGAGGATCGCGGACCAGTGGGCGGCCACCCGGGCCTGGAGGGCGGCGGGGGCGGGTCCGGCCGGGTCGTGGACCGGGGCGGGGACCGGGCTGCTCGCGGAGGTGAAGGTGAAGGGGTCGGGCAGCGCGTCGAGGTCGGCCTTGCCGCTGACCGTGCCGGGTATGGCGTCCACGCGGATGATGTGGGCCGGGACCATGGCGGCGGGCAGCAGGGCGGTGAGCGCGGAGCGCAGCGCGGCGGTGTCGTACGGGGCGTCCGCGCGGGGCACCACGTACGCGCACAGGACCGGCGTGGTGGTGTGCGGGCGGCGGCGGACGGCCACCACCGCGCGGCTCACCCCGGGCCGGGCTTCGAGCGCCGCGACGATCTCCGCGGGCTCGATGCGGTGCCCGGCGATCTTGAGCTGGCCGTCGATGCGCCCGGCGAACTCGACCGCCCCGCCCGGCAGTCGGCGCCCGAGGTCGCCCGTTCGGTAGGTACGGGTGCCGTCCTCGGCCTCGGTGAACGGGGAGGGCCGGCCGTCCGGCGCGCCCAGGTAGCCGCGGGCCACCTGGGGGCCGGTGACCACGATCTCCCCCGTACGGCCGGCGTCCTCGGCGGCGGTTCCGATGCGCTCGCCGTCCTCGGTGACGAGGTCGACGCGGGCGTAGGGGCCGGGGGTGCCGATGGGGAGGGTCGCGGAGGCGGTCGGGTGCGCGTCGTCGACGACGTGGGCGAGGCAGGCGACGGTCGTCTCGGTGGGGCCGTAGCCGTTGATGATCCGGCAGTCGGGGCCGAAGGCGGTACGGGCGGTGCGCACGGCGGCCGGGGTCAGCGGTTCGCCGCCGAGCAGCAGGGTGCGTATGCCGCCTGTGCCTGCGCCCGCGTCGGTCAGCAGGGGCAGGTGGGAGGGGGTGAGGGCGAGGGTGTCGGCCCGGTGGTCGGTGACGAGCCGGCGCAGGGTGGCGCGGGAGGGCGCGTCGGGCGCGAGGACGACCGTGCCGCCGGCCAGGAGGGGCAGGAAGAGGGGGAAGCAGGAGATGTCGAAGCCGTAGGAGGACGCGAAGCCGAAGCGGGTCCGGGCGTCCACGCGGCAGACCCGGGTCATCCAGTGGACGAAGCCGGCGAGGCTGCGGTGCTCGATCTGCACGCCCTTGGGGCGGCCGGAGGAGCCGGATGTGTGGATGACGTACGCGAGGTCCCCGGGCGCGGGGGCCGGCGGTAGGGGGTGGTGCGGCGGCGGGCCGGTGACGAGGTCCTCGGCCGCGACCAGGGGGCAGGGGGCGAGTGCGGCGAGGGCTTCGGCGAGGTGGCGCCGGGTCAGGCAGAGCCGGGCCCCGCAGGCGCGGAGGATCCCGGCGGTCCGTGCCGCGGGGTGGGCGGGGTCCAGCGGCACGTAGGCCGCGCCCGCCTTGAGGATGCCCCAGAGGGCGCAGACCCCGGCCGGGGTGCGGTCGACGACCAGCCCGACGAGGTCCTCGCGCCCGATGCCGCGGCGCAGCAGCGCGGCGGCCACGGCGTCGGAGCGGCGGTCCAGTTCGGCGTACGTGACCACCCCGCCGGGCCCGTCGAGCGCGGCCGCACCTGGCGTACGGGCGGCCCGGGCACGGAACAGCTCCACGACGGTGTCGCCGGGCGCGGGCGCCGACTCGGGCGCGGGCGCGGGCGCGAGCGTGGGCGCGTGCTCCGGGAGTGGCGCGGCGGCGGGCCGCGCGGCGGCGGGCGGGAGGCGGGTCAGGATCTCGTCCAGGAGGCGGGTGGCGCGTTCGGCCACGCCGGGGCCGCCGCGGACGCCCATCGTGAGTTCCGTGGCGGTGTCGGTCTCGGTGGCGACCATCGAGACGGGGACCAGCGGAGCGTGGACGGGCAGTGCGTACAGGGTCGTCGCCGTGAATCCCCCGCCGGAGAACTCGGCCGGGTCCAGGCGCCCGAGGTGGGAGACGACCGCCGAGGCGAGGTGGCGGTCGGCCCGTACGGTGCCCGCCTGGGCGGCCCGCAGCAGGAGGCCGGCGGCGGCCGGCGGCAGCGGGAGGAGGGCCGGCTCGAAGCCCCCGGCGAGCTCCCGGCCGTCGGCGAGGGCCCGGAGCAGGGTGACCTGTGCCCTCGGCCACTCCTGTCCCGGGTCCAGGTCCAGGAACAGGGGGAGGGTGAGGTTGCCGGTCGCGGCGATGCCGGGGCGGTGGCGCCGCAGGTCGACCGGGATCATGACCCGCGTGCCGCCGCGGCCCGCGCCGCCGGAGCGGGTGCCGGTGGCGGCCGCGCTGTCCGTCAGGGCCTGGGCCAGGCGCGCCGTGAGGGCCGGGTGGCGGGTGGGGAGGGTGCGGCGGAGCCAGAGGGTTCGCTCGGGGCCCGGAGGCCGGGGGCCCAGGGGGGACGGGTGGGCCGGGACGAGTGCGGGGCGCCTGGTGGTGGAGCCCAGGCGGCGGAGCAGGGCGCGGTCGGTGTCCCGGGCGAGGGCGGGGGTGCCGGGTTCGCCGCGCAGGGCGCGGAAGACCTCCCGTACCCAGGTCAGGGCGCCGTGACCGTCCATCAGGGCGTGTGAGGCGCTGAACACGAGTGTGGCCGCCTCGGAGGCGTTGCCGGGGATCACCAGGACCTCGCAGCCCGGTGGGGCGTTGCGGTGCGGGTGGCCCGTGAGGAGTGCCGCCGTGGCCGGGTGCGACACGTCGATGCGCCCGGCGGCGGGAGCCGCGTACCGGATCGCGGGCAGCGGGCCCTCGGCGGTCCAGACGGCTCCGCGTCGTACCAGGCGGGAGCCGGGGCAGGTTTCGGCGGCCCGGGCGATCGCCGCCCGGAGCGCGGCCGGTCCGGGGGCGGTGCGGCCTTCCACGACGATGCGCAGGGCCATGGCTCCGCGGGCGTGCCCGGCGGCCAGGTAGAGGTGTTCGGTGGGTGATACCGGGCGCCGGTACGGGATGTGCGGGGGTGTCATCGTCGCGTGGTTCCTTCGTCGGTGCGGGTTCGGGTGCCGGTGCCGCTTCCGGTACCGCTTCCGGTGCCCGTGCCAGTGCCAGTGCCGGTGCCAGTGCCGGTGCCAGTGCCCGTGCCGGTGCCGACCGGCCGTGTCCAGGCTCCGGTGCCGCCGTTGGCGCGGACCCAGCGGATCAGGCCGTTCACGCCGTCCTCCTGAGTGCGCGGCGGGTCGTAGCCGAGGTCCCGGCGGGCGGCGCCCGTGTCGTACGTGGTCGAGCGGGTGAGGAGGGCCGTCATGTAGCGGCTCAGCGGCGGCGGGCAGGTGGCGGCCGACGGGTGCAGGCGCCATGCCGTCTCGACGGCGGCGGCGAGTACGCGGGTGGCCGGGAGCGGGACGCGGGGGTGCGGCGGCGGGCAGTCCAGGAGGGCGCCGACGCGGGTGAGGAAGGCCCAGAGGTCCGTTTCCTCCGCGTCGGCCACGAAGTACGCCTTGCCTCCTATGCGTTCGGCGGGGGCGGCGGTCGCGCGCAGGCAGGCGTCGACGGCGTTGTCGACGTGGCACAGCGAGACCCGTACCCGTTTGCCGCCGGACAGGTCGGGCAGTCGGCCCGCCCGCATCGAGGCGATCATGCGGGGCAGGAAACCCGCGTGGTCGCGGGGGCCCCAGATGCCGCGCGGGCGCAGGGCGCAGGTGGTGAAGCGCGGGGTGTTCGAGGCCAGTACGTACTGTTCGGCGATGGCCTTCGTCTCGCAGTAGTGGTTGAAGAAACGGGTGGGGTACGGGGTGCTCTCGTCGATGCCGAGGCGGTCGCCTTCGCGCAGGTGCATGAGGGCGCTGGGGCTGCTGATGAAGACGAAGCGGGTGGCGCCCGCCGCGCGGGCCGCCGTCAGGAGCCGCTGCGTTCCGGTGACGTTGGCTTCCTCGAACCGGGCCCGGCTGCCGTGGTCGACGACGCGGGCGGCGCTGTGCAGGACGGCGTCGCAGCCGATGGCCGCGCGGGCCAGGGAGGCGGTGTCGGCGAGGTCTCCGGGTACGAGTTCGAGTCCCGGTCCGAGGGAGCTCAGGCGGGCGGTGTCGCTGCCCGGCCGGACCAGGGCGCGGACCCGGTGGCCGTCGCGCAGGCAGGCGTCGGCGAGGTGGCCGCCGAGGAAGCCGGTGGCGCCGGTGATCAGGATGTTCACAGCGCCCGCCACCAGGTGGCGCCGTAGAGCATGGTCAGCGCGGCGGTGGCGGCCCCGCCGCGGCCCGCGGCCCTGCCCCGGGGCAGCGCGAGGGGGATCTGCGCGGCGTGCACGGGGATGCTGAGGAAGGCGTCGGCCCACCAGAGCAGGCGCAGGAGCGGTACGTCGGGGACGTCGGCGACGGCCGCCCAGAGGGCGCCGCCGAGGAGGTACGCCCAGCCCGCGAGGGGTACGAGCCGGGCCGCGCGGGCCCGCGAGAACGGAGGCGGGGCGAGGCGGCGCTCGGCCCAGCGGGCCAGCTGTTCGCGGCCGATCTTGGCGTTGTGGCGGACGTCCACCGGGAAGGCGGGGTGGTGCAGGAACTCCTCCAGCCCTCGGGTGGGGCCGTGTTCGGCGGCGAGGGCGCGCAGTTCGGCCACCAGCTCCCGCCAGGCGGGGCCGCCGGCGGGGACGGTGGTCTCCACGCAGACGACGGGGCGCTGGGCTCCGGCCGGGCCGATGCCCACCAGGGCGCTGCGGCGCACCAGCGGATGGGCGTTGAAGACGCCCTCGCAGCGCACGGTGTGAAGGTCCCGGCCGGCGGCGCGCACCCGTTGGGAGGTGCGGCCGCAGAACCAGAGCCGGCCGCGGTCGTCGAGGTAGCCGAGGTCGCCGGTGCGGTGCCAGGTGAGGGCGGCGGCGCCGGGCCGGCTCTCGCGCACCTTGTGCAGGGCGTCGGAGTGGGGCGCCCGGTGGTAGCGGGGGCTGACGGATTCGCCCTCGACGAGGATCTCGCCGACGCTGCCGGCCGGCAGGGCGGTACCGGCGTGGAGGCGGGGGAGCGGGCCGTCGGTCACGGGGATGACGCGGACGCGGGTGCCGGGGACGGGGCGGCCGATGCAGGTGCCGGCGCCGCGGGCGCTGCCGGCGGAGGTCTCGGCGAGGATCTCCTCGGATTCGATCGAGGTGATCGGCAGGACCTCGGTGGCCCCGTACGTGGCGTGGACGGACGCCTTCCCGTCGAGGACGGTGCGCAGGGCGGAGACGACGGAGTCGGGGACGGGCGCGCCTCCGGAGACGATGCAGCGAAGGTCGGGCAGGCTGCGGCCCAGGGTGGTGAGGTGGTCGGCGAGGTTCCGCAGGAGGGCGGGCGAGGCGAACATGGTGGTCGCGCCGAATCGTTCCAGCGCGTCCACGAGCAGGGCGGGGTCGGCCCGGGCGACCTTGGCCGGTGCGAGCGGGGCGAGGACGGTGGTGGAACCGTAGACGAGGTCGAGGATGCCGTAGAACGGCAGGGTCACCAGGGAGGTGTCGTCCCGGGTGCGGCCGTGGGCGGCCTCGATCTGGCGGGCGATGGAGAGCGCCATGCGGTGTGTGTACTCGACTCCCTTCGCGGGGCCGGTGCTTCCGGTGGTGAACCCGATCATCAGGAGGTCGTCGCCGCCGACCTCGGCGGCGGGGGTCCTCGGTCCACCGGCGGTGCGGAGCGCGGCGAGGGTGTGGCCGCCCCAGAGCCGGCGGCGGCCGAGGGTGACGGGGATGCGCACACGGCTGAAGGTGCGCCGGCCGAGGACCCGTACGAGGTGGGCGAGCGGCGGGCCGATGAACGCCTCGGCGCCGACGGCGCGGTGGCAGTGGAGCATCCGGCGCACGCCCATGCCCGGGTCTACGACGACGGGGACGGCGCCGAGGCGGAACAGCGCGAAGGCGAGGGCGAAGAGTTCCGGGCCGGGCGGGGCCATCAGTACGGTCTTGGTCCCGCGCGTGATCCCGGCGCGGGCGAGTCCGTGGGCGATCTCCTCGACCGTGTCCTGTAACTCCCCGTACGTGACTTCGCGGTAGCGCGGGCCGCCGCCGGGCTCGCGGCCGTCGGGGTGGATGACGGCCGGCTTGTGCGGGAAGGCGGCGGCGTTGCGCGCCAGGCAGTCGGCCAGGCTGCGCGCGGCGTCCGCGGTCGGTGCCGCCGGTGACGTCGGTACGGGAGCGGGAACGGTACTCGTACTCGTAGTCGTACTCGTAGTCGTGCTCGTAGTCGTGCTCGTGTTCGTGTTCGTGTTCGTGCTCATGGCTCTCGTCACCAGCCTTCGGGCCGGTAGGACACGCAGGCGGCACTGGGGCCGGCGCCTGCGGCGACCAGGAGCAGCCGGTCGCGCTCCCTGGGGCGCGGGGCGGCCACGGCCTGGAGGTATCCGAGGATCGGGGCCGCGGTGTGCGGCTCGCCCTCGTCGTGGACGTGCTCCCCCGCACCCGGGCCGACCACCAGCGTGCGGTCCAGGTCGATGCCGTGCTCGCGGGCGTACCCGGCGGTGCAGGCGGAGGCGAGCGCCGCGCGCCGCGCGCCGTGTCCCTCCGTACGGCGGACCGTGATCCGGGAGCGGCCGTCGCTGCCCATGGCCGCTGTGTCGAGGTACCCCTCGGTGTCGGTGGGGCCGTCGCCCGCGTAGGTCGAGACGGGGCCGAACCCGGCCCCGGGTTCGGCGCTGCGCTGGAGGAGGAGGGCGCCGCCCAGGTCCGCGTACGGGTAGTCGGGGTCGCGGCGGGCGTCGCCACCGGGGTGCACGTCGGCGGCCGTGATCAGGACGCGTTCGGCGCCGGCGGTGTCCAGGAGGCTCTGGGCGAGCTGCACGGCGTTGAGGACTCCGCAGGCGCCGTTCATGAGGTCGAAGGAGAAGCCGGCGGCGGGGGCCGGGTCGGCGATGTAGTCCAGGTTGATGCCGACCTCCTTCTGGACCAGGGCCGCGAGGGCGGGTTCGAAGGTGTTGGACTCCCGGTAGACGCCGACGTTGATGAGGACGCCGACGGATGACGGGGAGACCTGTGCCCGGGCCAGGCAGGCGCGGGCGGCGCGGCTCGCGAGTTCGACGGCGGAGGCGGGGCCCGTGCCGTGGTGCGTGGCGGTGTGGGCCGCGGCGATGACCATTCCCATGGTTCAGACCCCCATGTTCGTGATCGTGGCCGACAGGGCGCCGGTCACCACGCCGGAGGCGGCGGGGACCATGAGGAACCGGGATCCGGGCCGGGCGGTGCCGGCCCGCAGGTGCTCGCGCAGCGTCAGGAAGTGGGAGGTGGTGGCGGTGTTGCCGTACTTCTCGACGGTCGCGAGGGAGGTGGGCATCGGGGCCTCGAACTCCGCCTCGCCGGTCTGGTTCACGTAGTCGATGAAGCGGGTGCCGACCTGGTGCTGGATGACGTAGTCGAACGCCTCGTCGGTGAATTCCCGGCCCTGCTTGGCCAGGAGGTCCCGGTGGAAGCGCGGCCACAGTTTGAGCCGGTCGCGGTTGTGCATCTTCTTGTTGTCCGTGTAGAGGGCGATGCCCTGACCGCGCTCGCTGGGCATGCCCATGCACAGGTGCGAGTACGCGGAGCAGGTCATCAGTTCCACGTAGTGGATGCGGTCGGCCTCGTCGGTCGATGCGTCCAGGACGACGGCGGCCGCCGAGTCGCCGACGGAGAGCGAGGCGAACTGCGGGTCGTAGGAGTCGGTGACCTCGCGGGCCGCCGTCTCGGCGACGGCGGTGGCCTGCTCGCCGCTGACGACGAGGCCGTTGCGCACGGCGCCGGAGCGGATCATGCGGTCGAGCAGGTGGACGCCGGTCATCATGCCGGCGCATGCGTTGGACACGTCGAAGTGGACGGCGCGTCGCGCGCCCAGTTCGCGGGAGAGCACCGCCGCGAAGGACGGCTCGAAGGTGAAGCGGCCGCCGTCGGTGAACCGGGTGATGGAGGCCGATATGACGACGTCGAGGTCGGCGGCCTCGTAGCGGGAGGCGGTGAGGCAGTTCCGCGCGGCGGACAGGGCCATCGAGAAGGAGTTCTCCGCTGCTGCCGGATCCGGGTCGTACACGCGGCGCTCGGTGATTCCGGTGATCCGCTGGAGGTCCGCGTCACGGACGGCGGATATGCCCTCGGTCAGCTCCCGGTTGGTCATCACGGTCGCGGGGAGGTGGGCCCCCAGGGCCTCCAACCGGCTGTGGCGATCCAGTGTGCTGGTGTTCATGCTTCGCGTACTCCATGGATATCCCCGTTACAGACAGCG
This sequence comes from Streptomyces sp. NPDC002181, assembly GCF_042890485.1. Taxonomy (NCBI): domain Bacteria; kingdom Bacillati; phylum Actinomycetota; class Actinomycetes; order Kitasatosporales; family Streptomycetaceae; genus Streptomyces; species Streptomyces sp. NPDC002181. The sequence goes on along the minus strand of NZ_JBIASC010000007.1, from coordinate 248,990 downwards.
AAGTTACCGTAGCGTAGGGATCAGTTCGCATGCCCCGCAAAGGGACTTGAACGGTGCAGATGGGTCGATTACCAGCCAGGCGTCCCATGGACCACATTTCGCCAGCACCCGGCAGCGACACCTCCCGCCTCTCCGATCTTCGGCCGGAACATCACACAGGGTGCGCAAAAGCTGTCCGGAAGCACTCGGTCCACTCGCGCCCCGGCCGCTCGGCCGCCCCGCCGCTCGGCTGCCTGCTCTCGGGCGACCCCGAAATGACATTTTCCGCACGTTTGTGCAACCCGCTGGTCGAAAACCGCATCCAAACAGGAGAGCCCACCCACCGGTCCATCCGTTCTGCCCGCCCGAGGGCAGCCGCACTTTTCGGAGCGAAGTTCGTGCACGTGTACCCGCAGCCGCAGCAGCAGCCGCCGCAGCAGCAGCCCAGGCGACGATCCCGTAAGAACGTGTGGATCGGCTCTGCGGTGGCCGTGGCCCTGCTCGCCGGTGCCGGTGCCGGATTGGTCTACTGGACCACGGACTGGTTCGACGGGAACGGGGAGTCCGTCAGCTACGCGAAGCCCTCCGCCGGTGCGGACAAGGGCCAGGGCAACGGCAAGGACACCGGGGCCGGCGCCGGGAAGCAGCCCTCCGCGCCGAGCGCCGACCCGGACGTGTCCTTGCCCACCGGCCCGTTCACCGAGTTCAAGCAGACGGTCAAGCTGGACGACGGCACCCGGATATCCAAGGCCAAGGTGAAGGGCGCCAAGTCCGGTTTCGAGGGCAGCGTCTGGGTGTGGACGCCCAAGGAGTACGACCGTCCGGAGTACGCCAAGAGCGCCTTCCCGGTCATGATCGCGCTGCCCGGAGGCAACGGGAACGCCGACAACTACTGGGCGACCATGCCGCAGCTGGGCCTCCAGAAGGCCGTCGCCGAGGGCGCGGCGGCCGGGAAGAGCCTCCCGTTCATCCTGGTCATGCCGATCCTCAACCCCGACGCCAAGTACTACTACGACGGCTCCGACATCCCCGGCCAGGCCAAGATGGGCACCTGGATCGGCGAGGACGTGCCCGACATCGCCCGCGCCAACTTCCGTACGTACAAGTCCCGCGACGGCTGGGCCTTCATGGGCAACTCCTCCGGCGCCTTCGTCGGCCTCAAGCAGCTGCTGCAGAAGCCGGACCGCTTCCGGGCCGTCATAGCCAACGGCGGCGAGATCGTCCCGGACTCCCCGCTCTGGAAGGGCCACCAGGCGGAGATGGACGCGAACAACCCCGAGAAGATCGCCCCGAAGCTGATCGGCGGCAAGGGCCCCGAGGTGAACGTCTTCTTCCAGTACGGCACCAAGGAGGGCGGCCGCGACCGGATGGAGAAGTTCCAGCAGCAGTTCGGCCAGGGCCCGATCAAGGTCACGATCCACGAGATCCAGGGCGGCGACCACAACGGCTGGGACTACGTCCGGGGCATGAAGGACGGCCAGTTGGAGCAGCTCAGCAAGCTGATGAAGGGCCCGAAGCCGCAGTAGGGGAACCACCGTCACCACGGACCGCCCGCGCGGCAGCCCGGTACTTTCGGCTCGGGCCCCGGGCGGTTTCCGCGACGAAAGTTGATCGCGCGGTCATCCTCCGTGCGGACGAGGACGGCGGTACGGGTCCCTAGCCTGGTCCGCATGACCAGTGACACGGGGGACGGGGCGGACGGGCGCCGGTGGGTGCGGATGGCGGCGGGGGCCGTGGCGGGGGTGCTCGCCGCGGCCGGCGTGTGCGCGATCTTCTGGCGGCTGGGGCTGAACCTGGGCGTCGGTGCGGCCTGGCTGTCCGGCAAGGCCGCCGTGAAGGCGGGCTTCTTCGTGGCCGCCGGCGGTCTCGCCGGTGTGAGCGTGTGGTGGCGGGGACGCCGCGCGGCGCGGTCCGCCCCACCGCGGGAGAAGGACTGAGGCCCGGGCGGACGAGGAGCTGTCTGTGTAACAGGAATGTATTAGGGGGCGGTTGGGCGGAACGGTTCGCCGGGTCGGACGGGTCCTGGTGCTTGGAAACGCCCGCCGGTACCGACTCGTGTCGACCCGTACCGGGCGGGCTGCGCCCCCGACTGATCCGAGGAAGAGACGATGCGCGTTCACAAGCTCACCTTCGCGGCCCTGACCCTCGCCGCGAGTGTCTCGCTCACGGCCTGCCAGAACGGCGACGGCGGCACGGGGCAGAGCGGCCCGTCGTCCGCGTCCACCGCCTCTTCCCCGTCCTCCCCGTCCACCCCGTCCTCCGCGAGTGGTGGTACGGGCTCGGGGAGTCCGGAGCAGGGTGGTGGGAAGGGCTCCGCCGGGAAGGGCGCGGCGGCCGGGCAGGGCGCCGCCGCCGGGGCCGGTACCGGCGGGAGCGGCCAGTCCGGCAAGTGCCGGACCGACGAACTGGCGATCACGGCCATGGACAGCACCATCGACGGGGACGGCGAGGGAACCGTCGCGGTGACGCTGAAGAACCGCGGCAGCCGGGACTGCGCGATCTCCGGGTACGCGGGCGTCGACCTGAAGACCGCCTCCGGTTCGCTGTCCGCGAAGCGCAGCGGTGAGCAGTCCGGCCCGGGCGTGCTGAAGCCCGGCAAGTCGGTGTCCTTCGGCATCAACTACCCGATGAACACGTCGGGCGGCTCCGGCGTCCGCATCACGGGCCTGGTGGTGACCCCGCCGGACGAGACGAAGCCGGTCACCCTGGACTGGCCGGGCGCCGCCACGCTGCCCGTCACGGAAGGCGGCGGTTCCCCGGTCAAGGTCGGCCCGATCGGCAGCGCCGGCCAGGGCGGCTGACCCGTCGCGCGGCGGTCGAGCCGCCCCGGCCGGGTCACCGTCCGCCGCGTCCCGGTTCAGCTCCGCCGGGCGGTGGGGTCCGGGACGGAGGCCCTGCGGGCGTGCAGCACGTGCGCGTCCAGGGGCAGGGGGCTGTGGCCGACGAGTTGCAGGCCGGCGTCGGCGAGCAGGCGCGCGTAGTGGTCGGCACGGCGTTCGCGGCCTCCGACATTGCACAGCATGTGCAGGTCCCAGGCGGTGGCCAGCGAGGGGGAACCGTCGGCGGGCAGCAGGCGTTCCACGATCAGCAGGTCCGCGTGGGCGGGCATGGCGTCGGCGAGGTGGCGCAGGATCTCCCGGCAGCGGTCGTCGTCCCAGTCGTGCAGGACGCGGGAGAGGACGTAGACGTCGCCGCCGGGCGGTACGTCGGCGAAGTCGCCGGCGCGGTAGTCGCAGCGCGCCCCGCAGCCCGCCGCGTCGAGCAGGTGGCGGGCCGCCTCGACCGCGTGCGGGCGTTCGAGGAGGACGCCGCGCAGGCGCGGGTGCGCGGTGAGGATGCGGCCGAGGAGTTCCCCGTTCCCCCCGGCGACGTCGACGACGGTCGCGGGCTCGGGTGCCTCGGCCGCGGCCGTGACGACCGGGTGTTCGGGGAGCGGCTGGAACATCCGTGAGCTCGCGGCCATGGACCGGTCGAAGAGGGCGGCCAGTTCGGGATCGCGGGCGAAGTGGTCGAAGTGGTTCTCGCCGAAGAGGCGGTCGAAGGCCGGCTCTCCGGTCCGTACGGCGTGGTCGAGTTCGCCGAAGGAGCGGTAGAAGGGGCCTCCGTACATGAGGGCCAGCGGCCGCATCGATCCGGGCGCGTCCGCGCGGAGCAGGGCGCCGAGTTCGGTCAGGCGGAATGCCTCCCCCTCCGGGTCCGGGGCGGGTGTGACGGCGCCGAGCATGGCCAGGTAGCGCAGGAGCGTGGCGAGACCGCGGGGGTGGGCGCCGGTCAGCAGGGCGAGGTCCTCGGCGCTGTGCGCGGTACGGGTGTCCATGGCGTCGGGCAGGCCCAGTCGGGCGAACACGGCGAACGCCTGTGTCGTCCACGCACCGGTGAGGAGCTGAAGGAGCGTTTCGGCGGGCGGTCGCTCACCGCCGGCGGGGTGTTCCAGGTGGGCGGCGAGGGCGGCCCGGTGGTCGCCGCGGGCGTAGAGCTCCAGGCGCCGGTAGCCGCAGGCCGGATCGGCGGGGGTGGTGAAGTAGAGGACGGTGCCGTCCTCGTGCGGGTTGTAGCCGCCGCCGTCGGGGCGCGCGCCGTGGCGGACGAGGATCGCGCACAGGCCGCGCAGCGCGAGCGGGTCCGAGTGCTCGATCTCGAAGGCGAGGTGCGCCTCGTGCCGACGGGTGCGTTCGTAGGCGGCGATCCGCTCCAGGCCCGAGTGCGGGGGCACGGTCAGGGCGAACACCTCGACGGCACGGCGCTCGCCCGCGCAGCCGTGCACCTGGGGGCGCAGGATCCGTACGTCGAGCTCGGCCGGGTCGCGCCGGTGGCGCCGGGCGAGGCGCTCGCGGACCACCACGCTCGGGTGGGAGGGGGTGTCCGGGGCCAGCCCGCAGTCGGCGAGCTGGGCCCGCAGGCCGTCCGCGTCCGGCGGGAAGAGCAGCAGCCCGGCGTGGGCGAACCGGCAGTGCCCGGCGAGCGCCCGCAGGTCCGGTCCGCCGAGTCCGGGCAGGAGGAGGGGCAGCAGGGCGGCGCTGTCGTGCTCGCGGACGAACTCGGCTGCCGCGCGCAGGCGGGCCGTGTCGTCCAGGAGCATCGTTTCGTCAGGGAGCGTCGTCGTCATCGTGGGCGTTTCCTCGGGCCGGTACGGGGGCGTGACAGGGCAGGGCGAAGCGGGGTGGAGGCGGGGCGAGGCGGGGTCGGAGGCGGGCGGCCGGAAGTCCCGGCCGGCGAGCGGGCGAGCGGTACGGGTGCGAGTGCGGGTGCGGGTGCGGGTGCGAGTGCGGGTGCGAGTGCGGGGCGCGGCGGCTCGCCGGCCGTCACACGCCGACGTAGTTCTCGGCGAACCACTCCTGGTGGACGCGCGAGGTGCGCAGCGAGGCGAGCCGCGAGCGCCGCAGGGCGGCGTGGAAGGACGGTCCGGCGCCCTGCTCCCCTTCGGGGGCCGCGTGCAGCAGCCGGGTCATCCACCCGGTGAACTCCTGCGCCCGCCAGATGTGCGCCAGGCACTGGTCCGAGTACCCGTCGAGTCCCGCGGTGTCGCCCCGGGTCAGGGCGTCGGTCAGGGCTCCCGCCAGGATCTCGGCCTCCAGGACGGCGAGGTTGGCGCCCTTCGCGGCGGCCGGGGCGAGCAGGCTCGCCGCGTCGCCCGCCAGGAAGAGCGAGCCGTGGCGCAGCGGTTCGACCACGTCGCAGGTCAGGTCGAAGATCCCGCGTTCCAGGAGGGAGCCCCGGTGCAGCGGGCCGTGGTCGGCGGCGCGCATCCGCAGGTCCAGCTCGTCCCAGATCCGCTGCTCGGACCAGGCGTCGGCCGGGACTCCGCGCTGCCATTGGAGGTAGTAGCGGGTGACCTCCGGGGTACGGGCCATGTGTCCGGCGAAGCCCCGGTCGTGGACGGCGTAGCCCACGGCGTCGAGGCTCGGCCGGGCCTCGGCGAGCAGGCCGAGCCAGGTCACTCCGTGGTCGTGGTGGTGGCGGACGGCGTCCGGCGGCAGGGAGCGGCGGGCCGCGCCGTGCCGCCCGTCGCAGCCGGCGACGTAGCGGGCGGTCCAGCGGGTGGGCCGGCCGTCGGGTTCGCGTGTCGTGACGTACGGCCTGGTGCCGTCGGCGTCGCCCACCGCGAGGGCCTCGGTGTGGAAGCGGATGCGGCCGCCGTGGTCGAGGTAGTGGGTCAGGAGGTCGGTGACCAGGTCCTGCTGCGGGTAGACGTGGTGCTCCCCGCCCTGGCCGCCTCGGCCGCCGTGTCCGAGGGCGCCGTAGTCGAGCCGGAAGCGGCCGTCCCGCGTGCGGAACTCGCAGGTGCCGTGGCGGCTGCCGTTGCGGTGCAGTCCCCCGGCGAGGCCGTGGCGGTCCAGGATCCGCCCCGTGTTCGGGGCGAGGAACCCGGCGCGGGCCCGGGTCTGGACGTGGGTGCGGGAAGCTCGTTCGAGGAGGACGCAGTCGATCCCGGCTGCGTGCAGCAGGTTCGCGAGAACGAGCCCGGCCGGACCGGCACCGAGGACGATCACGTCGGCTGATTCCCTTGAGGCGCGGGAGTTCTGACTTTCCGTCATAGCGCGTGAAGCATAAGCACGCGAAGATCGATGAACCTACGCAAGCCATCCCTAGGCGGGAATAGAGTGACAATAAGCCTTGACGCGGCGGGCCCGTGGCGACGGGCCGGGAGCCGTGTCCGCGGGCGGGTCGGTGGTGCGCTCCAGGCGTGCGCAGGCACACACACGCCCGGCGCACACCCCGCCACGGACCCTGTCGACGCAGGCCCGCGCCGGCCGGCCCGCGCTGTCAGGGGAAGTCAGGACACTCCTCGACGAAGCCCTGTGAAACGGGCTGCCAGGCAGCGCGGTCCTCACGCGCACCCAGGCGCTCCATCTGCTGGACGCACTCGGCCAGCTGGGCTTCCGTCAAGGACACGGCGGCCCTGAACACGCCCCCGGCATGGCGGCAGAGCACCGGTGGTCGGAAGTCCGCCGAGTACGGCTCGCCGACGACGGCGAACAGATCGGGCAGCCACCACCCCAGCGGGCCGGCCACCGCACACAGCTGGTGCCGCCGGTGCGGGGACGGGGGCCAATCCCGCACCATGCCGCGCAAGGTACTCAGCGACAGTGCCAGGTAGGGGAGCTCTTTGATGCTGAAGCCCCGGTTGCGGATCAGCCCGTTGAACACGGAGCCGAGACCACCCTCCGCGGGCATGAAAAACGCCGAGACCGGTTGCACGTACGGCCCAGGAGCTTCGAGGTGTGGCAGCGAGCGGACGAAGCCTTCCAGCGAGGCCAGTCGCACGTGGTCGCAGTGGCTGACGTGGTGCGCGAACCGCTTCATGAGCGCGGCGTCGCGTTTCGGCGGGAGGAGTTCGGCCGGCACCGGGTGGCCCGCGATGACGAGCAGGTCGGCGAGCGGTATGTCGAACTCGACCGCGAGCTCGGCGAGAGCCTCGGGGGTGGTGCCGGTCCCGCTCGCGACGAGCGTGCCGAGGATGTCGGTTCGTTCCATCCCGGGAAGGTAGCGGCGTTCCCCTGCGCCTCCCCCGGCGGGGACGGGCGCTGGACGCGGAGGCGGGGCCGGAGGGCCGTCGGCTGCCGTACTGGTTGCGGCTCCTCGCGCATCAGCCGATCGGATGACGAGCGCGAGCCGGTCCGGGGGCGGGGCGGGGTCGCGGGCGGGGGGAGGATCGGGGGCAGGACAGGCAGGGCAGGTGGCCGCGAGGCCGTGGAGCGGATGAGGGGTACGGGATGAAGGCCGTCGATCGTGAGCTGCTGGACGCCGCGCGGGCCGGGGACGCCGTTGCCGTACGGGCGGCGGTCGACGGTGGTGCGGACGTCGAGGTGCGCGACGAGGAGCTGCGTACGCCCCTGCTGCTCGCCTCCCTCGCCGACCGCGTGGAGGCGGCCCGGGTGCTCGTGGCGGCGGGCGCCGACGTCGACGCCCAGGACGCCCGCCAGGACAGCGCCTGGCTGGTCACCGGCGTGACGGGCAGCGTGGCGATGCTGCGCGTACTGCTCCCCGCGGGGCCGGACCTGCGGCGCACCAACCGGTTCGGCGGCGTGTCGCACATCCCGGCGAGCGAGCGCGGGCACGTCGCGTACGTACGGGAGGTGCTGGCGGTCACGGACATCGAGGTCGACCACGTCAACCGGCTCGGCTGGACCGCCCTGCTGGAGGCCGTGATCCTCGGCGACGGCGGACCGGCCCAGCAGGAGATCGTACGGCTGCTGCTCGCGGCCGGGGCGGACCGGGAACTGGCGGACGGCGACGGGGTGACGGCCCTGGCGCATGCGGAGCGGCGCGGCTACGCCGAGATCGCGGAGCTGCTGCGGTGAGGGCGTGGCGGGCGCGCCGGCCCGGGACGCGCCGGGCGGCGCTGGTCCTGGCCGGGGCGGCTCTGCTGGCCGGGTGCGCGGGGGTCGGGGACGGGGGCGGCGGTGACGCCGGCACCGGCACCGGCACCGGCACCGGCGATCGTGCGGGCGTCCCCGCCGGGGCCGGTGCCGCCGCGGCCGTGCCCACGGCGCACGGCACGCTCCTGGTCGCCGACTTCGGCGGTTCGACCGTGACCTTCGTGGACCCCGGGCGCGGCCCGGTCGGCTCGGTCGAGGTGGGGACGGCCCCGTACGGACTGGCGCTCGGCGCGGACGGGCGGGCCTGGGTCGCGACGGCCGAGGGGGTCGCGGTGGTGGACACCGCCGGCCGCACCGGCCTGGGCCGCATCCCGTACCGCACCCGGACCGGGCCCGTGACGACCGGCGAGTACCGGGGCGGCGGGATGGGCATCGCGCTCGCGCCCGACGGACGGCGGCTGTACGTGGGGGTCAACGTGCCCGGCGGGCCGGGCGCGTTGGAGGTCATCGACACGGCGACCCGTACGGTGACCGCCACCGTGCCCGTCGGCCGCCGCCCCTTCGACGTGGACGTCGCGGCGGACGGCAGCGAGGTGTACGCGACCGGGCACGACTCCTACGACGTGACGGCGGTGCGCGCCGACACCCTCGCGGCGCGGCGGCTGGTGGTCGCGCCGTACGGGGAGCGGGGCCCGGGCTCCTGGCTGAAGCCGCACTACGCGGTGGTGAGGCCTTCCGACGGGCGGCTGTTGCTGCCGTTCGAGGGCGAGAAGCTGGCGGTGCTGGATCCCGGTACGGGGCGGGTCGCCGTCGAGCCGATGACCGCGGCCATCCACCAGCACGGGGCCGCCCTCGCCCCCGACGGCACGCTGCTGGTGGTCGGCGCGGCGGAGGGCCGGGACGGGGCCTCGCTGACGGTCCGCTCCCCCGGCGGCGCGGAGCGCACGGTCCCCCTGGACGGGCCGCACGAGGACGTCGCGGTCACGGCGGACGGCCGCACCGCGTACGTCACCGGCGGCTTCACCCGGGACGGCCACTGGGACGGGATCACCGTCGTGGACCTGCCGAGCGGTACGACGCGCCGCCTGCCGGCGGGCGAACGGCCCCTGGGGATCTTGGTGCTGTAGGGCCGCGGCCTGATCCACCCCGATCGGGACGACACCCCGGTCGGCACGACGCCCGGACCGGCACGACGCCCCGGGCGGTAAGACGCCCCGATCCGCTTCGGCTACACGGACGAGGGCCGGGGGTGGTGGGAGACCACGGTGAACAGGCGCGGCTGGACGTCGGTGGCGATGGCGGCGGCCTGGTCCATGTGGACCTGGGCCCCTGGGTCGGCCCGCATGGCCCAGTAGTGGTCCTCGCTCTCCCACTGCGCGTAGTTGATGACGCGCTGCCCGTCCCGGCTGGCGTGGAAGTTGGCGCAGATGAAGCCCGGCTGGTGCTTCATCGTGGTCTCGGTGGCGTGCGTGAGCAGGTCGATCAGTTCCTGCTGGCGCTCGGGCGGGACGGTGAACACGTTGATCAGCGTCGCGACGGGGCGGCTGCTGTCGATGTTTGCGATGACGTTCATGCGCTCATCGCTCCCCCGCCCCGCCGCTCCCCCGCGCGGGGCGGGAGGAGCTTCATTCGATCCGGTGTCGTCTACCTGGCGGCCTTAATGCCCTATATCTGCAATTGAGAATGCATTGCAGTTCGCCGGAGGGGCGGTCAGCGGACGACGTCGAAGACCTGCTTCTGGAGGCCGTTGGAGTAGGCCTCGTACTCGACCAGCTTCAGCTTCTGGGTGTCCTTGTCCGTCGTGCTGAACAGGCGCTGGCCGGCTCCGAGCAACAGCGGGAAGACCAGCAGGTGGTAGCGGTCGATCAGGCCCGCGTCCGAGAGGTCGCGGTTCAGGCGGGCGCTGCCGTGGACGATGATCGGGCCGCCGTCGGTCTCCTTGAGGGCGGCGACCTCGTCGAGGGAGCGCAGGATGGTCGTCTCACCCCAGTCGGAGACGAGACGGTCGTCGGTGAGGGTGGTGGAGACGACGTACTTCGGCACGCTCTTGTAGTGCGCGAACTCGGCCATGCCCGGCCACACGGGGCTGAAGGCCTCGTAGCTGGTGCGGCCCAGCAGCATGGCGGTGGACTCCTCCTGTTCCCGTCCCTTGATCTCGAACGCCTCGGGTACGAAGTCGACGTCCTTGAAGGTCCAGCCGGAGTTGCGGTAGCCGGGCTCGCCCCCGGGGGCCTCGACGACGCCGTCGAGGGAGATGAAGGCCGTACTGATCAGGGTGCGCATGGGAGTTCCTCTTCTTGTCTGTCGGCTTCGCCGGCTTCTTCGGCTTCGCCGTCTTGGACGAAGGTGATGACGGTGCTGAGGGTCAGGAGAAGAGGCCGGTCAGCCACTGCTGCCAGGCGGCTTCCGCGCCGTCCGTGTCCCGGCCGAAGAGGTGGTGGAACATCAGCGCGATGCCGGGGCCGTGGTGGAAGGTGTGGAGGCCGTCGGCGGTACGGACCTCGAAGCGTTCCTCGTCCGCCCAGGTCACCACGCCGTCGAGCGGGGGCAGCCCGGCCGGCTCGGCATGCGCCCGCGCGCCCACCGTGACCGGGCCCGCCAGCGACAGCGCGCCGACGAGGGCCGCGCGGACCTGCGGCGCGGGCCGCTCGCCCGTGGGGGCGAGGGCGAAGACCGGGGCGCCGGTGCGTCCCGGGAAGTGGGTCAAGTACTCGCGGAGCGTGTGGAGGTGGAAGGGCCAGCCGCGGCGCAGCGCGTCGTACTCGTCCTGCCAGTCGTCGCCGAGCATGCCGCTGTGGACCACGCGCAGGACGGTGCTGCCGCCCTCGCGTCCCTCGACCAGGTACTCGAAGGCCATGAAGCGGCCGTCGGCGGCGGTGTCGGTGCGCGAGGCGAGGCGCTTGCCCGGTTCGTAGGCGGTGATCCGCGCTTCCTGCCGGTTGCCGCCGGTGTCCATGGCGGCGGTGCCGCCCACGCGCGGCTCCAGTTCGTTGCGCCCCATGAACCACGAGTCGATCCCCGGTCCGGTGGCGATCGCCTCCCAGACCTGTTCGGGGCTCGCCGGCAGGATCGTCTCCTGCTCGATCTCGAACGGGTGCGTCATCGCGCGTTCTCCTGTCGTGCTTCGGGTTCGGATCCGGGGTCGGGATCGGGATCGGGAGGGGGATCGGGAGCGGCCCCGGGGCCGCCCGGGGCGCCGTCCGGAGTGCCGGGCGGCGTGCCGGGGATCTGGTGGAGGCCGACGATCACCCGGTGCGTGCGGCCCTGCGGGGCGGCCTCGTCGTGGTAGCGGCTGACGAGGGCCGTCACGGCCTGCGTCAGCTCGTCGGCGAACGCCATCCGGTCGGCCGCGGAGGCGAACCGCACCTCCGCGTCGACGGCGAAGGTGGCGACCCGTCGGCGGGCCCGGGTCGCTCCGGTCACCAGGGCGCCGACCTCCTGTACGAGCCGGGAGCCCAGGGCCAGCAGCCAGTGCGCCGAAAGCTGGTCCGGGGAGCGGGAGGGGTCCGGGCTGACGGCGGCCAGCGCACGGGGGGAGATGACGTAGGAGGCGGCGGTGGCGGCGAAGATCCGCTCGGTCACGTTGCCCTTGCGCCTCTCCTCGGCGAGCTCCACCAGCCCGTGCCGCTCCAGCTCCTTGAGGTGGTAGTTGACCTTCTGCCTGGGCAGTCCCAGGCGGACGGCCAGCATGGCGGCCGAGCCGGGCTCGGCGAGGGCGGCGAGGATCCGGGACCTCATGGGGTCCAGGGAGGCCTCGGCCGCGGCGGGTTCTTCGATGACGGCTACGTCCAGCACCGCTCCAGGATCCGACCGACAAAAAAATTTGTCAAGACGAGGCGAGTTGTCGGTGAGGGGGTGGGCGGCCGCGCCGGCCGCCGGCCAAGCACCGGTCGGCCGCCGGGCGTGCACCGGTCGGCCACTGGTCGGCCGCCGGTCAGCCGCCGGTCAGCCGCCGAGATACGCCTCCAGCTCCGCGGCGCCGGTCAGCATCGCCCTGCCGCGGGCGGACAGACGCGCGCGCCAGTCGCCCAGGGCGGCTTCCAGCGGCTCCGGGCCGCCCGCCTCCCGGACCTGGCGGATGAGCGGGGCGATCTGCTCCAGCGGGTAGCCGCCCCGCCTGAGTTGGTGGGTGAGCCGGGCGTCCCGAACGTCGGCCTCTTCGTAGACGCGGTACCCCGTCAGCGCGTCGCGGCGCGGGTGGACCAGCCCGGCGCGCTCCCATGCGCGCAGCGTCGCGGGCCGGATTCCGAGCGTCTGCGCCAGGGGTCCGATGAACGTGCCGCCGGGCCCGTCCGCCGCGGTCGGCCCGGGGGCGGCGGCGGAGGGATCCAGGTCGCGCAGGGCCCGCTCCACGGCCTGGAGGGTCCGCCGGTCGTCGAGGAGCCGGGCGTGGCTCTCGTCGATGAGGCGGAACGCATCGTCGACCGCGCCCTGGTTCACGGCGCACATGATCGCCGTCGCCGTCGGGTGGCCGTGGGCGGGCACCAGGGCGAGGAACGCGCGCAGGGCGGCCGCGTGCAGCGGGGTGTAGGTGCGGTAGCCGTGGGGCGTGCGCGCGGCGGCCGGGAGGATGCCGTCCTCCTCGTAGTTCCTGACCGCCTGTGTGGACAGACCGTGCCCGCGTGCCAGGTCCACCGGCCTGAGCCGTTCGCCGCTCCGCGGGGTTCGCGGGGCCCGACGGCCTTCATGGTTTTGCGGGCTTTGAAGGTTTTGCCCCATGAGGCCCCCGATATCGCGCAAAAGTTTCAACCGAAGGTTCAAAGATAACGTTGAAGGCATGGCTACCGACATCAAAGACGGCGTCCGTTCCATCGAGGCTGCCGCCGTCATGGGACTGCTCCCTGCCCGGCCCCGGCTGCTCGCCCTCGGCGAGCCCACCCACGGCGAGGACGCCCTGCTCCGCCTCCGCAACGAGCTCTTCCGTCAGCTCGTCGAGCAGGAGGGATACCGGACGATCGCCCTCGAAACCGACTGCATGGCGGGCCTGGCGGTGGACGACCACGTCGTCTCGGGCACGGGCACGCTCGACGAGGTCATGGAGCGAGGCTTCAGCCACGGTTGGGGTGCCCACGGCGCCAACCGTGAGCTCGTGCGCTGGATGCGCGCCCACAACGAAGGCCGGCCGCACTCCGATCGGGTCCGCTTCGCCGGCTTCGACGGCCCGCTGGAGATCACCCACGCGGCGAGCCCCCGGCAGGCCCTCACCGCGCTCCACGGCTACCTGGCGGCCCGGGTCGACGCGGACCTGCTCCCCTGCACCGCGGGGACGCTCGACCGCCTGCTCGGCACCGACGAACGGTGGACCGATCCCGCCGCGATGACGGACCCGGCCCGGTCCGCGGGGCGCTCGGCCGAGGCGCGCGAGCTGCGACTGCTCGCCGACGAACTGGTGGCGCTGCTCGACGCGCAGGCTCCGTACCTGATCACGCGGACCTCACGGGAGGACCTGGACCGGGCGCGCCTGTACGGACGCACCGCGACCGGCCTGCTGCGCTACCACCACGGGATGGCCGACCCCTCACCGGCCCGCATGACGCGGCTGTGCATGCTGCGGGACCTGATGATGGCCCGCAACCTGCTCGCCCTCGCCGCCGGGGGTCCGGCACTCGTCCACGCCCACAACTCCCATCTCCAGCGGGAGAAGAGCTCGATGAGGATGTGGCAGGGGCCGGTGGAGTGGTGGAGCGCCGGTGCGCTGGTGAGCGCCGAGCTCGGCGAGGAGTACGCCTTCGTGGCCACGGCCCTCGGCACGATCCGGCACCAAGGGGTGGACGTCCCGCCCCCGGACACCCTCGAAGGGCTCCTGTACCCGCTCCCGGAGGACCGCTGCCTCATCGACACCGCGCGGCTCGCCACGGCCCTCGGCGACACGCCGCCCGCGCCCCGCGTCTCCCCCTGGTTCGGCTACGCCCCGTTCGACCCGGCCCACTTGGCGGGCAGCGACGGGCTCGTGTTCGTCAAGGACGTCCCGCAGAACCCCGCCCCCGCGTGATGCGGCCTCGTGTGTGGGGGGGTGATCCGGCGTGATGCGGCGTGGGCGGCGCCTTCTCGCGGCAGACTGGGCCCATGACGCACTCCTCTTCCCGCACGGTCGGAAGTTCCCCGCTCTCCTTGTGGTCGAGTGACTCCATCCTGTCGATCGGCTCCGTGGGGTCCGTACTGTCCATCGGGTCGGTGGGCAGCGCGCTGTCCATCGGATCGATCGGCTCCGCGCTGTCCGTCGGTTCGATCGGGTCCTCCATGTCGCTGGTGTCGGCCGGGTCCCTCCAGAGCATCGGAAGCGTGCTGTCCGTGCAGGGGAAGTGGTCCCTGATGTCCGCCGGCTCGTGCCGCTCGATCGGCTCATCCGACTCACCCGGCCCATCCGACTCACCCGACTCACCCGAATCACCCGAATCACCCGAATCACCCGAATCACCCGGCTCGCGTGCCGGGCTCACCGTGCTCGGCTTGGGCGTCCTCGCCACGGTCGGCGCGCTCGGCGCCGTCGGCGCCGTCGCGCTGCTGCGTACGCGCAACGGCAGGCGATGACCGGACCCGGTCGCCGGCGGGTTTCAGTGCGGGCGCACCCAGTCCGGCGTCCAGGTTCCGCCGGCTTCGGGGGCGGCCGTCGTGCCGGCCAGGAAGGCGCGGAGGGCGGACAGCGCCGGGTGGGGGTTGTCGCGGTGCCACAGGAGTGAGTGCGGGTACACGGGCGTCGGGCCGGTCACCAGAATACGGCGCAGGCCGTGACCGGCGGGCCAGACGAGGCGGGTGTGTCCGCCCATGAAGGTGGCCAGGGCAGGGGTGTCGGCGACGGTGTCGAGGAGCGCGTCGGAACCGAAGTTGGGGCCGGTCGCCTCGATGGTGAGGCCGAACTCGGCGACGAGGTCCTCGTAGTAGGCGGCCCACTCGGTACCGGGGACGATGCCGGGCATCCAGATGCGGTGCCCGGCGAGCTCGGCGAGGGGCACCGACCGGGCGCCCGCGAGCGCGTGGGCGGGGCCGGTGAGGAGCTGGAGCGGCTCGTCGAGGACCCGTACGGACTCGATGTCCTCGGGGAGGGGCCGGCCGGGCGCGGCGACGGCGCGGAAGGAGGCGTCGATCTCGCCGGAGCGGATGGCGGCGACGGCCGTCTCGATGTCGAACAGCATGAGCACGTCGAGCTCGACGTCCGGGTGCGCCTGGTGGAAGGCGCGCATCAGGCCCGAGGCCGCACCGCGCGAGGCGATGATGTCGACGCGCAGCGGGCGGCGGCCGGTGCGCACGGAGGCGGTGGCGCGCTCGGCGACGCGCAGCAGTTCGCGGGCGTGGGGGAGGAACGCCTGCCCGTCGATGGTGAGCTCGGCGCCGCGCGGGGTGCGGGTGAACAGCCGTACTCCGAGGCTGCGTTCCAGTGCGGCGATGCGCTTGGAGACGGCCTGCTGGGTGACCGCCAGCTCGGCGGCCGCCTCCTGGAACCGGCCCGTGTCGGCGGCGGCGACGAAGGTCCGGACGGTGTCGAGGTCCATACCGGGATCCTAGGGCGTACAACCACGGGTTGTGGATGTCGGCCCTTCGGTTGTTTGATCCGAGGTCGTGCCGCTCGCTTTGATGGCTCCGTACGCGGATCGGTTGTACGGAGGACTGGCGGAGGGCGGCGGGCGTGGGGAGCGGGCACCGGCTGGGGCGGGCGTTCGGATGGCTCTGGTGGGCGTACGGGACCAGCGCGCTCGGCACGTGGCTCGCCTTCGGCGCGCTGCCGCTGATCGCCATCCGGGTGCTGGACGCCGGACCGGCCGAGGTGGCCGCGCTCGCCTCCGTGGGGGCGGCGGTGGGCGCCGCGGTGGCGGTGCCGCTCGGCCCGTGGGTGGAGTTCCGCCGCAAGCGGCCGGTGCTGATCGCGATGGACCTCGTACGGGGCGCGGCGCTGCTGACGGTCCCCGCCGCGTTCGCGCTCGGCGTGCTCACCTTCGTTCAGCTCCTGCTGGTCTCGGTCGTCGTCGCGGCGGCCGACATCACCTTCCGCGCCGCCTCCGGCGCGTACCTGAAGACGCTGCTGCCGGCCGGGGACCTGCTCGTCGCGAACGCCCGTTTCGAGTCCACGGCCTGGACGACCACGATCATCGGCCCGCCGCTGGGCGGCGCCGCGATCGGGCTCCTCGGCCCGGTGGTGACGGTGGCGGCCGACGCGGTCAGCCACCTGCTCTCGGCCCTGGGCATCCGGGCGATCGGCGGGCACGAGCCGCCGCCCGCGGAGCGCCCGGGGGGCGGGGCGCGCCTGCGGGCCGGGGAGCTGCTCGACGGCTGGCGGTACGTCCTCGCCGACGCCGTGCTGCGGCCGCTGTTCTTCAACACCGCCTTGTTCAACGGGCTGGTGATGGCCGTCCAGCCGCTGCTGGCCGTCCTGATGGTCGGCCGGCTCGGGTTCGCGCCGTGGCAGTACGGCCTCGCCTTCGCCCTGCCCTCGATCGGCGGGCTGCTCGGTTCGCGGCTCGCCGGACCGCTGGTGGCGCGGTTCGGGCAGCGGGAGGTCCTGGCCCGGGCCGGGGCGCTGCGTGCTCTGTGGCCCGTGGGCCTGGCGTTCGTGGGGCCGGGGACCGGGGGCCTGGTGCTGGTGATGGGCGTCGAATTCGGGCTGATCCTCTGCTGCGGGGTCTTCAACCCCGTCCAGGCCACCTGCCGCCTGCGGCTCACGGCCGCCGACCAGGTCACCCGTACGCTGTCCGCCTGGGCGGTGACCACCAAGGCCTCGACCGCGCTGCTGACCGCCGTGTGGGGGGTGCTGGGTACGCTGCTCGGCCCGCGCACGGCGATCGCCCTGGCCGGCGTACTGCTGCTGACGACCCCGCTGCTGCTGCCCCGCCGTCCGGCTGTTCCGAGCGCCGCCGAGCCGCCGCTCGTGTGACGCGGCCGCATATGATTCCCGGGGCCCGGACGGGCCCGAGACCGAGGAGGACCTGTGGCCCAGCGCCCGGAGCGCGCGGACGCCCAGCGCAACCGAGAAGCCGTCCTGGCTGCCGCCGATGCCCTTTTCGCCGCCAGCAGCAGCCCCCGCGGCGTGTCGATGGACGACATCGCGGCGGCCGCGGGCGTGGGCAAGGGGACCCTCTTCCGCCGCTTCGGCGACCGCGCCGGCCTCATCGGCGCCGTGATCGCCTCCCGCCTCGAACCCCTGAACCAGGCCGTGCGGGAGGCCCGGGACGAGGCCGGTTCCTCGCCCCGGGAACGGGTGCTGAAGCTCCTTGACGCCTCGCTGCGGTTCAAGATCGAGAACCGGCATCTGATGGTGGCCGCGGAGGACGCGGGGGTCAGCAGCCCCTACCGGGCCGGGCACTACGGCTGGTGGCACGCGACGCTGCGCGCGGAACTGGAGCAGGTGCCCGGCGTCCGCAACGCGGATTTCACCGCGCACGCGCTGCTGGCCGCGATCCGCGCCGACCTCGTGACCCACCTGATCGAGGAGCAGAAGACGACACCGGAGGGTCTGCGTTCCTCACTCGCGGCTTACGTGGACAACGTACTGGGCACCGCTCCGGCGTAGGCCGATCCAGGCCTGGAACCGGAAACCGGAACGGAAGCCATGAAGAAGCGAACGCCCACGCTCGTCACCGCCGGTGCAGTACTGGTCCTGGGGTCCCTGGGGTCCCTGGGGTCCCTGGGGTCCCTCACCCCGGTCGCGCACGCCGCGCCGGCGTCGAAGGCTCCGGCCGATTTCGTCGCGCTGTCCTCCGTCGACCCCTCGATCATCCAGGACATGCGCTATGCCACGAAGGTCAACTTCATCGGGCGGCGCATCGACGGCTACCGAGAGCCCCTGTGCATTCTCACCAGGCCGGCCGCCGAGGCGCTGCACCGGGCACAGGCGGAGCTGCTGCCGCGGGGCTATTCGCTGAAGGTGTACGACTGCTACCGGCCGCAGCGGGCCGTCGACCACTTCGCGCGGTGGGCGAAGGACCTCGATGACGAGCGGATGAAGGCGGAGTTCTACCCGCGGGTCGCCAAGGACCGGCTGTTCGCGGACGGCTACATCGCGGAGAAGTCCGGCCACAGCAGGGGCAGCACGGTGGACCTGACGATCGTCGAGCTGGGATCCCCCGGAGCGGTGGGCGGACCGGCGCGACCCGTCCGGCCCTGTTACGCGCCGCAGGGCGAGCGGCGGCCCGACGACTCCGTGGACATGGGGACCGGGTTCGACTGCTTCGACACCCTCGCGCACACCGACGACCCGCGGATCGAGGGCGTCCAGAGGGCGAACCGGCAGTTCCTGAAGGGCACCCTGGCGGGCGAGGGCTTCGTCAACCTGCCCGAGGAGTGGTGGCACTTCACGTACAAGCCCGAGACGTACCCCGACACGTACTTCGACTTCCCCGTGGCGCATCGATCGGTGGCCGGGCACTGATGCGGACGTGGTCCACGCGGTCCGGACCCGGGCCGGGTCCGGAACGGGTCCGGAACGGGTCCGGTCCGGCCCCAGGCCGGATCCGGGCCGGCTCAGGTGCGTGGTGCGGCCTCTTCGAGGTCCTTGACGCTGCCGGACATGACGGTCCGGACGTGTGCGGTGAGGTGCTCCGCGGGCCAGTCCCACCATGCGAGGGCGAGCAGGCGCGCGACGTCGTCCTCGTCGTAGCGGGTACGGATGAGCCGGGCCGGGTTGCCGCCGACGACGCCGTAGTCGGGGACGTCGTCGACGACGACGGCCCCGGAGGCGATGATCGCGCCGTGGCCGATGCGCACGCCGGGCATCACCATGGTGCCGTAGCCGAACCAGACGTCGTTGCCGACGACGGTGTCCCCCTTGCCCGGCAGTCCGGTGAGCAGGTCGAAGTGCTCGGCCCAGGAGCCGCCCATGACGGGGAAGGGGAACGTGGAGGGGCCGTCCATGCGGTGGTTGGCCCCGTTCATGATGAACCGCACGCCGGTGCCCAGCGCGCAGTACTTCCCGATGACCAGCTTCTCCGGACCGTAGTGGTAGAGGACGTTGCGGGTCTCGAACGCCGTCGGGTCGTCCGGGTCGTCGTAGTACGAGTACTCCCCCACCTCGATCAGCGGCGAGGTCACCAGCGGCTTGAGCAGCACCACGCGCGGCTGGTCCGGGAACGGGTGGAGGACGGTCGGGTCTGCGGGAACACGATCCATGGCCCCCACTCTCGCATCCCCGATGGCTGCCGTTGATCCTCTGCTGATCACACGTGGACCGCCGCCGGGCACCTTTGTGCCCAGCGGCCGGCCGGCCGCGCGCACAGCACCCGGAAGAGGAACCACCGTGAACACCTCGAAGCGCCTTCGGCTCCTGGCCCTCGGCCTCGTCACCTCCGCCGTGATGGGGATCTCCGGCCCCGCGATGGCCGCCACGACCACCGCGGGCCCGCCCGTCCGCGGCGGACACGAAGTGGCCAACCGCTGCTACTCGGATGTCGCGCCGAGCTCCTACGACCGCATCACCCAGCACGCCCGCGAGCGCATGAACGAGCGCAAGGTGACCGACGAGGACATCCAGAAGGTCGTCAGGCTCGGTGCCAAGAAGGCCTCGTGCCAGCAGAACGGGAACTGGCGCTACATGCTCGGGCTCTCCAGCGGCGGCGAACTGGTGGTCATCGTCGGTCTCGGCGAAGGCGGCTGGAACGTCGTCACCGTCTTCTGGAACGGCGAGTAACAGCCGTCGGCGGATCGGCCCGGCGACACTGCCGGGAGCGTGCTGTTCCGCTGCCGGCGGCTTCGTCGCCGGCAGCGAGACCGGCACCCTGCTCCAGGAGACGCGGGGGTTCACCACGATGGCCGGCGCCGCGCGCTCTCAAGACGGCGTGGCGCTGGCAGAGTGGGGCCATGGCGCACGCTGAAATCCATGGAGCCGAGCTGTATTACGAGACGGCCGGCGAGGGGGACGCAGTCGTCCTGATCCATGGCTGGGGAGCAAGCCTGCGGGTCTGGGACCGTGTCATCACCGACCTCTCGGCCGATCATCACCTGATTGCCTACGACTGGCGCGGCTGCGGGCGCAGCGACCGCACCTCGTGGGGCAACACCATCGTGCAGAACGCAGCGGACCTTCGGACGCTCGTCGACCGTCTGGGCCTGGAACGGCCTGTTCTTGTCGGCAGTTCGGTGGGCAGTTTGTTCGCGTGCCAGGCGGCACGTACGGACGGGGGTCGATTCAGCGGCATCGTGGTCATCGACGGACCGGGCCACTGGGCCCATGTGAGACCCGAGCCGCTGCGCGGCCTGCTCGGCTCGATGGCCGCAGACCGGGCCGCGGCCATCGCCGGATTCACCGACAGCCTGTACACCCGGCACTCTTCCGAGGCTCTGCGAACGTGGACGGCACGTCAGATCCTTGACGCCTCCCCGCACATCGACAACCTCATGGAGGAGCAGATCGCCTGCGACCCGCGCGAGTGGCTGGCCGACATTGCCGTTCCCCTGACGTACATCCACGGCTCACTCGACTCCGCTGTCCCGGTGGACGTTCCGCAAGAGCTCGCCGCACTCACCGGCAGCACGCTCACCGTCATCCCCGACGCCGGCCACCTGCCCCACCAGGAACGCCCCCTGGAAGTCGCCACCGCGATCCGCACCTTCGTAGCCGGACTCCGACTGTCTGGTTGAGAACCCGAGTCTTGGCAATGGGGAAGCGTGACCTGCTCCGAAGCCCGGCGTCGGGGCGCGAGCCGGTCAGGACCGTCCGGGGTGTTCCGTGTGGGCGGGGAGCCATCGTGCGGTCGCGGCGGCTGTGAGGAGGTAGAGGGCGGCGGCGGCGGTTGCTGCGACGTGGTGCAGGCCGGCGGTGAAGGCGGCGGCGTTGGCGAGGAGGGCCATGCCCCAGCCGAAACGTCCGCCCTCGATCAACGTCGGGGTGCAGCCGGTGAGGGTGAGCGCGCCCAGGAGGGTGCCGGGGATGTCCAGCCGTCTTGCCGTGGCTCCGCGGCTGGGCGGGACCGTCCTGAGTACCGGGTAGAGGGCGGCGGCGATGATGGGCAGATTGATCAGGAAGACCCGTCTCCAGCCGGGCCCGGCGACCAGCAGACCACCCAGCAGGGGGCCGAGCGGCAGGGAAAGTCCTGCGACCGCGGCCCAGATGCCGATGGCCTTGGCCCGCTCCGTCTTCTCCGGGTAGGCGTGCGTGATGACGGCGAGCGTCGCCGGCAGCCGGGCCGCCGCCCCAACGCCCTGCACGGCCCGTGCTGCGATCAGGACGCCGGCTGTCGGGGCGAACCCGCAAACGGCTGAGCCCAGGCCGAAAATGGCCAGACCCCACAGGACCAGGCGGCGGTGGCCGTAACGGTCGCCGAGAGCACCTCCGGCAAGCAGCAGCGAGGCGAACGGGACGGCGTGGCCGTCCACCACCCACTGCAGGCCGCTGACCGAGGTGCCCGGATCGGCCCCGATCGTGGGCAGCGCCACGTTCACGACCGTCACGTCCAGCTGCACCAGGAACGGCCCGATGCACGCGCTCAGGGGGTGGGCGGGGTCCAGTCGGCGGGGAGGCCGGACTGGGCGAGGACCGCGGCCAGGCTGTACCGGTCCTCGTCGGAGGCGATCCGGCAGTGGTCCGGGTCGAGTTCGAGCACGGTGGTCATCGGCACGGCGAAGGGCTTGGGAGCGCCCTTGAGGTGGCCCGAGTAGACGGAACGGACGGTGACGCGGTCGCCTTCGACGCGGGTGGCGCGGATGCTGACCTGGACGTTGTCGATCATGCTGTCGGCGCGCGCCTTCCATCCCGCGATCTCCTTCCGGCCGCGGAAGGTGACGCCCACGGCTTCGTCGGTGTAGACGCCGTCGGCGGTGAACAGGGCGCCGAGTGCCCGGGGTTCGGTGCCGTTCCAGGCACGGGCCCATGCGGCGACGATCCCCGGCGACGCACGCCGGGCGGTGTCCTGCGGGGCGTGGGCTGCGGTGGCCGTGCCGGTGGCTGAGGCGGAGGCCGAGGCGGTGGCGGCGGCGGTGGCGGAGAGGGCTGCCGTGGCGGTCAGGACGGACAGGGTGCGGATCACGCGGGACGTCATGGCGGATGTTCCTCCGGTGGGGTGGGGGCGCCGCCCGGTCGGCGGCGTCCCTGGCCCACAGGCTCGTACCGGTCGGTGTCCACTCTCCAGGCCCTGCGGGGGCCGGGGCTGTCCAGCACTGCCCGCCCCTGTCCACAGAACGCCCCCCGGGGGCGGGCGAGCGACGCCGATGCCCGGTACGGGATGTCTTCCGTACCGGGCATCGGTGTCGCGGGGGCGCCGTGGGTCAGCGCAGGCGGGTGACCCGGGTGGTGAAGGAGGGCTCGGCCAGGCTGGTTCCGAGCGCCACGGGGACGCTCTTCGCGCCCTCCCCCGTACCGACCGTCAGGGAGCCGACCTCGGTGCCGGCCTTCGCGGCGTGCGGGGTCCCGGAGGCGCCCGGGTTCAGGGTGAGCTTCAGCTGCTGGCCCGGTACGCCGATCACGTTCAGGTCCTTCGTGGCGACCAGCGGGGTACGGCCGCCGAGGCCGTCGTCCACGTGGCCGACCGTCTGGCCCTTGCGGACTACCGGCGCCGCGTCGAGCGCCTGCCGCACCGACTCGATGATCTTCTTGCTGTTGGCCAGGACGAGCTTCAGGCTGTTCTCGCCGTTGAGGTCCGGGCCGTCCGCGTGCTGGTCCATGAGCGTGCCGAGGATCAGCGGGGTCTCGTCACCGACCGACTTGTACGCCGCCCACATCAGCGTGCCGCCCGCGGGGGTGCTGGAGCCGGTCTTGATGCCGCGGATGCTCAGGCCGTTGGCCGAGAGCAGGGTGTTGTTGTTGATGAGCGCCTTGGACACCCCCTTGATCTCTTCCCTCGGCAGCGCGACCACCGAACGGAACGCCTCGTCCTTCATCACGGCCTCGGCCAGCTTCAGCTGGTCTGCGGCCGTGCTGACGGTCGCGGAGTCCAGACCGCTGGGGTCCGTGTACGTGGTGTTCTCCATGCCGAGTTCCTTGGCCGCGGCGTTCATCTTCGCGACGAAGGCCGCCTCGGAGTCGGCGCCGGCGTCCCAGCGCGCCAGCAGCCGGGCCACGTTGTTGCCCGACGGGATCATGAGCATCTTCAGCATGTCCTGCTGGCTGAACTTCGTACCGGCGACGAGCCCCTCGACCCGGGACTCGTTGTCCGAGTTGCCGTCCGCCACCGCCTTCGCGTCGACCTCGATCTGGGGGCCGGCCTCGCCCTTGCGGAGCGGGTGGCCCTTGAGGATCACGTAGGCCGTCATCACCTTGGCGACGCTCGCGGTCGGGACGGGCTTCTGCTCGCCGAAGCTGCCGATGTCGCCGGTGCCGGGGACGCGTACGGCGCCCTGGCCCTTGGCGGGCCAGGGTACGGAGAACTGTCCGTCGAGGGTGTGCGTCTGCTCGGCCGCGACGATCCGGGGGGCGGGCAGCGGGCGCAGCAGCTGCCCGCCGATGGCCGCGCCGGCGAGGAGCAGGAGTATCGGGGTCCAGATCTTCACGCGCCGCACGGCGGTGCGGCGCGGGGTCTCGGGCGGGGGCGGGTTGTTGGTGAGCTCGGCCAGCAGATCGAGCGGGGGCCGCGGCGGAACCGGCACCTCACGGGTGGGCTCGACGACGCCGGGCGGCACGGCGGACCCGGCGGGGGCGGCCGGGGTCGGATGTACGGCCCGGGGGGCGGCCGGGGTGCGGACCGAGGTACGGCCCGGGGGCGCGGGCGGGGTCCGCTCCGGGGCCGGGGCAGGGGCCGGGGCCGAAGTCGTGCCCGGGGTGGGGTTCTTCGGTACGGCGCGCGGCCAGGGGGACTTCTCCGCCGGGGCGTCCAGGTCCTTCAGGGCCACGAACTGGCTGGTGCGCTCCGCGTCGGTCTCGTCGTCCCGTGCCCAGGACGGCACCGGCCGGTCCTCCGGGTCCGCGTCGGCGTCCGTGCCCGCGTCGGCGTCCGGACCCGCGTCGGCGTCCGGACCCGCGTCGGCGGACTCCTCGGGCGCCTCGTCATCCTGCTCGGGCGCGTCTTCCTCCCGGCCGTCACCGCCGGCCGTCGCGGTGGACTCGGCCGGCTCCCCGTCCGTGACCGCCGCCCGGGGATCGGCCACCTTCCCGCCGGCTTCCTCGGCCTCGGAGTCGTTCTCGGCCTCCACCGCCTCGGGTGCGTGCCTGGCCTCCGTCTTCGCCGCCGGCTCGGCCGGGGCGTCCTCGTCTTCGGAGCCGGCTTCCGCCGCGGCGTCGGCCTCGGCCTCGGTCTCGGTCTCGGCGTCCGCGGCAGCCACGGGTTCGGCCGACGCGTCCTCCTCGGGCGCATCCTCCTCGGGCGCGGTCTCCCGGGTGCTGTCCGCCTCAGGGGCGGTGTCGGGCTCGGGCTCCGGCTCGTCCTCCGACTCCTGCTCCGGCTCCTGCTCCGGCTCCGGCTCCGGCTCGGCCTCCGACTCCTGATCCGGCCCCGGCTCGGCCTCCGCCGCCGGCTCGGCCGGGGTCTCGGGCTCCGGGTGTTCCGCGGTGTTCGAGCCGTCGGCCTCGGGAGGCGTGCTCTGCGTTCCCGGGAGCTCCGTCCCCTCCGCCTCCGCAGACTTCGGAGTGTCCGGGGAACCGCCCGCCACCGCTACCGCCTTCATTCCTGCCCCGCCTTGCACTCACCCCCGGCCGACCCGGCCGGTTCTTGCCGATTCCGTCAGGCGGGGCCTCCGCAGAAGCCCCGCTGACCGGCTAGATGTACGCGGTTCCCCGTCCGTTCCCGGAACCCGATCCTGTGACAGTCCGGTCATACTCCGGGCGGTCGGGGTCGTTCGTACGGTTCACACCGGCGGTGTCCCGCCGTGCGGGGCCTGGTCGGCGAGGGCCTCGTGGGTCAGCTGGAGCCCCGCGCGCAGTACGGCCTCGTGCCCGGCGGGGTGGGCCGCGCGGTGGGCCAGGTCGAGGGCGCGGGCCCGGTCGAGCTCCGCGGTGAAGTCCTCGCCGCGCAGCCCGTCGTCGAGGGCGGCGGCGGTCGCCCGGACGAGCGGCGCGAGGGCGCGCAGGGCGGGCTCGGGGGCGCCGGACGCGCAGCGGGAACGCTCGCGCAGTTCCTCGTTGAAGTACTGGAGGGTGAGGGCGGTCCGGACCGCGAGCACCAGCCGCCCGTCCAGTCCGTCGGGCGGCAGCCGGCCCGCCCGGCGGCCCGGCACCGGCCGGCCGGCCGCCGCCCGTTCGAAGGCGTCCCGCGCGGCCTGCGGCCGCAGCCACATCCGCGCCTGCTCGGGCAGCGCCGACGGGCCCTGCGTCACCAGGCCGCGCTCCAGCCGGCCGGCGATCCCGTCGAGCAGCTCCCGTACGTCGGCCCGGTAGCCGTCCAGCCCGGACGCGGCCGACCGGTACGGGTCCGGCGGCCACAGCAGCGGCCCGAGCAGTACGACCACGGCGATGCCGACGAGGCTCTCCTCCAGGCGGGCCAGCGGGTATCCGGGGACGGCGGTGGCGTACACCATGAGGGCCGTGATGAGCACCTGCTGGTTGGGCGCGCCGGGCCGGCCCATCAGGTACATGCCCGCGCAGCCGGTGACCAGTACGGCGGGGAAGGACCAGGCCGGGTCCTGCAGCCAGTGCAGTACGACGGTGCTCAGCACCACGCCCACGACCACCCCGGCCAGCCGTTCCCACCCCATGCGCGGCCAGGCGTACACGTCTTCGCGCAGGATCAGCACCGCCGGCAGCGCGGCGGGCACCGGCACCGTGCTCGTGCCCCACCACCGGCACAGGTACCAGGACACCGCGGCGCACAGGACCACACGCGCCCCGGCCCGCAGCCGCACACTCGGCCGCCAGGCGGCGTACGCGACACCAAACGAACCGGACATGCCGGACATCGTAGGCGCTCGGCCCCATGCCTCCGCCGACATCGCTCCGGCCGGCCGGCCCGGCCCGGCGCCGGCGCGTCACCGGGGGACGGCTAGGTCGTCGTCGGAGCTCCGCCGGTGACGCGCCGTCATCGGTACGCCCTCCAGAGCCTGTTCCTCAAGGTCTGGCCTCCTGCGTCCCGTTCCATGCGGTCAGCTGGAAGAGCCGCGCGGTGTGCATGTAGGGCGGACGTGCACTGGTGGCGAGCTCCAGCCGCTCAAGGTCGGCGTAGAACTCCGGGTCGTACTTTCGCGCGTCGTCGGTGATGTAGTCACAGAAGCTGCGGATGCCGTAGTGCTGCACGTCGAGACAGCCGAGGTTTTGAAGAAGAGGGGTGATCTCCTCGGCCGTATGGAGCGTCAGCGTTGAATCGAACATCTGGGTCCGGAGGTGATCGGTGCCGAGCGCGGCCAGCGCGGCGGCCGGGTCCATCTCGCGAACGGCGACGTTCAGGGCCGCCGAGTGCCGGTTGATCGCCATCACCGAGAACAGCCCGCCGCGCTTCAGCGGAGCGAGAACGGTGGCGAGTGTGCCCGGCACGTCGTCCACGTACTGGAGGAGGTTGTGGCACAGGACCACGTCGAACTCCCCGTCGGCGAGCTCGGCGGGCAGAGCGGTCACGTCGGCCTGCACGCAGGTGATCAGCTCCGTCAGACCCGCCGCCGAGGCCCGCTCGGTCGCGGCAGCGAGCATGGCGGGCGCATGGTCGACGATGGTGACGTGGTGCCCGCGGCCGGCGAGGCGCATGGCGTCGCCGCCGTCGCCGCCGGCAACGTCGAGTACGCGCAGTGGCCCGCCACCCAGGCCGTCGATGTGACGGGCCAGGTTCGCCTCGGCGATCGCGTAGCGCAGGCGGCCCCAGGGGGCGTCCTGCCATTGCTGCCAGGTGGTCATCGCGGCGTTGAACTTCTCCGGAGCTTCAGACATCTGGTGACGATAGCTCGAACAGCGTCCCGCACCGGCCCGGCGCCGGCGGGCCCCTGGGCTCAAAGAACCAGCGGCCCGCCACCCGCTGCGAGACAACAGGGAACGGGCTAAGGGGCCGGCACCTGTCCGGGGCGGAGGTGGCCCGCCCCGCCGTAGGCGCGGGCGAAGGACTCGCCCTCCCGGCCCGGAGCCGCCAGGCGGGCCACCCGTTCGCGGCGCAGCCGCAGGCCGAAGGCGGACTCCGCCGCGTCTCCCGGCGGCAGGTGCAGCAGGTCCAGCAGCCGGTCGGAGAACTCCTGCGTCGTCCACGCGGCCTGGTGGCGGCGCCGGTCGTAGCCGGCCAGGGCCTCCTCGTCGACGGCGCCGGCGCGGTCGCGGCCCAGCAGGGTGTCCGCGAGATCGGCGACGTCGGCCACCGCCAGGTTGAGCCCCTTGGCCCCCGAGGGCGTCAGCACGTGCGCCGCGTCCCCGGCCAGCAGCAGCCGGCCGGCCCGTACGTGCTCGCGGACCCGGCCGCGCAGCCGCAGCATGCCGACCTCGGTCACCGCGCCCGGCTCGGGGTCCCCCGCCGCCAACTGCAGGCGCAGCGACAGCTGCTCGCGGATGCGCGCCTCGGTCCAGTGCGCGAGATCGGCCTCCGGCGGCACCTGGAGGTAGAAGCGGGCCAGCCGGGGCGTGCGCGGCATCATCCCGGCGAAACCCGCCTCGTGGAGCGCGTACCGGATGCCGTCCACGGGACGGTCCACCTCGGCGAGTACGGTCAGCCAGTCGTACGGGTACCGCCGTTCGACGGCTCCGGCGGCGTCGGCGGGGAACGCCCGGGCGACCGTGCTGCGCGGGCCGTCGCAGCCCACGACGTACTCGGCCTCCAAGGCGTCGTCCGGGCAGCGGACGAGCGGGCGGGGGCCCGAGGTGTCCACTTCGAGGGCGGGGCAGTCGAACCGGACCACGCCGCCGGCGCGTTCGTACGAGGCGATCAGGTCGCGCACGAGGAACTGCTGCGGGTACACCCAGTGTCCGGCTCCGCCGGAGAGGTCCCCGTAGGGGATGCGGATCCGCTCCCCGAGGCAGACGAACTCGCACCAGTCGTGCCGGCCGCCCTCGGCCAGCAGCCGGTCGGCGAGCCCGTGCGCGCGCAGGTACTCGACGACCCGGTGTTCGATCAGGCCCGCCCGGGCCTGCTGTTCGACCTCGGACCGGCTGGAGCGTTCCCGGATCTCGACCGGGACGCCGGCCCGGTGCAGCACGTTGGCCAGGACCAGTCCGGCCGGTCCGGCGCCGACGATGGCCACCTGTACGTGGCGGCGGGGCGCGGTCACGACCGGCCCGCCGGGGCCAGGGGGGCGCGCAGGGCGGCGGGGACGACGTCCGGGTTGAACAGCTCGGTGATGGTGGCCAGCGGCTGCTCGTCGTGCCACAGGAGGTACGCCTTGTAGGCCGCGGGCACGCCTCCCCAGGTGTGCAGGCCGACTTCGACTATGGTGCGGCGCCATCCCGTTCCGACGGCCTGGAGCATCCGGCCGATCGGCGCCGTCGGGTCGGTGAGGCACTGTTCGGCAGCCGCCGACAGGCTGGGCCGGGCCAGGACCACGTTGCGGGAGAGGTCCGTCCCGTCCGAGGCCGCCAGTACGGAGCGCCGCTCCAGCAGGACCTCGTCGGGCCCGGCCTTCAGCAGCTCCGCCGTGCCCGCGGGAGCCTCGCAGGCACTGACGGGGCGGTGGCTCATGCGGCGGACCGAGACGGCGGAGCCGACCCACGCCTCCAGCAGGGGCGTGGTCAGCCCGTCGGTGCCGAGCAGCAGCCGCGTACAGGTGTGGGCGAACCGGTCGAGCTCTTCGCCGGTCTCCCCGGTTCCGGTGGCGGCGAAGCCGTCCGGGAGGGCTTCGGGGGACCGTGGGGATGGCAGCGTGAGCGTGGGCATGGCACCTCAGGTCAGTGTGTGGGAGGACGTGGGCGTGATCACGATTCTGGTACGCCGCCTCCGCCTGCCGGCAGGTGCCCCCCCCTTCCCGATCGCCCAACTCCCTTCAGAGGGAGGGAAATCGCTCCCTCTCGGCCGGTAGGCGCGGCTCCGCTTCTGCTCGATCCGCTGCGGGACCGACCGCCTGGGGCTCGGTGGCCGTGTGCGGCGCCGGGGGTGGGGGCGGGGTGAATTCGACGGCCGACAGGCGTTCGCGGGAGACGTGGTCGAGCAGGACCACCGAAGCCGCTTCCCGAACGGCGGCCGGGCCGTCGAGGCGGAGGGTTTCGAGGAGTCGGGCCAGGCCCCGCCGGTGGCGGGCGAACACGCGGCGCGAGGCCCAGCGGGCCCGCGCCCGCTGGCCGGCCAGCGCCTCGGCGGCTCCGACGTCCAGCAGGACGACGTGCAGTTCACGGCCGCGGCGCCCCGCCGTCCAGGAGAGCCATCGCCGCATCCAGGTCCGGCTGCCGCAGTCGTGGACCAGCAGCGGCCCCCCGGAGCGGACTGCGGCGTACAGCCGATGGAAGTGGCGCAGCCGCGCCCACGGGCGGTACACCGCGTACGGCAGCCATGCGGGCATGACCGTCTCGCAGGCGACGTGGGAGGCCCGGGGGTCGACGACGGGCGCCACGGCCGACCAGCGGCGGAGCAGGGTGCTCTTGCCGCTGCCCGGCAGTCCGGACACCACCACCACGGCGCCCGCCGGGTACGACATCAGGACCGGTCCGCCACCCTGTCCCCGCAGGTCCACCAGCCCGCGCGGGGACATCACCGGTGGGGCCGGCGCCCCGGCGCCTGCGCCGACGGCCTTCGCCCGGTCCCTCACGTCCACGGCGAACACGCCGCTCACCCCTCCCTGTGTGCACCCGACAGGGAGCAATCGCCGTACGTCTGGCCCGTGCGAAGGGCCGCTCACGCCTCCCTGCGGCGGCGCCGGGCCGCGAACACGATCGCGACGACGACGGCAATGACGAGCAGGACGACGAGCACGGTTCCGATGAGAGCGGCGGTGCCCAACTTCTTGAAGAAGCTCTTCTTCTTGCTCTTCTTGCTCTTCTTGTCCTTGCCCTTGTCCTTCTTCTTGTCGCTGTCGACGAGGGTGGCGGAGTCGGCGGCCGAGTGCCGGAGACCGGCGGGGGGCGCAAGGGCCGGTGCGCCCTGGGGCGCGAGCAGCACCGCGGCCGCCGGTGCGGTCAGGGCCTGGGCTTGGGTCTGGGTCCGGACCTGGGCTTGGGCCTGGGCTTGGGCCTGGGCCTGGGCCTGGGCCTGGGCCTGGGCCTGCGGGCTCAGCAGCAGTCCGGCCAGCACGAGTACTGGTATGGCACGGGAGATCCGGCGACTGTTCACTTGCTTCTTCTCCTCTGGCCCGTTGTTGCGTCCACGATCATCGCAGGCCGGTCCGCCGCCCTTTACAGCGGGCTTACATCCATCCGGCGCCGAGACGAGCATCCCGCCGCGCCACCCTCACGTCCATGCCGGCGGGGGAACCGGCCCCGGCCGCCGACAGTGTCTGTGACCGCAGGCATGGGCCGGGGGACACGGGGTGGGCATGGGTACGAGGATCCATCGTCCGGGGCGGCCGGAGGACCTTCCGGACGCGGCCCTGCTGTGGGCGCGCTGGGCCGCGTTCGCCGTGGCGACCCGGGACGCCGAGGGATCGAGTGCGTCTACTGGTTCGAGGACGGTTCCTGGCACCGCGCCCCGTACCCCGACGACCTCGCCGCGATGACCGCCCTGGTGCGCTGGAGCTGACGGCCGCCGCGGCCCGCCCCGGCCCGGCGGCCGCGGCCGGGACCGCGGCCGCCGGGCCGGGGGCCTACTCCTCCCGCTGCCCTGCCTCCAGCGCCTGCACCAGTCGGGGCAGGTGGCCGCCCGCCATGACGAGGGCCAGGTGGTCGTGGTAGTCCCGGCTGGAGACGATCAGACCGTCGCGGACGCGCAGGACCTGGATGTTGGCGGCCTCGAAGGTCCGTCCGGTCACCCGGTGGCGGACCTTGTAGTCCCACTCGGCGACGACCACCTCCGGGTCGTCGGTCTCCCGTACCACGACGTTCTCCGGGGTCAGTTCCACGGGCGAACCGGCCGCTACCGCCGCGAAGCGCTCCTCGACCACGGCGCGGCCCTCGAACCGGCGCGGCCCGACCGGCTCGAAGACGGTCTCCACCACGGCGTCCTCGGCATAGAGCTCGGCCAGCTCCGAGTACCGCCCCTCCCCTATACGCTCCAGCAGCGTCCGGGAAACCTCTCGCGGTGACAGCGTTTTGGGCATGGTCGACCTCCGGTGGGATCGGTCACTAGAATCGGACTAGCGGCTCCGTTTTCGACGATACGGACTGGCGACTCCGGTTGTCCAGTGATCCGCCGCATCCGGCATCCGGCGTCGGTGACGGCGTCGGGCGGCAGGGCAGGACAGGGAAGGCGGAAGAGGGATGAGTGGCGCTCAGGAACGCCCGCTGCGGGCGGACGCGGCCCGCAACCGGGCCAGGTTGCTCGATGTCGCCACGGAGGTGTTCACCACGCGCGGCGTCGGCGTACCGACCGAGGAGATCGCCCGGGCCGCCGGGGTCGGCGTCGGCACGCTCTTCCGGCACTTCCCGACCAAGGAGGCCCTGCTGGAGGCGGTGATGGTGCGGCGGCTGGAGGAGATGGCGGCCCTGACCGCGCGCCTGGCCGACCGGACCGATCCGGCCGGTGCCTTCTTCGCCTGCTTCCGCCTGGTGGTGGAACAGTCGGCGGGCAAGAACGAGTTCGCCCACGCGCTCGCGGCGGCCGGTGTGGACGTGCACGCGGCCCTGCGGGCGCCGACCGAGGAGATCCAGGCCCGGCTGGCCGGACTGCTGTCCGGGGCGCAGCGGGCCGGGGCGGTCCGCCCGGAGCTGCGCCTGCCGGAACTGTTGGCCCTGCTGGTCGGTACGGGCACCATGCTGGAGCAGCTCGGCGAGGACCCGGCAGCCCGGGAGCGCATCTTCGAGGTGGTCTTCGACGGCCTCCGCCCGCACTGACCGGCCCCGGCCCCCGTGATCCGCCGGGGCCAGGCCCGGGGTCAGGCCCGGGGTCAGGCCCGGGGTCAGGCCCGGGGCCGGACGGGGGTGAAGACCTGCTTGACCAGGGCATCCAGGGCCCGGGGGAAGGACTGCGCCGGGTCGGTCGGTGAGTCACCCGTGGTCAGGCCGGCGGTCAGGGTCTTCGCGCCGTCGGGCGTGCTGTACATCAGGGCTCCGTAGCCGCCGGGGGCGCCGCCGTTGTGGTGGTAGACGGTGCCGCCGTGGTCCGGGCCGAGGTCCTGGACGAACAGGCCGAGGCCGTAGCCCAGTTCCCCGTGCGGGGTGCGCATCTCGGCCAGCAGCGGGGCCGGCAGCAGCTTGCCGCCGTTCAGCGCGGAGAAGAAGACGTGGAGGTCCCGGGTCGTCGTCATCGCGTCACCGGCGGCGAACAGCATGGAGGGGTTCTGCCGGGAGACGTCGGCCACCTTCCACTCCCCGGCGTCCTGGTAGCGGTAGTAGCCGTGCGCGTGCGGTTCGGGGAGCTCGGATTCGCCGGCGCCGAGTACGGTGTCGCGCAGTCCGAGGGGCCGCAGGATGCGGTGGCGCACCTCTTCCCCGTACGAGCGGCCGACGGTCCGCTCGACCAGCAGGGCGGCGAGGGTGTAGTTGGTGTTGGAGTAGCCGAAGCCCGCCCCCGGCTCGAAGCGGGCCGGCTTGGACAGCGCCAGCGCCACGAGCTCGCTCGGGTCGTAGGCGTGCAGGCGGTTGTCGAACCACTCCTTGCCCGTGGCGGGTATCCCGGGCACGACCGTGCCGTCCTCGTGGTACTCGCCGGTGTAGCTGAACAACCCGCTGGTGTGCCGGAGCAGCATCCGCGCGGTGATCCGCCGGTCGAGTCCGAGCTCGGGCAGGTGGTCGGCCACGGGGGCGTCCAGCGCGATCCGCTCCTCGGCCACCAGTTGCAGCACCACCGTCGCGGTGAAGGTCTTGGCGACGCTGCCCGCCCAGAAGTGCCCGTCCGCCGGCGGCTTGGCGCTCCCGCCCAGTGCGCGCACTCCGGCGCTGCCGACCCACTCGCCCCGCTCGTCGTGCACCCGCATCTGCACTCCCGCGAAGCCGGCGTCGACGAACGCCTCGATGGCCTTCTGCAGTTCCGGACGTTCCGGGTGTTCCGGTGCGGCGGTGTCGAACTTCTGCATGACGGGCTCCCGTTGCTTGCGACTGTGGTTTCTGACAGAGGAAACGCTACGTAGCGTTCACATAATGCGCAACGTGTTCGTTGCGCATGGATGGCATATATACAGCTCAGGCACTGGACATCGTTGCAACGGTTCCGTTTTCAACGCAACGTCAGATATCGCATTCGTTGCGTTGGATGAGCAGTGAACGCTATGCTGGAGGCACCGAGGAACCGTGGTGGAAAAGGAGGCCGTGATGCCGGGAGGCAGGCTCACCCAGCAGGAACGCCAGCAGATCGCGCTGGGGGTGGCCGACGGGCTCGCCTACGCGGAGATCGCCAGACGTCTCGAACGCCCCACCTCGACGGTCACGCGCGAGGTGATGCGCAACGGCGGCCCCACCGCGTACCGCGCCGACCTGGCCCACCGCGCCACCGAACGCCGCACCCACCGGCGCCGAAAGGCCGCCCCCCAGGGACCGGGGACGTCCGCGCAGGCCCACGGCCGCGACGCCGAGGCGGTGCGCGAGTACGAGGAGGTGTTCGCCACCGTCTTCATGCAATCGGGGCTGCCGAAGATGACGGCCCGGGTCCTGGCCGGCCTCTACACCACCGACGCCGGCAGCCTCACGGCCTCCGAGCTCGCCGCGAGCCTCCAGGTCAGTCCGGCCTCCGTCTCCAAGGCGGTCACGTTCCTCGAAAGCCAGGGCCTCATCCGACGCGAGCGCGACGAACGCCGCCGCGAGCGCTACGTCGTGGACGACGACGTCCTGTACCAGTCGACGATGGCCAGCGCCCGCGCCACCGCCCACCTCGGCGACATCGCCCGGCAGGGCGTCACCGTCCTGGGCCCCGACTCCCCGGCCGCCGCCCGCCTGGAGAACATCGCCCGCTTCGTCGACTTCATCTCCGAGAGCATCACGCGCGCCGCGGACCATGCCCGCGAGATCCTGCACACGAAGCCCGAACCGCCCTCGGACGACAAGGCCTGAGCGCGGGGCCGACGCGGTCGGGCACCTGCGCGAAGGCTTCAGCGGATTCATCGGGTACAGCGGGGTCAGCGGCTCCCTCGGGGTCAGCGGGGTCAGCGGCTCCCGCGTTCGAGGGCGGCGACCTCGCGCACGGAGTCCGCGATGGCCCGGAAGTCCTTCTTCAGGATCGCTCCGTGGTTGCTGTCGACCTTCGCGCCGAGCCGGATGTTCGGGTTGCGCTCGAAGACCGGGGCGAGCCCGGCGCGGATCTTCTCCTGCTCCTCGCCCTTGCTCCCGAAGGAGGTTCCCGAGGCGAGCACGTACCGCACCGGGACGGTGATGCCGTCCAGGACGGGGCCCAGTTCGCGCTCGCGGGAGAGCCTGCCGAGCTCGATGTTGCTGTCCGCCTGTTCCTCCGCGGTCATCCGCGGGGTCAGGCCGGTCGGGCGCAGCAGCGGGGCGAACCAGCCGATCCGCCGGAAGAGCTTCCGGATCCGCTGCTCCATGGCCTCGTCGAGCCAGTCGTACGGGGCCGCGCCGTCGACCAGGACCGCGCCGAGGGCCCGGCCCGGATTCCGGCCGGCCCAGTGCGCGGCGACGACCGCCCCGTAGGACCAGCCCACCACCAGCGCCCGGTCCA
Organism: Streptomyces sp. NPDC002181; assembly: GCF_042890485.1. Classification (NCBI taxonomy): domain Bacteria; kingdom Bacillati; phylum Actinomycetota; class Actinomycetes; order Kitasatosporales; family Streptomycetaceae; genus Streptomyces; species Streptomyces sp. NPDC002181. The sequence continues at coordinate 214,756 of NZ_JBIASC010000007.1, read as the reverse complement.
CGCCCCTGGCCGCGAGGACGGCGTCGACGTCGCGGACCGCGGCCTCGAAGGAGTAGTCGGCGGAGCGACCGGACTTCTTGCCGCGGGCGCGCTCGTCGTACGTGATGTGCCGCCAGTCCGGGCCCAGTTCGGTGATGACCCGCCGCCAGTAACCCTGGGTGGCGAACTGGCCGTTGAGGTAGAGCACGGGGATGCCGGGACCGCCGGTGTCGGTGACGGCGAGGGCGGTGTCGTCGACCGACACCATGCCGGCCCATGCCGGAGTGCTGTTCTTCGCCATGACGGGTGCTCCTTCGAGGGGTGTCGGGTCAGAGGGTGCGGGCGGTGATGTCGCCGTAGGCCGTGGTGGCCCGGATGTTCAGGGCGGCGGTGGCGGCGTCCGCGTTGCCGAGCGCGTTGTGGATCCGGCCGTACGCGGTGCCGGCGTCCAGGGCGGCGGACACGCCGCGGGCGGCGCCGACCTCGATGTCGCCCGACTGGGTGACCAGTACGACCGCGCCGCGCACGGCCTCGTTGATGCGCAGGTCGCCCTTCTGGGTGCTGATGTCGGCCGGGCCGACCAGGCGGCCGATGGCCACGTCGCCGGCCTGGAGGACGATGCGGGCACCGGCGGCCTCGTCGATCTTGACGAGGCCCTGTGCGCCCTCGAAGGCGATCTCGCCGAGCCGCCCGACCCCGCGGAACTCGACCGCGGCCGTCTTCGCCTCGACCCGGGAACCGGCGGGGAGTCGGACGGTCACCTCGACCGACCCGGAGGGGCCGAACATCCGGTGCTCGGCGGCCGGGGTCCCGATCCGCAGGACGCCGTCGGCGTACGAGACCTCGACCTCCTCGGCGGCCTTCACGTCGCGGCTCTTCGAAGCGTTCGCGGGCCGGACCTCGACCACCGTGTCGGTGCGGTCGGCGGCGATGAGCTGGATGCGTCCCGCGGCGACGTCCAGGACGGCGGCGATCGGGGCGGCGGTTTCGAACTTCTGCATGACGGGCTCCCGTTGCGTGCGATTGCTGTTTCCGATGAAGGAAAAGCTACGTAGCGTTCACGAATCCCGCAACGAGTTCGTTGCGTCGCATTGACATCAATGCAGCTCAGAGCCGCAATATCGTTGCAACGGCTATGCATTTAACGCAACGTCAGTCATGCATTCGTTGCATTGGATGGTGAGTGAACGCTATGCGCGGGGCCCCGGGCCGAGCCGCAGCGGCTGCCGCGCGCGGCGCGACGCCTCGCCCGCGCACAGCCGCCGCGAGGCGGGACTGCGCGCGGGCGAACGCGGACGGACGCGGGCGTACGCGGGCGAACGCGGGCGGACCCGGTCCGCTTCGGCTACGGAGCCGGCCTGCCGGCCGGGGCGCCCAGGGCCCCGGCCACCAGGGCCGTCAGCTGCTCCTCGCGCCCCTGCAGGTAGAAGTGGCCCCCGGGGAACACTCGCGTGGTGAACTCCGCCGTGGTCAACTCGCCCCAGCCCGCCAGCGCCTCGGGCGGGCAGCCGGCGTCCCCGTCTCCGCCGAACGCGGTGACCGGGACGTCCGTGCGTGCGCGCTCGCGGACCCCTCGGTAGTCGGTCAGCAGGCGGAAGTCGGCGCGCAGCGAGGGCAGCAGCAGCTCCCGCAGCTCGGGTATGTCGTACACCTCGGGCTGGGCGCCGCCCTGCCGGCGGCTGTAGGCGATCAGCGACTCGTCGTCCAGCGCGGGCAGGTCCTCGTGGTCGCGGTGCGGGGCCGAGGCCCCCGAGACGAACAGGTGCACGGGGGCGGCGTGCGGAGCCTGCCGGCCGAGCCGCACGGTGGTCTCGTACGCGACGAGCGCGCCCATGCTGTGTCCGAAGACGACGGTGGGCAGTACGGGCAGTTCGGCGAGGGCCGCGGCGGCGGCGCCGGCGCTCTCCTCCATCGTCTCGCTGCACGGCTCGGCCAGCCGGTCCTGGCGGCCGGGGTACTGGACGGCGAGCAGTTCGACCGCCGCCGGGAGGTGCCGGGCCCAGCCCTGGTAGGCGGTCGCTGCGCCCCCCGCGTGCGGCAGGCAGACGATGCGGGCGCGGGCGGGCTGCGGGGACGGCGCCCCGGGGACGGTGAGGCGCTTGAGCCACCGCGATCCCCCGGTGGCGGCGCCGCCCGCCACAGGATCGGCGTGCCCCATCAACCGAGCTCCCCGCGCTCCACGCAGAACTCGTTGCCCTCGGGATCGGCGAGGACGACCCAGCCGCCGCCGTCGGGGCGGGTATGGTCGGCGACCAGTCGGGCGCCGAGGGCCTGCACGCGGGCCACTTCCTCCTCGCGGGTGCGGCCGTGCGGCTTCAGGTCGAGGTGGATGCGGTTCTTGGCCTCCTTGCCCTCGGGGACCCGTACGAACAGGAGGGTGGGACCGCCCTGCGGGTCCTCGATGACCGCTTCCGGGTCGCCCGGCTTGTCGTCGTCGGCCAGGGGGCGGCCCAGCAGGCCGCTCCAGAACAGGCCCAGGTCGTACGGGTCGCCGGTGCAGTCGAAGGTGATCGTGCGGATGCTCGGGTACATCGTGCTCTCCGTGGCGCTCGGGGTGGATCGGGCGTCCGGCCCAGCACCGGACGCCTCCTGGAACCCCCTAGGATGCCCCGGCCGGAAACCCGGCCCGGGCGTGGGGGGGCCGGTTGCCCCGCGCCGGGCGGGGGCTCTCTCCCCTTGCCTGCCACGGGAGTTGGGCCTCAGAGCCGCTTGCCTGACTGAGCTTCGGCTTCCGCTTCCACGTGTGCTTCCCCGTGTGCGTCCGCTTCTGCTTCTGCTTCCGCTTCTGCTTCGACGAGTCCGGCGATCGTCTCGATGCCGAGGGCGTACGCCGGGACCCCCGCGGTGATGAGCGCGGTCTCGGCGACCCCGATGAGGTCGGCGACGCCGGCGCCCGCGTGCAGCGCTCCCCGGGCGTGGATCCGTGCCGGATCGGCCCGGCCGAGGGCCAGGAGCTGCCCGAAGTGGACGAGTTGCTGCACGCGCGCCCCGAGCGCGTTGTCCGTCAGCACGATGTGCCGCAGCTCGGCGAGCGCCTCCTCCGTGTGGAGCCGGCCGTGGGCCAGGGCCAGGCCCAGGCGGGCCTCCACTCCGGCCGGGACGGCGCCGAGCGTGGTGCGGTGCCGGTCGCGTACGGCCTCGGCGCGACGGGCGAGGTCCTCGTCCGTCCCCGTCACGACGCCACCCGCGCGATCGACGCCCGTACGCTCTCCAGCGCGCCCGCGGGGAAGTCCACGGCCCCGCCGATCGCGGCGGCGGAGAGCTCCGCCTCGGCGCTCTCCTCGATGGCCACCACGAGGTGGGCGGTGTCCGCCGGGTCGGGGCCGAACACCAGCAGGCCGTGGTTGGCCAGCAGGACCGCGGCGGTCGTCGGGCTCTGCGTCAGGGCGTCGACGACGCCCCGTACGGATACGTCCGACCCGCGCGGCCCCCACGGCACCACCGGCACGTCCTCGGCCTGGCCGAAGCGCAGCATGGGCTCGGTGCGGCAGGGCAGCGGCCGGTGGGCCACGGCGAAGGCCGTCGCCGAGGGCGAGTGGGTGTGGATGACCGAGCCGGCCTGCGGGCGGGCACGGTAGACGGCGCTGTGCATGGCGATGATCTCCGTGCTGACGGAGCGCAGTTCCCCTTCGAGGACCTGCCCGTCGAGGCTCACGGTCGCCAGGTCCTCGGGCCGCAGATCGCGGACGAAGCCCGGGGTCAGCATGAAGCGCTCTGCATCGAGCCGGACGCTGAGGTTGGCGTGGCCGGAGTGCGACATCACCCCGGCCTCGAAGAGCCGCCGGGAGGCCTCCACCAGCTGGTGTGCCTCGTCCCGGACCGGGCGTACGTCCGTGGTGGCGGCCGTGGTCGCAGTCGTGGTCGTCGTCGTGGTCGTCGTGGTCGTGGTCATGTCCTCGTCTCCCCATGCCGTGGCCGGCGGCCCCGGATGGGCGGCCGTCCCGTACGCGGCCCACTCTTCAACTTGAACTAAGGTTCAAGTCAAACGTCGGCGCACAGAGGGCCGGCGACCAGGGCGGAAGGGGCGGGGGCGGACGTGCTCATGACCATCGGGCAACTCGCGGAGGCCTCCGGGGTGCCCGCTTCGGCCATCCGGTACTGGGAGCGCCACGGGCTGCTCCCCCAGCCCGAGCGGCAGAGCGGGCAGCGGCGCTATCCGGCGGGCGCCGTGGAGCGGATCGTGCTGCTGCGCAAGTGCCAGCAGGCGGGCCTGACCCTGGCCGAGATCCGCGAGCTGCAACAGGACCGGCCGCGCCGGCAGGCGATGATCCGTACGAAGGTCGCCGAGATCGAGCAGCGCCTGGTCGACCTCGACCACGCCCACCAGCTGCTGACCCACGCCCTGCAGTGCAGCAGGACCGACATCGTCGGCTGCCCGAACTTCCGGGAGCAGATGGCCGCGTGGCGTGCGCCCTCCTCCCCCTGACGGTTCTGGCCGAAGGCTCCTTGAAATCGAAGTGCGCTCGGCGGGTTCCGCTGAGAGGCTGCCCCCCAATGAACCGTGAACAGATTTCCGAAATCGCCCACAGCAACCACCCGATCAAGGCCCCGCTCGACGACGAGTCCGTACGCCGGCTGCTGGACCGCGCGCTCCCGCGCGGCGACGAGCGCGTCCTCGACCTCGGGTGCGGCAGCGGAGAGTGGCTGCTGAGGGCGCTGGCCGCCAAGCCGCTCGTACGCGCCGAGGGCGTGGACATCTCCCCCGAGGGCCTGGCGCTGGCCGGGAAGGCGGCGCGCGAGCGCGGCCTCGAGAAGCGCCTGACCCTGCACCGGACGGAGGCCGAGGCGTTCACCTCCGCGCACCCGTTCGACCTGGTCCTCAGCGTCGGGTCCACGCACGCCTTCGGCGGGCTGCTCCCCACCCTGGCGGCGGCCCGCGAGCACCTGGCCCCCGGCGGCCGCGTCGTCATCGGCGACGGGTTCTGGGAGCGCACGCCCTCCCGGGAAGCCGTCGACATGCTCGGCGAGTTCGCCGACCTCGCGACCACCGTGGACCGGATCGCCGCCGACGGCTGGACCCCCGTCGAGGGGCACGTCAGCTCGCGGGCCGAGCTGGACGCGTACGAGTGGTCCAACTGGGGGTCGCTGGCCTCGTGGGCGCTGGACCACCCCGACGATCCGGACAGTTCCCACGTGCTCGACACGGCGGGCACGCGCCGCTCCGAATGGCTGCGCACGTACCGGGAGAGCTGGGGTTTCGTCACCCTGGTCCTGCGCCGGACGCCCGGCCGGTAGTACCGGCTTCTCCCGCGCGGCGCGTCTTCGCCGTTGACGTCCGCGACGCCGCGGGTGCGGTATACGTCCTGAGGGGCTTATCCGATGCCGGCGAAGGGAGTGGTTGCCGTGGAGCGTACGGCCTGCTGTGTGGTGGGAGGCGGGCCCGCCGGAATGGTGCTGGCCCTGCTGCTGGCCCGGGCGGGGGTGGAGGTCACCGTGTTGGAGAAACACGGTGACTTCCTGCGCGATTTCCGCGGCGACACCGTGCACCCGTCGACCCTGTCGCTGCTGGACGACATCGGCCTCGCCGAGCGGTTCGCCCAGCTGCCTCAGCGGCGGGTGACCTCGGTGCAGCTGCCCATCGGGCCCGACCGTTCGCTCATCACGGTCGGGAACATCGCGGCGCTGCACGGCAAGTACAACTACATCGCGATGGTGCCGCAGTGGGACCTGCTCGACCTGCTCGCCGACGAGGCGCGCAAGGAGCCGGCCTTCCGGCTGCACATGAACACCGAGGCCACCTCCTTCCTGATGGAACGCGGCCGGGTCGCGGGCGTGAAGTACCGCACCGCGGACGGAACCACCGGTGAGCTCAGGGCCACGCTGACCGTGGCCTGCGACGGCCGCGGCTCCTTCGCCCGGGTACTGCCCGAGCTGGGGCTGGAGAGCTTCCCGTGCCCGATGGACGCCTGGTGGTTCCGGCTGCCGCGCCACGAGAGCGACCCGAGCGGGCTCGTGGGAGGTCTGGGCGAGCGGTTCTTCAGCGCGCTCATCGACCGGGGGGACTACTGGCAGTGCGCGGGGCTCATCCCCAAGGGGACCGACGCCGAGCGCCGCGCGGAGGGCCTGGACCGGTTCATGGCCCAGTTCACGGACGCCGTCCCGTGGCTGGCCGACCGGGCGCACTCCGTCGCCTCCTGGGACGAGGTCAAGCTCCTCGACGTCCGGCTGGACCGGCTGCGCCGCTGGCACCGGCCGGGTCTGCTGTGCATCGGCGACGCCGCGCACGCGATGTCGCCGGTCTTCGGCATCGGCATCAACCTGGCCGTGCAGGACGCGGTGGCCGCCGCCCGCCACCTGGTGCGCCCGCTTCGCGAGGGGACGGTGGGGCTGCACGACGTACGCCGCATCCAGCTCCGCCGCATGCCCACGACAGTGGCCACCCAGGGCATGCAACGCCTGGCACACGCCCAGGTCATCGGGCCGCTGATGGCCGGCGAGGCCCCGTTCGGCCATCCCCGGCGGACGAAGCGGCTGACCGAGCTCGTCACCGACTCGCGGTGGCTGAACCGGGTCCCGGCCTACTTCATCGGGTACGGGGCGCTGCGCGAGCGGCCGCCCGCGGAATCGCTGCGCGGCGGCTCCGCGGTGCGGGAGGTGTCATGAGCGAGGGGCAGACCCTTCTCCCGTACGACGACCCGGCCTTCCTCGCGGACCCGTTCCCGCTGTACCGGCAGCTGCGCGAGGACGGTCCGGTGCGCCGGGTCGTCATCGCGGGGGCCCTGGAGGCCTGGCTGGTCACCCGCTACGAGGACGGGCTCGCGGCCCTGTCGGACGCCCGCCTCAGCAGCGACGTACGGGACGCCGCGGACACCCGGCTCCTGGAGCAGCTGCCCGGCACGGAACGCGAGTCGATGCTCGGCAACATGCTGCGCAGCGATCCGCCCGACCACACGCGGCTGCGCCGGCTGGTCTCCAAGGCGTTCACCGCCCGCCGGGTGGCCGAGATGCGGCCGCGCGTCCAGGCGGTCACGGACCGGCTGCTGGACGCGGTCGTTGCGGCGGGGAGCGCCGACCTCGTCGCGGACTTCGCGCTGCCCCTGCCCGTGACGGTGATCAGCGAGCTGCTCGGCGTACCGGTGGACGAGCGGCACGAGTTCCAGCGCTGGACCGACCGCATGCTCATGCGGGGTGCGCAGCCGCCGGACCCCGCCGTGGTGAACGAGGCCTGGCGGCACATGCGCGCGTACGTCACCGGGCTCATCGGCGCCAAGCGGGAGGAGCCCGGCGAGGACCTGCTCAGCGCCCTGATCACCGCCCGGGACGAGGAACAGCGGCTCTCGGAGGACGAGCTCGTCGCAATGGTGTTCCTGCTGCTGGCCGCCGGCTACGTCACCACCGTCAACCTGATCTCCGGCGGCATCGCCATGCTGCTCGCCCACCCCGACCAGCTGGACCTGCTGCGCTCCGACCCCGCCCTGCTGCCGGGCGCGATCGAGGAGTTCCTGCGCTACGACGGCCCGGTCAGCCCCGGCATCGCCCGCTTCGCGCGGGAGGACGTGGAGATCGCGGGCGTGCGCGTCCCGCGCGGTGCGACCGTGCTGATCGGCTCGGCCGTCGCCGACCGCGACCCGGGCCGGTTCCCGGACCCCGACCGCCTGGACATCACCCGGGCGGACAACGCCCACCTGGCGTTCGGGCACGGCATCCACTACTGCCTGGGGGCTCCGCTGGCCCGCCTGGAGGGGCAGATCGCCATCGGCACCGCCCTGCGGCGCCTGCCCGGCCTCGCCCTCGCGGTCCCGCCGGCGGAGATCCCCTGGCGCCCCGGCGGCCTGCGCGGGCCGCTGGCCCTGCCGGTGACGTTCACGCCGGGAGGCTAGGCCGACGGTTGCCACCGACAGCTGTCACCGACGGTTGCCACCGGCGGTTGCCACCGTTGGTCGTCACCCACACGGAAAACGCTTGGACGGCACGAAGGGCGTCGCGGGAGACTGCGGGTTCCGTAACCGAGCGACTACGTAGGGTGGCCATGAAAGCGTCCGCATCACGAGGGGGTCCGCCAGGCAAGGGGCCGGTGGTCCTCGCACTCCGCTACTACGGACGGGAGTTGGCACGGATGCGGTGGCTGACCGCGCCCGCCATGCTGCTGCCCGCCATCGGCAACATCGGCATCAGCTACATCGCCCCGCTGGTCGTCGCCAAGCTGGTCGGCCGCATCGCCGACGACACGGCCGGAGCGGGCACGGGTACGGGCCTCGGCGTCACGCTCCCGTACGTCCTGGGGTTCGGCGCCGTCCTGCTGCTCTCCGAGGGCGCCTGGCGCCTCGGCCTGCACTGTCTGAACCGGGTCGACGCCCTCGGCATCGAGCGGCTGTACGTCACCGGCATGGACGAACTGTTCGCGAAGGACGCCGCGTTCTTCCACGACAACTTCGCCGGGTCGCTGACCAAGCGGGTGCTGAGCTTCGCCTCCCGGTTCGAGGAGTTCGTCGACGCGCTGACCTTCTCGGTCGTGGGACGGTTCGTACCGCTGCTGTTCGGGTCGGTGGTGCTGTGGCGCTACGAACCGCTGCTCGTCGTGGCGCTCCTGGCCATGATCGCGGTGACCGGGGGCTGCGTGTTCCCGCTCGTACGGCGCCGCCAGGCGCTCGTCGACCGGCGCGAGGAGGCGATCGCGCGGGTGTCGGGGCACGTCTCCGACAGCCTGATGAACATGGACACGGTCCGCGCGTTCGCCGCGGAGGAGCGCGAGGCGGCCGAGCACCGGTCCCGGGTCGCCCAGTCGCGCGCGCTCACGCTGCGGTCCTGGGACTACGGCAACCTGCGCATCGACACGGTCGTCGCGCCGATGTCGGTGGTGACCAACGCGCTGGGGCTGCTGATCGCCGTCACGGTCGCCGGGCGCGGCGGCGGGGGCGGGCACGGGGTGGAGGCGGTCGTGGTGGCGTTCACGTACTTCTCCAACGCCACCCGGATCATGTTCGAGTTCAACCAGATCTACCGCCGGCTGGAGAGCTCGATGACGGAGGCGGCGCAGTTCACGCAGCTGCTGCTGACTCCGCCGACCGTACGCGACCCGCAGTCCCCGGAGCCGGCGCCCGAGCCCGCCCGGGCCGGCGAGGTCCGCTTCGAGAAGGTGGACTTCGCCCACGCGGGCGCGGAGCCCCTCTTCGAGGGGCTGGACCTGGACGTGCCCGGCGGGGCGAAGATCGGGCTCGTGGGCCGGTCCGGCGGCGGCAAGACCACGCTCACCCGGCTGCTGCTGCGGATGACGGACATCGACGGGGGCCGGATCATGATCGGCGGCCGGGACATCACCAGGCTGCGCCAGCGCGATCTGCGCGGCCTGATGGCGTACGTGCCGCAGGACCCGGCGATGTTCCACCGCACCCTGCGGGAGAACATCGCGTTCGCCCGGCCCGGTGCGAGCGAGGCGGAGATCCGGCGCGCGGCGGAGGCGGCGCACGTCACGGAGTTCGCCGACGCGCTGCCCGACGGCCTCGACACGATGGTCGGCGAGCGCGGGGTCAAGCTCTCCGGCGGGCAGCGCCAGCGGGTGGCGCTGGCCCGGGCGATCCTGCGCGACGCGCCGATCCTGCTGCTGGACGAGGCGACCAGCGCCCTGGACTCCGAGAGCGAGATCCTCGTACAGGAGGCGCTGTGGCGGCTCATGGAGGGGCGGACGGCCCTCGTGGTCGCGCACCGGCTGAGCACGGTGGCCCACATGGACCGCCTCGTCGTGCTCGACCGGGGCCGCATCGTCGAACAGGGCACGCACCACGAGCTGCTGGCCTGCGGGGGCACGTACGCGAAGCTGTGGCAGCACCAGTCGGGCGGCTTCCTCGACGAGGCCCCCGCACCGGCCTCACCCCCCTCACCGCGTCAGGGGGATTCCTGGAGGTAGGCGGCGATGAGGGCGAGGTCGTTGGAGACGGAGAGGATGTCGTCGAGGTCGGCGGTCGGGGTGGCGGCGCCGGTGACGCCCGCGTAGAAGGGGTCGAAGCGGCCGCCGCCCTTGTCGAGGTAACCGGCGATGGTGATGCCGCCGACGGCGAAGCGGTCGTTGAGGGTGTCCCCGCCGACGGCCGCGCCCGTCTTCGCGAACACCTTCCCGCGCGCCGGGCAGCTGCGGCAGTTGTCGGCCAGCAGGCCGTCGACGCCGAGGACGGGCAGGGCCTCCCGGAAGAGGCGCGCGTCCGGGGTGCGCTGCCAGTACGCCAGCATCTGCACGAGCGCCTGCGGCGTGGCCCGGTCGTTGGGGTTGCCGCCCCGGCCGTCCATGAGCTCCACCTGCCTGCGGTCGACGCCGGCCCGGTCCAGGAAGGCGGCGAGCACCGGGAACCCGTCCTCGCACTGAGTGCTGCCGGCGGAGACGGCCATCAGGCAGACGCCGAGGTTGGCGCCGAGGTTGTGGCTGACCTTGAGGATGAGTTTGGCGTACTGCTCGTACGGGGGCGAGGTGTACGCGGCCACGCGCGGCCGGCCGTCGTAGTCGCGCGGCAGCCGGCCCGCCGGGTTGGGGCCGGCCGGATCCGCGGTGACCCGTACGCCGGCCCGGGCGAGGGCCTCGATGAGCGCGCTGCGGCCGAACGCGGCCGGATCCGTGACGGGCGCGGTGCGCAGCAGCGGCCGGGCGTCCGCGGCGATGGTGCCGGAGAGCCGGATCCGGGCGCCGCCGTCGGCGGTGGTCACGGTGATGTTCGTGGGCTTTCCGGCGGCGACGGTCTTGACCGTGGAGGTGACGGCGTACGGGGCGACCTTCGGCCGCCAGTCCAGGCGGGCGTCGGCGCCCGCGCGGTCCCCGGGCATGGTGAGGAGGTCGATGAGGTTGTCGTTGACGATCAGCGGGGTCGGGGTGGGGTCGAGGACCGGGTCGGGGGCGAAGAGGCGGCTGTCGACGATGACGTCGCCGTCGACGCGGGTGATGCCGGAGTCGCGGACCTGGCGGGCGAGCTGGTCGATGCCTGCGAGGGGGTTCTCGGGGGTGAGGGTCGCGCCGGGGAAGTCGTTGGCGTAGGTGTGGTCGAGGTCGGTGTACGCGACGGTGCCGTCGGGGCGGGTGCGGCCGCCGAGGGTGAGGTCGCCCTGGGCGACGAGGTCGAGGTCGCCGGTGAGCGTGGAGCCGGTGGCGCCGGTGCGCTGTCCCACGGCGTAGACGGGGGTGACGAAGCGGTGGTCGGTGCCCAGGGTGCGCCAGGTGCCGGAGACGGGGAAGAGCTTCGCGGTGGAGCCGGGGATGAAGAACTGCCCGGGGAAGAGGCTGTGCAGCACGCGTCCGTCGGCGGGTTCGGTCTGCAGGAGCCCCCACTGGGCATGCCGGTACTCGGGCTTGCCCATGATCTCGGTGATGCGCGGGTCGAGCGCGGCCTGGGCGGGCGAGGGGGTCGGCACCGGGGACGGTGCCGGCGTCGGCGTCGGTGCCGGTGCCGGTGCCGGTGCCGCGCGGGCGCCCGTACCGGAGACGAGTCCGAGGAGCAGGAGGGCCGCGCAGGCGGCGGCCATCCGGCGGCGCGGCGCCGCGGCGCGTATCGGATGTCCCACAGCGCGCTCCGTTCGTCGCGGCTGCCATCTCCCGAGGCCTGCGAACAGCGTGTCACGCCCGCAACGGCCCCGCACGTCACCCGTGGGTCGTCGGCTCGCGGTGGCGTCTCATGGCCCTCGTGACTCTCATGACCAGCACGTTCATGCCGCTGACACGCGCCCGGTCACGCACTGCCGGGCAGGCGCGGAAACGTGCTCTCTCCCTGCCTCCGGGGCGCCGGGGCGGTCGGACGGTGGTCGGTGAGGAGGCGGTGGAGCCAGCGGGTGCGGGTTTCGCGGGCGGCCCGGGTGAGGGCGGCCTCGGGGGCCAGGCCGTCGAAGCCGTGGTACGCGCCGGGCCAGACGTGGAGTTCGGCTTCGCCGCCGGCCTGCCAGAGGGCGTTCGCGTACGCCACGTCCTCGTCGCGGTAGATCTCGGCCGAGCCGACCTCGATGAAGGCCGGCGGGAGTCCGGAGAGGTCCGTGGCGCGGGCGGGGGCCGCGTAGGGCGGCAGGTCCGCGGCGCCGTGGCGGTCGCCCAGCAGGGCCTTCCAGGCGGTGGTGTTGGAGCTGAGGTCCCAGACGCCGAGGCCGGCCATCTGGTAGCTGGAGAACGTGGTGCCGCGGTCGTCGAGCATGGGGCAGAGCAGCAGTTGGCCCAGGGGTACGGGGCCGCCGCGGTCGCGGGTGAGGAGGGCGAGGGCCGCGGCGAGGCCGCCGCCGGCGCTCTTGCCGCCGATGACGATGCGGTCGGGGTCGATGCCGAGCTCGGCAGCGTGTCCGGCCGCCCAGAGGAGGCCGGCGTAGCAGTCCTCCAGGGGCTCGGGGTAGCGCGCCCGCGGTGCGAGCCGGTACTCGACGGAGAGGACGGCCAGCTCCAGGGGGAGGGCCCATTCGCGCAGGATGCGCGGGAGCACGGACCAGGCGTTGCCCATGACCATGCCGCCGCCGTGCATGTAGTACAGGAGGGGCAGGGGCCGCCCCGCGAGCCCGGAGGGGCGGGCGCTGACGAGCGTGACGTCGGGGGCGTCCAGGGGCCCCGGGACGCGGAGCTCCGCGACCTCGAAACGGCCGCCGGCGCGGAGGTCCCCGGCCGTCGGGCGGGGGCGGGAGGCGGCGTCCCGCTCCTGCCGGGCCGCGAGGTTCTCCGGGGTGATCGGCGCCCGCGACTGCTCGTCCAAGGCATCGAGGGCGACGGCCAGTTCGGGGTCGAAGGGCGGTACGGGCATCCCCGTCGGCGGCTGGTTTCCTCGTCCGGTGCGACCCATGCGCGTATCCCATCACGCCGTCAGGCGATTGCCGTCGCCCGGCACATGACAGCTGTCATACGGCACGGGTGACCCGGGGCTCTGCCCCGAGGTCCCACGCCCCGGCCAGACTGTGATCATCACACCGACCACGGGGGAAGCGGCATGACCATCCTGAAGAAGAAGACCGAGGACGCACCGGCCGAGGCGATCGGCGCCGGCGTCGGCGCCATGGCACCGGCCGACTACCGGCTGCCGCTCTGGTTCTTCGGCTTCGAGGGCGTGCTCGCGGCGGCCTTCGACATCCTGAAGGCCTTCCCTTCGGCCTGGCCCGTGCTGCTGGTCCTGCTGGCCGTGAACATCACCGTCTCGCTGACGATGATGCGCAGCCGGATCCGGCTGGCGAAGGCGCTGTGGCGCGGCAAGGACACCCGCAAGGTCGCCTTCGCGCTCATCGCCCTCCGGGTCGGCAGCCACTTCGCCCTGAACGCCGTGGGCCTGGCCGTGACCTCGACCCTGGGCCACGTGTTCTTCGCGGTCGTCATGAGCGCGATGACGATCGGCATGCTCGCCTACTCGCAGGAGACCGCCATCCGCGCCCTGACCCGCTCGGCCGCGGGGGCCGGGGCCTGACGACACCCGCTAGCGCGCGCTGCCGATGTTGCGGTCGGCGGCGGAGCCCTCCAGCATCAGGGTGGTCTCCTCGATGCGCTCGAAACGGCCGTCGGGGGCGAGGTCCGCGAACACGTAGACCTCCATGCGCACGGTCGAACCGTCCTTCTTGGTGATGTGGGCGGTGTGCCGGTCGGCGTACTTGCTGCCGTCGTACAGCTCCTCGTGCACCACGACGTGGCCGTCGGCCACCACGCCGCGCACGTGGGTGATGTGCTCGATGAACCCGGCGCGGTCGGCCCACTCCCCGTCCGTACGCTGGCGGTACTCCGGGGTGAAGTGGCGGTCCGCGGCTTCCTCGACGGTGATGTCGCGGTTGAAGATCAGGTCGTTGAGGGCGGCTTCGATACCGGTGCGGTTCATGGGGCGTCCTTACGGTGCGGTGGAATGGAGAAGGAGAAGTGCGTGCGCTTCGCACGCTTCTCCTTGACTGTAACACCAACAGCGTGCGCAGCGCACGCTATTCTTTTCCCGTGGAGAACGAAGCAGGTCACGAGATCGCGGACGCGCTGGGCATGCTGCTCCGGCGCAGCACGCGCACGCAGCTGCACCGGCGGCTCACCGAGGGCATGGGCGAGGGGGTGGACGAGCTGACGTACCCGGTCCTCAGCACCCTGGCACGCACCGGCCCGCGCAGCGCCGCCGACCTGGCTCCCGAGGTCGGGGTCGACCGCTCCGGCGTCACCCGACGGGCCTCCCGGCTGGAGGCCGCCGGCCTCCTGCGCCGCGAACCGGACCCCGCCGACGGGCGCGCGTACCTCCTCGTCCTCACCGACCAGGGCCGGGCCGCGGTGGCGCAGCTGCGCACCCGCCTGGCCGCGCACATCACGGCGAGCCTCGCCTCGTGGCCGCCGGGCGAGGCCGAGCGCTTCGCCCACGACCTGCGCCGCTTCATGACGGAGGGCCCCTTCGCGTAGGCCGTTTCGTTCGGATCTCGGAAGGCTCGTCATACTTCTCGGATGGAGATGCAGGCCGTGGAGGCGGCGCGGCGTTGGCTGGCTGATCAGGGTGTCCGCCAGGTGTGCGACGGGTGGGTGAGCGACGGGCAGCCGGAGATCTCGCTCACCGCCAACCAGGTGGCTCATTCCTGGGCCGGCGATGTGTTCGCCGAGGACCTGGACGCGGCCGACCAGGTGCGGTTGGCCTTCGGGCTGCTGGATCTCCTCGACGAATACTGGGTCACGTGCGAGATCCGGATGGCGAACGAGAGTGCGGAAGGCCCCTTGCCGGCCGACGTGCTGTGGGAGGGCTACCGCCGGCGGCTGGAGGTGGGCCGAGAGGTCGAGGCAGTCACCTACTCGCTGTGGGTGGACTGGTTCGAGGACCACACCACGTCCGCGACGGCCTTCGCCGAGGTCCTCGGCAACGACATCGACCGAGTGGTGGCCGGGCAATCGGAAGCCCTGCTCCGCCGAGCCCGTCGGGTTCTGGAGTGCTCGGGCCCGGTGGACTGGGCGGTAAAGGAGTCGACTTACCGCACCGCCGTCCGGCTTCCCGCCCTGCATCCGGCCCTCTTCCGCGGTCTTCTGACGAGTTTCCACGACGCCTACGGCGCACTGGAACCGGCTGCCGCACTGGCCCTCCTCGACCGGCTCGATCTCCCCGTGGGCACCCGGCACCTCGCCGAACTGCGTCACGTACTCGCCGCAGGGCACGAGAACCACTACCGCAGCGCCGGGGCCTGGGACGACGCGGTCCGCTCCTGCGCCTGAGCCGTGTGCTTCACAGACCGGGAAAGACGTCGGCGACGTGGAGTGGCGCTGCCGGGCGGTGAGCCCGGCCCGCGCCGTGTATCGCGGGCTTATCGGAAACCGCATACGCCGGCGCAACTGATCTTCGTCTCCCATGGGGGCATGAACCACAACGCCTCCCCGCCGGCGCCCGCCCGCCGCGTGCGCGGGGTCCTGCTGCCCTGCCTCGCAGTCCTGGGTCTGGCCTGCGTCCTGTTCGTGCTGCGCGGGCCGCTGATGATGTCCGCCCCGAGGTGCATGGCCGGGCGCTGGCACGGCTGCTACGACACCTTCAACGGGGTCGTGCTCATGACGCTGGTCACGCTGCCACTGGCCGTGGGGGCGGCATGGGCCCTGGCGCGCGTGCGGCCTGCCGGGGGCGGCGCCGGCGGCCCGTCGGCGTGGCGGCTTTCGCTGGCCGAGGTGGGCATGGTGCACGGGACGGTGCCGTTCCTGTGGCTGACCATGATGCCGGGCGCGGCGCCCGGCATCGCCCCCGCCCGGGTGAGCCTGGTACCGCTGCGGGACCTGGTCACGATGGGGCCGCTCGGGATCGCCGGCAACCTGCTGGTCTTCGCCTCGCTGGGGTTCTTCGCCCCGGTGCGCTTCGCGGCCCTGGCCTCCCTGCCCCGGATCCTGGCGCTCGGGGCGGGCTGCTCGGTCCTGGTCGAGAGCGCGCAGTACGTCCTGCGGCTGGACCGGGTGTCCTCCGTGGACGACGTACTGGTCAACGCGGCGGGCGCCGTACTGGCCGGCCTCGCTTCGCGCCGCTGGTGGCGCGCGCCTTCGCGCACGTCGGCGCATACGTCCGCACACACGTCCACGCATACGTCGGCGAGACGTCCCGCTGCTTAGGCTTCGGGCATGCGCGTACTGATCGTGGAGGACGAACCCTATCTGGCCGAGGCCGTCCGTGACGGTCTGCGGCTGGAGGCGATCGCCGCCGACATCGCCGGCGACGGAGACTCCGCCCTGGAACTGCTCGGGATCCACTCCTACGACCTCGCGGTCCTCGACCGCGACATCCCCGGCCCCTCCGGAGACGAGGTCGCCCGGCACATCGTCGCCTCCGGCAGCGGCATCCCGATCCTCATGCTCACCGCCGCCGACCGGATCGACGACAAGGCCTCCGGCTTCGGGCTCGGCGCCGACGACTACCTCACCAAACCGTTCGAGCTGCGGGAGCTCGTGCTGCGGCTGAGGGCGCTCGACCGCAGGCGCGCGTACGCCCGGCCGCCGGTCCGCGAGATCGCGGGCCTGCGGCTGGACCCCTTCCGCAGGGAGGTCTTCCGCGACGGGCGCTACGTCGCTCTCACCCGCAAGCAGTTCGCCGTGCTGGAGGTCCTCGTCGCCGCCGAGGGCGGGGTCGTCAGCGCCGAAGAGCTGCTGGAACGGGCCTGGGACGAGAACGCCGACCCCCTCACCAACGCCGTGCGCATCACCGTCTCCGCGCTGCGCAAGCGGCTCGGCGAACCGTGGGTCATCGCCACCGTGCCGGGTGTCGGCTACCGCATCGAGACCGGTACGGGCACGGGCGGTACGGGCACCAGCCATACGGGCACGGGCGGTACGGGCACCAGCCGTACGGGCACGGGCGGCTCCGGTCCCGGCCGTGCGCGTGGATAGGCGCCCCGGGCTCAGCGCCCGGCTGAAACTCACCCTCAGCTACGCCGGGTTCCTCGCCGTCGCCGGCACCCTCCTGCTGGCCGTGGTGTGGGCGTTCCTGCTGCGCTACGTACCCGACAACTCCCAGGGTCTGCTCGGGATCTCGCCCAACCGCTACCTCCTCGTGCACACCTTCGCCCCCGCGGCGGCGGTGGCGATGGCCTTCCTGCTCGTGTTCGGTCTGGTCGGGGGATGGATCCTGGCCGGCCGCATGCTCGCGCCGCTCACCCGGATCAGGGACGCGGCGCGGACGGCCGGGACCGGATCGCTGTCCCACCGGATCCGGATGAAGGGCCGCCAGGACGAATTCCGCGAGCTCTCCGACGCGTTCGACTCGATGCTCGGGCAACTCGAATCCCACGTCGCCGAGCAGCGGCGCTTCGCCGCCAACGCCTCCCACGAGCTGCGCACCCCCCTCGCCATCTCGCGCACGCTCCTCGACGTCGCCCGCAAGGACCCCGCGCGGGACCGGGACGAGCTCATCGAGCGGCTGTCCGCGGTCAATGCGCGGGCGATCGACCTCACCGAGGCCCTGCTGCTGCTCAGCCGCGGCGACCGCGGCAACCTCACCCGGGAAGACGTCGACCTCTCCCTCCTCGCCGAAGAAGCCGCCGAAACGCTGCTCCCCCTCGCCGAGCAGCGCCGGATCACGCTCGACGTCACCGGCGGGGCGGCCGTGGCCGACGGCTCCGCGGAGCTCCTGCTGCGGATGGTGACGAACCTCGTCCAGAACGCGATCGTCCACAACCTCCCCGCCGGGGGCACCGTGACGGTGCGCACCGAGGCGGACGGGGGCACGAGCGTCCTGCGGGTCGAGAACACGGGCCGCCCGCTGCCGCCGCAGCTGGTGCCGACCCTGACCGAGCCGTTCCGGCGCGGAACGGACCGCGTACGCACCGACGAGCACGCGGGGGCCGGCCTGGGCCTGGCCATCGTGCAGAGCGTCGTCCGCGCCCACGACGGGACCCTCGACCTCGTCCCGCGCCCCGGCGGGGGCCTCCTCGTCACGGTCCGGCTGCCCGGCACGCCGTAGCCATCGCGACCCACGCGGCCCACGCGGCCCACGCGGCCGAAGGTACGAGGCACCGGCGCCCGGGATCGGCCGTCCGGGCGGTGTGACCATGACGGCGGCGAACCTAGCGTGGAAGGACCGCAAACCGCAGGGGGGCCTGCTGGGATCGGAGGCACTCGTGCCCGCTCACCGCGTCGACATCGTGCTCCCCACCACGCCCGAGGCCGCCCGCTCGGCCCGGCGGGCCCTGTCCGAAGCCGTCAACGGCAGCGCCCTCGCGGACGACGCCCGCCTCCTCGTGACCGAAGCCGTCAGCAACGCGGTCCGGCACACGGTGAGCACCCACATCCGCATGGTGGTCGACGTCGAACCGGGGAGCGACCGGCTGCTGTGCGCCCTGCGCGACGAGACCCCCCACCTGGGCCCCGCGAACCCGGCGCCCGCGGGCAGCGCGCAGCGCGAGTCCGGGCGGGGGCTCGGGCTGATCGCCGCCCTCAGCCAGTCGTGGGGCGTGGCCACGGACGGCACCGGCAAGTGGGTCTGGTTCTGGCTCGGCGCCTCCGCGAACCGCGCCTGAGGCCCCGGTCAGCCAGGTACGGACGCGGATGCGGACGCGAGCGCAAGCGCGGGCGCGGGCGCTGAAACGAGCGCGGGCGCGGGCCCGCCGATGGCGCGCAGCGTGCGCTCCACCGTCTCCCGCTGCTCGCCCACCGGGGCGGCGTAGGCGATGGCGCCGCGCGCGGCCTCCTCGCCGAGCGTACGGGTGATCGTCCACGCGGCGAGGTACTGCGAGGCCAGGCAGCCGCCCGCCGTGGCGATGTTGCCCTCGGAGTGGAACGGCGCGTCCAGCACGGTGACGCCGCAGGCCTCGACGTACGGGCGGCTCGTCAGGTCCGCGCAGGCCGGCATCCCGGCGAGCAGCCCGAGCCGGGCGAGGACGAGCGCGCCGGAGCACTGCGAGCCGATCAGCTGCCGCGCGGGGTCCAGGGGCAGCTGGGCGAGCAGCCGGTCGTCGGCGACCACGTCGCGCGTCCTGACCCCGCTGCCGATCAGTACGACGTCGGCGTCCGGGATGAACTCCATGGGCCGCTGGCCGGTGACCTCGACGCCGTTCATCGACGTGACCACGGGCGTCGGCGTGGTGATGAAGGCTTCCAGGCCGTCCTTGCGGCACCGGTTGACCAGGGCCGACGCGATGAAGCTGTCGAGCTCGTTGAACCCGTCGAAAGTGACCACCGCTACCTGCATCCCGACCTCCTGAGCATGGCGTTCGAAGCGCCAGCCTCTCAGGTGCGCGGGGACGGGTCACGGGCCAATGCGCCGGCATTGGCCCGCTCACTGCGGAGCTCGCCGGGGGTCCGGCGCGGCTCAGACCTGGTCGGCGAATCCCGCCAGCAGCCCGCGGGGGTCGAAGGTCACCCGGATCCGCGTGATCCGGCCGTCCGCCACGTGCATCCAGTTCGCCGTCGGCGCGGGCGGCGCGATGCCGGTGCGCAGGTCGAACCAGGTGATCACCTCGTCGCCCTCCGCCACCCGCACCTTCACGTCGATCTTCTCCAGCACCCGCCCGAGACCCTTCAGTCCGGCCAGTGCCTCCTCCGCCCCCTGCGCCGTCCCCAGCGCCCCGACGAAGTCGACGTCCTCGGCCAGCAAGCCGCGCATCGTCTCGAAGTCGCCCGCCTCCCAGGCGGTGAAGTAGCTCTCGGCCAGTTCTCGCGCAGTCCTCGTCGTCGTCATGGCTCCATCGTGCCGACCGCACCTGCCATCCGTCCAACAGATGGATCCGATGGCATCTATCATCATCAGATATGGAGATGCACCAGCTGCGCTACTTCGCCGCCGTCGTGGACGAGGGCACCTTCACCGGCGCCGCCCAGCGCCTGCACGTCAGCCAGTCCGGCATCAGCACCCAGGTGGCGAAGCTGGAGCGCGCGCTGGGCCAGCAGCTCCTCGACCGCTCCGGCCGTCAGGTACGCCTCACCCCGGCCGGCGAGGCCGTGCTCCCCCTCGCGAAGAACGCCCTCGCCACCCTCGATGCCATCCGGCACACCGCCGCGGAGTTCGCCGATGCCGTCCGCGGCCGCGTCCGGCTCGGGATGGTCATGGGCTGCGCGATCCCGCCCTTCCTCGACGCCGTCGCCGACCTCGGCCGCACCCACCCCGGCATCGAACTCAGCCTGCACGAGGGCTACTCCGCCGACCTCCAGTCCCAGGTCCTCTCCGGCTCCCTCGACCTGGCCCTGATCGGATACGCGGGCGAGGTCGCGACCGGCCTGGAGGCGAGCGTCGTCATCGACGAGCCGATCGCCGCCGTCGTCCCGGCCGGGCATCCCCTCGACCTGTCTCGGCTGCCGCTCACCCGCCTCCGGGGCGAGAAGATCCTCTGCCTCTCTCCCGGCACCGGCATCCGCGCCGCGTACGAGCAGTCCTGCCGCAGGCTGGGCCTCGACCCGCGCGTGGACATCGAGGCCGCCTCCCCGGCCGCCCTGCTCCGCCTCGCCGAGCGCGGCGCGGGCGTCGCCGTCCTCAGCGCCTCCTCCACGCAGGGCTCCGGCCTGCGGGCCGTCCCGCTCGCCGACGCCGCCATCCGTGCCCGGCTGGGCCTCGTCACGCGCCACGACCCGCGCTCCCCGGCCGTACGCCTCCTGCGGACCAGGCTCCTCGCCGCACTGCGGGCCGAGTAGACGGCCGGGGAAAACCCTTGGCAGGGCCGCCTGTTCGGCGGGTACGTTCCCCGCCATGTCCGATACGCACACGAAGATGCACGCCGACGAGGTCGACATCGACGAGGCCCTCGTCGAGCGGCTGGTCGCGGCGCAGTTCCCGCGGTGGGCCGGGCTGCCCGTACGGGAGGTGCGTTCGGCCGGCACGGACAACGCCATGTACCGGCTGGGCGAGGACATGAGCGTACGGCTCCCCCGCATCCCCGGTGCCGAAGGCCAGGTGGCCAAGGAGCAGCGGTGGCTGCCGCACCTCGCACCGCACCTGCCGCTGGAGGTACCCGTCCCGCTGGGGCAGGGGGTCGCGGGCGAGGGGTATCCGTTCGCCTGGTCGGTGTACCGCTGGCTCGACGGCGAGAACCTCTTCGACGAGCCGCTCACCGAACCACACGAAGCGGCGGCCGGGCTGGGGAACTTCGTCACGGCGCTGCGGCGGATCGACACCGCCGGCGGGCCGCGGTCGTTCCGGGGCGGGCCGGTGGGTACGGCCGACGCCGCGGTGCGGGCCGCGATCAGGGACCTGGGCGCCGACGGCACGCTGGACGCGCAGGCGGCGACCGCCGCGTGGGAGGCTGCCGTTCGCGTCCCGCAGTGGGAGGGCGCGCCCGTGTGGCTGCACGGCGATCTGCTGCCGGGGAACCTCCTCGGCCGACGCGGCCGGCTCAGCGCGGTCATCGACTTCGGCGGCGTGGGCGTCGGCGACCCGGCGTGCGACGTGATGGCGGCCTGGACCCTGCTGTCCGCCGACACCCGCGGGGTGTTCCGCGAGGCGGCGGGCGTGGACGACGCGACGTGGGCCCGCGGGCGCGGCTGGGCCCTGCGCTTCGGACTCACGGCGGAGCACCACTACCGCGTGACCAACCCCGTCCTGGCCCGCGTCGCCCACCGGGCGACGGCCGAGGCGATCGCCGATCACCACCGCGGCTGAGGTCGGACCCGCCGCCCGGGTCGAGCGCTGCCGACTCGAACCTCGACGTGGTGACCCTCGAACCTCGGCGCCGTCACCGCTCCGGCCGTCGTACCGGTGAGTTCGCGGTGAGCGGCCGGTGAGCCGTCTTCGCGACGGTGGGTCCAGCGCCGGATCCACCGCGGACCGGCCACGGGGCAGGGAGTGGCGATGAAGGTTCTGACCGGCAAGACGGCACTGGTGACGGGCGGTTCGCGGGGAATCGGGCGGGCGGTCGCGCTGCGGCTGGCGGCCGAGGGCGCGCTGGTCGCCGTCCACTACGGGGGGAACGAAGGGGCGGCCGGGGAGACCGTGGCGCGGATCGAGGAGGCGGGCGGCCGTGCGTTCGCGATCCGGGCGCGGTTCGGCGAGGAAGGTGCGGTGGACCGGCTGTTCGAGGAGCTGGCCGCGGGGCTGGCACGGGCCGGGTGCGAAGGGGCCGGACTGGACGTCCTGGTCAACAACGCGGGCATCAGCTCGGGCCACGCGATCTCGCAGGTCACCGCGGCGGAGCTCGCCAGGCTGCTGGAGATCAACGTCGCCACCCCGTTCTTCGTGATCCAGCGCGCGATGGCGCTGCTCAACGATGGCGGACGCATCGTCAACATGGGCTCGACGGCCAGCCGGTTCGCGGTCTCCACCCAGATCGGCTACACGATCAGCAAAGCGGCGCTGGAGTCCATGGCGCCGTCCCTGGCCAACGAGCTGGGCCGTCGCGGCATCACCGTGAACACCGTCGCGCCCGGCGCGGTGCGCACGGACATGACCGCGGGCCACACCGCCATCCCCGAGGTGGTCGCCGGACTGGAGTCGATCACCGCGCTGGGGCGGCTGGGCGAGCCCGAGGACATCGCGGACGTCGTCGGATTCCTGGCGGGCCCGCAGGGCCGGTGGGTCACCGGCCAGACCATCGACGTCTCGGGCGGGACGTTCCTCGGCCCGATCGCTCCCTGATCCCGGCCCGATGGCTCAATGACGTCGGCCCGATCGCTCGGTGACCTCGGCCCGATCGCTCCGTGACCTCGGCCCGACCGCTCAGCGATCACGTGCCGGTGGATAATCACCGGCATGCGGTTCGGAATCCTCGGCGAGACCAAGGCGTGGCACGGCGACGGCGGCGAGGTGCCGCTGGGCGGTCCGGCCCGCCGGGCGCTGCTCGCGCTGCTGCTGGTGCGCTCCGGAGAAACCGTCTCGTCGGACCGGCTGGTCGACGAGATCGACCCCGCCCGGGTCCTGTCGGCGCATTCCCTCCAGTCCCAGGTTTCCCGGCTCCGTACGGCGCTGGGCACCGGGGCGGTGATCGAACGGGCCGGAGCGGGCTACCGGATCGTGGTCGATCCGGACGACGTGGACGCTTCCCGGTTCGAGCGGCTGGCCGGGGCCGGCCGGGCGGCACTGGCCGACGGCGACGCGGCGCGGGCGCTCCCCCTGCTGCGCGGGGCCCTGGAGCTGTGGCGGGGACCGGCGCTCGCCGGCCTGCCCGAGAGCGAGACGGCCCGGGCGACCGCCGCACGGCTGGAAGAGCTGCGGCTCGGGGTGCTCGAAGACCGCATCGAGGCCGGGCTCCGGCTCGGCGAGCACGCGGTGGCCGTACCCGAGTTGCGCGAGCTGGTCGGCCGGCATCCGCTTCGGGAGCGGCTGGCCGGGCTGCTGATGCGGGCACTGTTCGCGGCGGGCGGGCAGGCCGAGGCCCTGGTGGTGTTCGAGCAGGTCCGCAGGCACCTGGCAGAGGAGCTGGGCGCCGACCCGTCTGCCGAACTGACCGCACTGCACCGGGAACTGCTGAGCGCCGACCCGGCACCGGCGCCCGCCGCGCCGCCCGCCCAGCTGACGAGCTTCGTGGGCCGCGCCGACGAGGTGACCGAGGTCGCCGGGCTGCTCCGGGTGGCCCGGCTGGTCACCCTGACGGGGCCCGGCGGCGTCGGCAAGACCCGGCTGGCGGCCGAGGTCGCGGACGCCGAGGGGGCCGCCGACGAGGTGTGCTTCGTGGAACTGGCCCCGCTGCGCGACGGAGCCGGGCTGCCGCAGGCCCTGCTGGGCGCGCTCGGCCTGCGGGAGAACGGTCTCCAGATGGACGGCGGCGCGAAGACGCCGGTCGACCGCCTGGTCGCGGCGCTGTCGGACCGGGTGCTGCTGCTCGTACTGGACAACTGCGAGCACGTCGTCGACGAGATCGCGCGGCTGGCGGCGCGGCTGCTGTCGTCCTGCCCGCGGCTGCGCGTGCTGGCGACGAGCCGGGAGCCGCTCGGCATCATCGGCGAGCACCTGTTCCCGGTGCGGCCGCTCGACGCCGACGCGGCCGTACGGCTGTTCACCGAGCGGGCCGCAGCCGTGCGGCGGGGCTTCACCGCGGACCCCGGGCTCGTACGGCGGATCTGCGCTGCGCTCGACGACCTCCCGCTGGCCATCGAGCTCGCGGCGGCGCGCTCGCGCACCCTGGACGTCGAGGACCTGGCCGGACGGCTGGACGATCTACTCGGTGTCGCCGCCCGCGGCAACCGTACGGTCGACGAGCGGCACCGCACGCTGCGCTCGGTGGTCGCGTGGAGCTGGGACCTGCTCTCCGGGCCCGAGCAGCGGGCGGCGCGGCGCTTCACGGTCTTCGCCGGGGGCGCGACGGCCGAGTCCGCGCTGCGGGTGTGCGGCGCCGACGGCGAGACGCTGGAATCGCTGGTCGACAAGTCGCTGCTGGAGTTCGCGGGCGGCCGCTACCGGATGCTGGAGACGATCCGCGCGTACGGTGCGGAGCTGCTCGACGCGGCGGGCGAACGCGCGTCCGTGCGGCGCGCACACGCCCGGCGCCTCCTGGAGCTGGTACGGACGGCCGACCCGCACCTGCGGCGGGCCGAGCAGCTGGAGTGGCTGCCGGCCGTGGCCGCCGAGCACGGCGACCTCATGGCGGCGCTGCGGTGGGCGGTCGAGGAACCGGACGTGGCCACAGCCCTCGAGCTGTTCGCCTCGGCGGTCAACTACCTGTGGATCCGGGGGGCTTCCGGGTCGGCCGCCTCGCAGGCGGCCGCCCTGCTGGCGGCGGTGGGCGAGGCGGTCCCGGAGGGACTGGGCGAGGAGTACGCGGCGTGCGCGCTGCTCGCCGGGGCCGCGCCGACGCCGGATGACGCCGGTCAGCGGATGTGGCGGCGCCATCGCACGGCGGCCGCGACGGCGCTGGCGGCAGCGTGGTCCGGCGGCCGGCCGGGCCGCTACCCGGCCGTCCTGCTCCTGTGGATGATGCGGAACGCGATGGGACCCGATGCGGAGGACGCGTTCGCCCTCCTCTCGTCCCAGCGTGACGGCGCCGAGCCGTGGGCCCGGGCCGCCGCCCACTACGTGTCGGGATTCGGGCGCCTCGGCGAGGGGGACCCCGCGGGGGCCGAGCACGCCTTCGGCGAGGCCTTGCGGGTATTCCGCTCGCTCGGTGACCGGTGGGGCACCGCACTGGCCCTGGACTCGCTCGCCGGGGCGGCGGGCGCCCGCGGCGACCGCGCGCGGGCGGTCGCGCTGACCGACGAGGCGCTCGTGCTCACCGAACTGCTCGGCGCCCTGGAGGACAGCGCCGACCTGCTGGTCAACCGGGGGGACCACCTCGCCGGCGACGACGCGGCCGCGGCCCGCGCCGACTACGCGCGGGCCGCCGCGCTCGCCCGCCGCGCCGGCAGCTCCACGTATCTGGCGGCGGCCCTGCGCGGCCTCGGCGACATCGCCCTGGACGAGGGCGGCCCGGCCGAGGCCGAACGGCTCTACGCGCAGGCGCTGGAGCGGATCGACCCGCACTGGGTCAAGAGCCTGGGGACCAGGCTGCGCACGCTCATCGGGCTGGGCCGCGTCGCCGGTGCCCTCGGCCGCGACGCCGAGGCGCGCCAGCGGTACCGGGAGGCCGCCGCGGCCGCGGAGGGGATGGGGGCACCCGCAGCGGAAGTGCTGCGGATCCTGGGACTGTCCGAGGAGGTCGCGCACGCTGTGCTGAGCGCGTGACACCGCCGCGGTGACGTGAGCGCGGTGAGCGCGGAACGCCCGGTGAGCCCGGTGAGCGACCGGTGAGCCCGGTGAGCGCGCGGTGAACGTCCGGTGAGCGGCCCCGTACAAGCTCTGCGGCATGACGAACCTCAAGGTCCTGATCTCCGGCGCCTCCGTCGCCGGCCCCGCGCTCGCCTACTGGCTCCACCGGCACGGCTTCCAGGCCACCATCGTGGAACGTGCTCCCGCGCTCCGCGAGGGCGGCTACGCGGTCGACTTCCGCGGCGAGGCCCACCTGACGGTCCTGCGCCGCATGGGCATCCTGGCCGACATCGAACGCGCCCGCACCGGCGTGGGCTCCATGACGTACGTCAACAGCGCGGGCAAGCGCCAGGCCGAACTGCCCGCCGACCTGTTCGCCGGGGACATCGAGGTCCTCCGGGGCGACCTGGCCCGGATCCTGTACGACGCGACCAGGCAGCACACCGAGTACGTCTTCGGCGACTCCATCACCTCGCTCACCGAGGACGCCCACGGCGTGCACGTGACCTTCGAGCGCGGCGCGCCCCGCCGGTTCGACCTGGTGATCGGCGCGGACGGGCTGCACTCCAACACCCGCCGCCTGGCGTTCGGGCCGGAGGAGCGGTTCGTCAAGCACCTCGGCGTCAACTGCGCGATCTTCACCACGGCCAACCACCTCGGCCTCGACCACACCGGGCACGCCTACCGCACCGCGGGCAGGCTCGTCGCGATGTACAGCGCCCGCCACAACGAAGAGGCCAAGGCGGTCTTCTACTTCGCCTCGCCGCAGCTGGACCTGGACCGCCGCGACGTGGCGGGGCAGCAGGCCGTCCTCGCCGAGACCTTCGCGGGCAACGGCTGGCAGAGCGACCGGTTGCTGCACGACATGCGGTACGCGCCCGATTTCTACTTCGACTCGGTCGGCCAGGTCCACATGGACAGCTGGTCGCGCGGCCGGGTCGCGCTGCTCGGCGACGCCGCCCACTGCCCCTCCTCCCTCTCGGGCATGGGGTCGGGGCTCGCCCTGGTCGGCGCGTACGTGCTGGCGGGTGAACTGGCGGCGGCACACGGTGACCATCGCGCGGCGTTCGGGCGGTACGAGGAGGAGATGCGCGAGTACGCGCTGGGCTGCCAGAAGATGGGCGACGGCGTCGCCAGGCTGATGGTCCCCGGAAGCCGTGCCCTTGCCGCGGTCCTCAACCGCTACTACAAGATCATGCCGTACCTGCCGGGAAAGAACATGGCCGCCAGGATCGCCCGCAAGACCGCGGAGAACATCTCCCTGCGCGACTACGGCCGGGTCGCCCGCTGACGAGTCCGGCGTCACGATTTGTTTCGCGAGGCGATCGGGGAAATCGGATCCGCCCCCTACGGCCTTCTTATGGGAGGGAAAAGCCCGCGGAACGGCCGGAACGAGCGGGTTCGAACGGCCCGTTCTTTTCGCCGGGGCAGTGGAGATCAGCTCGGGCCGCGCACGAGGACGCGTACGGCGCCACTCGTGGCCGGCGGGGATTCACGGCCCCGTCCACGGGCCGCGCGCGCCTCTCCACCGGGGTGCGGGCGCCCGCCCGGATCAGACGCCGGCGGGCTGGCGGGCACCGGTGACCACCGGACGCACGCGGGTCAGCATCAGGTGCAGGAACCACTGCGGATCGCGGTAGCAGGCGAAGTGGCTGGTGTTCCCGATGAGCGCGAACTCCTTGAGCGGGGCCTGTACGTCGTCGAAGAAGTTCCGGGCGCGCTCCGCCGGGGTGATGACGTCGCGGTCGCCCTGGAAGATGAAGAAGGGCAGGTCGAAGCGGGTGCCGTCGGCCCAGTCGTCGGCCGCGGCGACGTCGGCGAGGATCTGCTCGGAGAACTTCATGGCCTTCGCGAAGCCACCCAGCTCGCGCAGGGTGTGCAGCGGGGAGAACCACAGGGAGCCCATCACGACGCTCTTCATGGTGCGTGCCGTCAGGGGGTCGCTGGTGGCCAGCATCCTGCTGTACGCGGCGCGCTGTCCGGGGGTCCACCAACGGGAGTCGGGGCCCATCCGCTCAAGGGCTTCGAGCTGCTTGCGCCCGCCCCCGGCACGCAGGCGCGCCCGCAGTCCTTCGTACACGGAGGTGTCGCGGCCCGCATCCTGGATGTTCTGATCGGTGCCTACGTAGGCCGAGTACCACTGGGGGTACTCGCGGGCGAGGCGCAGCCCGAAGACGCTGCCGAAGGACTGACCGAGGAGCACGACCTTGTCGACACCGAGCCGCTCACGGACGTACCGGGTGACCTCGACGGCGTCCTGGTACATCCGGGCCACGGTCATCTCGCCCTGGCCCTCGGGGCCGGAGCGGCCGAAGGTCTTGCCCGCGCCGCGCATGTCCCAGCGGACGAGGGTGAAGTGCTCCTCCCAGGCCCGCGTCCGCGTGCCGAAGATCGAGTTGGAGGAGCCGGGGCCGCCGTGCAGCTCAAGGACGACCGGGTTGGCCAGGTTCTCGCCGCGGATCGAGATCCACTGCTCAAGCCCGCCGATCCGGACGAAGCCCTGCTCGTCGATGCCGTTCGCGGTGTCGATGCTCAGCAGCCGGGCGCCCTGGACGCGCCGCAGTGCGCGGTGCCCCAGCAGGGCGGCCGCAGGGGCGGCGAGAAGGGCGGCGGACGTGGCAAGCATGGTGTCGAGCATGGTGGACCCCCACTTACTGTTTACGACTTAAGCGATTACGTTTACGGTATATACGGTTTCCCTGGGGCGTCAACCCGGCAGGCCGAAAACCAATCTGAGAGCAGGGCTGTATGACCAGAAACAGGGAAGAGAAGCGCGACGCGGCCGTCAGCCTGGCGCTCCTGTGGAACGAGGCAGGACAGCCCAGACGCGGCCCGAAACCCTCGTTGAGCGTGGAGCGCATCGTCAGCGCGGCGCTCGACATCGCCGACAAGGAGGGACTGGACGCGCTCTCCATGCAGAGCGTCGCCGCGCAGCTCAGCGTCACGACCATGGCGCTCTACCGCTACGTCCCGGGCAAGGCGGAACTGGTCGACCTGATGGTCGACGCCGCCATCGGGCCCGCCCCCAAGGTCACCGACGTACAGGGGGGCTGGCGGCCCCAGCTGACCGAATGGGCCCGGCAGTGCTGGGCGCTGTACCAGCGCAGGCCGTGGATCGTCACCGCCACCGCCATGCGCCGCCAGCTGATGGGGCCTCACCAGCTGGCGTGGCTCGACTCCGCGCTGGCCGTGCTGTCACAGACCGGGCTGTCCTTCGCGCAACAGCACGACATCTTCCTGCTGGTCATCGGGCACGTCCGCAATCTGACCCAGCAGCGCATCGACCAGGACGAGGACGGCGACCAGGAATGGAACCGCCTGACGGGGGACGTCCTGGAGCGGCACGGACACCGCTTCCCGGCGCTGACGGCGGCCATCGCGGCGGTCGGCCCCGAAGCCTTCGTCCCCCAGGACGACGACCCCCTCGACTTCGGGCTGGAACGCATCCTGGACGGGGTCGCCGTGCTGATCGACCGGTCCTGAGGGCCGGGGCCGGCGGCCGCCGCCGTCCGTCCCTCCGGCCGTCCGTCCCTCCGGCCGTCCGTCCGTCCGTCCGTCCGGAAAACGCCGCGCCGCCCGGGGCCATGGGCCAACCGGGCGGCGTGCGGGAGCGGGACGGGACGGGACTGGATGGACGGAACGGGACGGGACGGGACGGGACGGCGGGTCAGGAGGCCCAGGCGCCCGGCGCGATGAAGGAGGGGTGGCGGCGCGGGGGAAGTCTGCGCACCCGGGCCTCACCCTGCGGGTCGCTCGCCTCGTGGGACGTGCGGCTCCGCGCGGAGAGCAGGACGGCCAGGGCCGCGACCTCCTCGGCGGTCGGGTTGCCCTTGGTGATGCGGATCGCCGCCAGCGCCAGGGCGGTCCGGTCGTCGGCGGTCACAGGGGCACGTTCCCGTGCTTGCGGCTCGGCTGCTGCGTGTGCTTCGTACGCAGCATGTCGAGCGTGGAGATGAGCCGCGCGCGCGTCTCGGCCGGGTCGATGACGTCGTCGACGAGGCCGCGTTCGGCCGCGTAGTACGGGTGCATCAGCTCCGTCTGGTACTCCTTGATCTTCTGCGCGCGCGTGGCGTCGGGATCGTCCGAGGCGTTGATCTCGCGCCGGAAGATGACGTTCGCCGCTCCCTCCGCGCCCATCACCGCGATCTCGTTCGACGGCCAGGCCAGCGCCACGTCCGCGCCGATGGAGCGGGAGTCCATGACGATGTACGCACCGCCGTAGGCCTTGCGCAGGATCAGCGAGATCCGCGGGACCGTCGCGTTGCAGTACGCGTACAGCAGCTTCGCGCCGTGCCGGATGATCCCGTTGTGCTCCTGGTCCACGCCCGGCAGGAAGCCGGGCACGTCGATCAGCGTGACCAGCGGGATGCTGAACGAGTCGCAGAACTGGACGAAGCGGGCCGCCTTCTCGGAGGCCTGGATGTCCAGGACGCCCGCCAGGTGGGCCGGCTGGTTCGCGACGATGCCGACGACGTGGCCGCCGAGGCGGGTCAGCGCGCAGACGACGTTCTGCGCCCACTGGGCGTGGACCTCGAAGTAGTCCCCGTGGTCGGCGACCTCCTCGATGAGGTCGCGGATGTCGTAGCCCTGGGTGGGCTTGGCCGGGACCAGGTCCAGCAGGCTCTCGCACCGCCGGTCCACCGGGTCCTCCAGGTCGCCGGCGGGGGCGAGTTCACGGTTGTTGGAGGGCAGCAGGGACAGGAGGTGGCGTACGTCCTCCAGGCAGCTCTGCTCGTCGTCGTACGCGAACGCCGCCACACCCGAGGCGCCGGCGTGGCTGTCGGCCCCGCCGAGGTGCTCCATCGTGACGGCCTCGCCGGTCACGGCCTGGACCACGTCCGGGCCGGTGATGAACATCTGCGAGGTGCCGCGCACCATGAACACGAAGTCCGTGAGGGCGGGCGAGTACGCGGCGCCGCCGGCGCAGGGTCCCAGGATCACGGAGATCTGCGGGATGACGCCGGAGTTGCGGACGTTGCGCTGGAAGATGCCGCCGTAGCCGGCGAGCGCGGTGACGCCCTCCTGGATACGGGCGCCCGCGCCGTCGCACAGGCCCACGATCGGGGCGCCGGCCGCCTCGGCCAGGTCCATCAGCTTGTGGATCTTCTCGGCGTGCGCCTCGCCCAGCGCGCCGCCGAAGATGCGGAAGTCGTGGGCGTACGCGAAGACGGTGCGGCCGTGGACCTTGCCCCAGCCGGTGACGACGCCGTCCGTGTGCGGCTTCTTGTCCTCCAGGCCGAAGCCGGTCGCACGGTGCTTGCGGAGCTGCTCGACTTCGTTGAACGTTCCCTCGTCGAAGAGCAGTTCGATGCGCTCACGGGCCGTCAGCTTGCCCTTCGAGTGCTGGGCGGCGGTGGCGCGCTCGCTCGGGCCGGCCTCGGCCAGCGCCCGTACCGCG
Source organism: Streptomyces sp. NPDC002181 (assembly GCF_042890485.1). Taxonomy (NCBI): domain Bacteria; kingdom Bacillati; phylum Actinomycetota; class Actinomycetes; order Kitasatosporales; family Streptomycetaceae; genus Streptomyces; species Streptomyces sp. NPDC002181. The sequence continues at coordinate 183,931 of NZ_JBIASC010000007.1, read as the reverse complement.
TGCAGTTCCGCGGTGCGCTCCCGCAGGGAGGCGAAGCGGGTCTCCTCCCGGCGCGGGGAGATCGCGGCCGCGGGCCGGGAATCCGCAGCGGTTCGGGAGTCCGGCGCGAGTACGGTCTCCAGTGGTCTTTCCTCGACGATGCTCATACGGGCCCTTTCGACACAGAGGCACCGGGTCCGGCCGGTGTCGCGTCGCCCAGCATCGACCCGGACGCTACAGCCGGACTCGAATTACGCACGGGGATCCGTACGGGGCCGCTCGCGCCGCAGGCCGGACGGGGTTTTCCGGACATGCCCGTGCCTCGCCGCGCGGGCGTGGGCCGGGGCAGCGAGGCACGGGGAGCGGCATGGCGCCGGTGGGGGGGCCGGCGCCGTGCCGCGGGTCCGACTCTCCCCCGGACCACTCGGGGCTGCCTACAGCGGCAGCCCAACAGCGGTGGCGCGGGCGGGGTCAGGACCGGTCGAGGAGGCCTGCCACCGTCGCCATGAAGCCCTCGTCGAGCATCGTGGAGACCGCGGTGTCACGTGAGGTGCCCAGGCCGGTGTCGTGACAGGCGACGCTGACGAGATAGCGGTCCAGCACCGGGTACGTGCCGAACGCCCACTCGCCGCGGGCCGCGGGCGTGCCGTCCGGGGCGAGCAGGCCCGCGCCGCCCGCGCTGCCGGTGGCGAAGCCGAACTCGGAGAAGCCCAGCCGCAGTCCCTGGCCGAGCGCCTTCGTGTAGGCCTCCTTCAGGGTCCACAGCCGCAGCATCGCCGCCGGCTGCCGCGCTTCGGGCAGTGACGCGAGCTCGGCCTTCTCCGCCGCCGTGCACACCTGGTCCTGAAGGAGGTGGAAGGAGAGCCTGCGGTCGGCGGGTTCGGTGTCGATGCCGATCCTGCCGGTACGGCTGATGCCCACGGCGATCAGGTCGTCGGTGTGGGTCAGGCTGACGTCGATCTGGTCGAAGCCGCGCAGGTACGGCCGGCCGCCTATCTTGTAGGCGAGGTCCAGGTCGGCGGGGTCGACGCCGAGCGCGGCCGCCGCCGTGTACTTGACGGCCAGCCGGGAGGCGACGAAGCGGTAGCGGACCGTCGGGTCGGTGGTCTGCCGGTAGCGCAGCCAGTCCCGGCCGAGCAGCGGGCGCAGCGCCGGTTCCGCCAGCGCCGCGGTGAGCCACTCGCCCCAGGTGGTGAACACCGAGGCGTTGCCGCGCAGGGCCATCCCCTCCCGCACCTCCTTCCAGGGACCGGCCGGCCCGGTGACGTGGACCGGCGTGGTGATGCGCTGCGCGTCGTCCGCCATCGGCTGCCTTTCCCTGGCGCTGGAGGTGCTGGAGGTGCTGGAGGTGCCGGCTGCGTTCCGCGGGTGGCCGTGCCGGTGCGGGGCGGCCGAGGTCACTGCGCGAGTTCCGTCGCGTCGAGGTCGCAGCTGCGGCCGGTGCGGTAGCGGCTCATCAACTCCTCGAGAACCTGATCGAGGCAGCCGTCGGGGAGTTCGGGCACCGGGATGCCGAGCCTGCCGCCGATCCGGGAGAGGGCGAGCACCGCCCAGGCGGGGGCGGCCAGGAAGGGGTCGCCGCCGTCCTGGCCCTGCCAGATGCCGAGGACCGAGGCGGCCGCGAGGACCAGGGCGTAGCGGTCGCTGAGCACGCACAGGGCGGGGTCGGACAGGGTGGCGCGGCTGCCGTGGGCGGGGATGGCCCGGCAGCGTTCGCGCAGGGCGCGCAGCTCGGTGACGAAGGCTTCGGCGAGGTCGGCGAGGGCGGTCAGCTGGCCCCCGACCCCGCGCACCTCGGCCAGCCGCGCGGCGGACTCGACGAGCGATGCGGCCAGGAAGTCACCGCCGTCGGCGATGCCGAGCAGCCGGTAGTCGAGGGCGGGCAGGTCCGCGCCGGTGCGGAACAGCTCGGGCGGCGGCGCCTGCTCGCGGAACCACGCGCGTTCGGCGAGTGCGCGCAGCTGGGGGACGATCACGGCCTGGCAGGAGGCGGTGCCCGCGTGACCGAGTCCGGCCACGGGCAGATCGCGGCCGAGCTTGTCGAGGGCGCCGTACTCGGGGGTGCCGCGCTGGTACCCGCGGGCACCGAGAACGGTGGCGAGTTCCTCCAGGTCCTCCCGGAGCAGGTCGGGGACCACGTACTTGACCGCCGCGGCCAGCACGTGGGTGCGGTCGGGCAGCAGGCTCAGCGCGCGCAGGCTGACGGTGGCCATGCTGTCGCAGGCGAGCATGTCGGCGAAGACCCCGGCGAGCGGCTTGTGCCAGCGGCGGGCCAGGGGACGGCTGCGCCCGGCGGTGGCGGCCCGTACGGCGGAGTGCAGAACGGTGTCGACGGCGGCGACGGCCGTGGAGGCGATGACGCAGCGGTTGACCTGGTACGTGCGCAGCGCGAGGGCCACGCCTTCGCCGGGGCGGCCGACGAGAGCGTCGGCGGGGACCGCGCAGTCGGTGAACTCAAGCCCGGAGAACAGGCCTCCGCGCATGCCGGTGGTGGGGACCCGCGGCAGGTGGGTGATGCCGCCCTCGAGTTCGTCCGGGTGCACGAGCAGCACGGAGTGGCTGTACGGGGTACGGGCCGGGTCGGTGCGCGCGTAGACGACGTACGCCTGGGAGCGGGCGGCGTTGATGATGACGTCCTTGCGGCCGCCCAGCTCGTAGCCGCCGCCGGGTGCGGGGACGGCGGTGAACTCGTCGCGCAGGATGTCGTTCGCGTGCGCCAGCTCGTGGTGGACGATCGAGGCCCGGCCGCCGCCGAGCAGCAGGTCGGCGGTGGACCTGCGCTGCTCCGGCGTGCCCGCCGCCCAGACCGCGGAGGTGGCGAAGAGCGAGGTGATGCCGAAGCCGAAGCCGAGGGCGAGGTCGCGGCGGAAGACGGGGCGCAGCACCTTGGCCAGGTGGTCGGCGCGGGTGAGGCGGCCACCGTACTCGGCGGGAACGAACTCGGCGCCGAGCCCGGCCTCGGTGAGCAGCCGTTCGGTGGCCTCGGGAGGCTCGCGCCGCTCGTCGGCGGCGAAGAGGGCACCCAGGCCGTGGGGGTTGGCGGGGTCGTACGGGTCGCCGAGCTGCGCCTCCAGCCGGGCCGCGCGGCGCAGCGGGGCGGTGGCGCCGACGTGTCCGGAGGCGGTGTCCGCGTGGATTCCGGTGGTGGCCATGGTGGCGGGATCAGCTCCTTCGTCGTGGGACTCGCCGTTGCTGGTGGCCCGGGGCTGGTCCGTCCGTCGTGCACGGGTGTCCAGCGTCACGGGATCCGCTCGACGGTCGCTTGAGCCCTCGTACAGCCGGGGCCTTGAGTCGCCGGAAGGCACCGCTCGCGGGCGCGGCCTGCCTGCCTGCCTGCCTGCGCCGGCCGGCCTGCCTGCGCCTGCCTGCGCCTGCCTGCGCCTGCCTGCCGTGCCCGGACTTCTGCGACCGACTGCGGCGCCCGGCCTCATGGCGGTGCGGTCTCGGCGAAGACCACGGGCCAGGCGATCGGGTGGCCGTGGTGGTGGAGGCGGCCGAGGCTGGTCAGCACGGCGTGTACTTCGCTGCCGGGGGCGGTGTCGCGCGCGTCGGGCCCGCAGAGGTGGGTGCGGGGGAATCCGGCGGTTTCGAGGGCGCGCTGCGCGGCCGCGGGCGAGGGTGCCGCCCGGGCCCGGCTCAGGAAGTGCTCGGGGGTGACGGCCCGCTCCCCGGGGCGGGGGCCGAGCAGTTCGCCCGTCGTCGCGCAGACCAGCGTGCGGGTGGGAGCGCCGAGGCGGCAGGCCCTGGCCACCCGCAGGAATCGCCTCTCGGAGGCCGCGCGGGCGGTGTGGGGCGCGTCGTGTGGGGCCAGCCGGCCGCGGACCGTCACCATGCGTGCCGCGTCGTCCAGGTCGAGCACGCCTGCCACGTGGGCCGCGGAGATCTCGCCGACCGCGTGCCCCGCCACGGCCCGTGCCTCCACTCCCCAGGCCTCCCACACCCGGAACAGGGCGATGTGGTGGGCGAACAGCGCGGGCTGGGCGAACGCGGCGTCGCGGATCAGGGCGGAGTCCACGCCGTCGCGGGGGGCGAACACGACGGCGGCCAGCGGCAGCGGCAGCCAGGCGTCCAGTGCCTCGGCCACCTCGTTCCACGCCTTGGCGAAGGGGCGGCAGGTGCCGTAGAGGTCCCGGCCGGAGCCGGGGAGCAGGGGGCCGCGGGCGGTGAACAGGACGGCCTGGCCGGGCGTCCGGTCCGCCGCCGCACCGGGCGCGGGGGCGGCCCGCCCGGCCGGCCGGGGTACGGCAGGGGAGCGCCGCGCGGCTCTCGGCAGCGCGGGGCCGGGCCCTGCGAGCAGGACCTCCCAGGAGCGTTCGTCGGACACCGGGCGCCTCCACGGTCTCGTACCGGTCCTTCGGGGCAGCGGACCCGTCGGTGCACCGTGCGGGGTCGGCTCGCTGACGACGGTCACCGTGCTCGGCCCTGTTCGGCTCTGCTCGGGTGCGGGGCAGCGGGGGTACGGCTGCCGGAACGGCTGTAGTCGGAGGTGGCGACTGCCGGGCACACGCTGCACGGCCCGGCTTGAGGAACCTTCGAAAGCCGCTCAAGACTCGCCACAGGAACGGCGCGGGGCCCGACGTACCAGAGCGTGCCACGGGGACGCGGCCGGAGCGGGGCGCCGTCCCGAATGACGCACCGGTTCGGCGGCTCCCGATAACCGGATGAAAAGCGTCTCCGGTCGAACGAAACCGACCGCGGCGGACCCTCCTCCTGAAGGGCTTCGATATTCGGCCAACTATCGGAGGAACGGGTTTGGAGCCTCGTCCCCCTACGCCCTGGGGGACGCGTTCGCCCACCTAAGGGGTGTCCCGAAAGGGCAACCCCAGATTGCCGCTGCCGTCATGGATCTGGGCCGCATTCCGTAATAGCTTGAGACGCACTCGATCGGCTGAAGAGCCGAGGACGACTGAAGACGGCCGGTCAGGAAATCCCAGGTGACCGCGTCACTTCCCAGGTGACTCCTGGGAGCCGGCACTGGAGGTATCTGTGCGCGTTCGACCGGTGCCGGGGCTCAGTGTCGCCGTCGATGCGAACGGGCGCATGGAAGTCCTGGCGGAATCCGCAGACGGGACGGAACGGTTCTACTGCGGTCCCGTGGGAACCGCCATGTGGATCGTGCTGCGCCAGCACGACGGAGACGTGGGCGCGGCAGCCGACGCCTTGGCCGGCCTCTGGGAGACCGCTCCCGCCAATGCCCTGGCCGACCTCGAGATCTGGGTCGAGGAAATGCGCGATGCGGGGCTCATGCGCAGCGAACCCGGTCCCTGAACCCACCCCCTACTCCCCCGGACCGGCCGCCCGTGCCCCCGGGTGCTCCGTCATGGCTCGACCACCCCTGTAGGAAGCTGCTTCAGCCTGATTCAGGTTAGGGGTGGACCTTTCACTACGGGGGCAGGTATGTCGTTGGTGGGCCGAGCATCGGTGATCGCAATTCTGGACACGGCTCTCGCGGACTGCATGTCCGGCGAGTCCCGCATCGTACTGATCGAGGGCGCGACGGGATCCGGCAAGAGCACCCTCGTCGACACCGTCGCCGAGCGGGCCCGCGCCGCCGGAGCCGTCGTACTGAGCGCGGTCGCCTCGCCCGCCGAGCAGGAGGTGCCGCTGGGCGTCCTGGGGCAGCTCGTCAACAGCGAGCAGTCCTTCACGTCGCCGGAGCTCGCTGCGGACTCCCCGGCGCCCTCGCGCGTCGGGGCCATGCAGGCGTTCTGCGCACAGCTGCGCGAACTGAGCGAGGCCAGCCCCGTGGTCCTGTGCATCGACGACGTGCAGCACGCGGACGAGGAGTCCCTGCGGTACCTGCAGTACGTGGCGCGGCACGCGCGCTCGGCCCCGGTCCTGATGGTCGTCACCGGTGCGCCGCACGCCGAGGCCCAGGATCCGGTGTTCACCACGGAGCTGATGCGGCAGCCGCACTTCCGGCGGATCAGGCTGGGGCTGCTGTCGGAGGCCGAGGTGTGCGCCGTGCTCGGCGGGCAGCACGGCGGAGTCCGGCCGCGGCCGGAACTCGCGGCGGACCTCCACCGGATGAGCGGCGGGAACCCCCTGCTGCTGCGCGCCCTGTTGCAGGAGCTGCAGGAGCTGCAGGAGCTCCGGGAACAGCGCGGCCACCGGGGTCTCGGTAACGACGACGGGGCTCGGCCGGCGGACTCCGCCGGGGACCGGTTCCCGGCACCCGCCCCCGGAGGCCCGTTCGCCGAGGCCGTGGCCACCTGCCTGCACCGCACCGGTCCGACCGCGACCGGGCTGGCCCGGGCGGTCGCACTGCTCGGCGAGCTCGCCTCCGTGCCGCGGATCATCCGGCTGCTCGGCGTCGGCTCCTCCTCGGCCCAGCGGGGTCTGGCCGCACTGGAGGCGGCGGGCATCCTCGACGGCGTCCGGTTCCGGCACGACGGCGCTCGGAGCGCGGTCCTCGACGGCACCGGTCCCTCGGCCAAGGCGGATCTGCACCGCCGGGCCGCCGCGGTCCTGCGCAAGGACGGCAGTCCGGCGACCGCGGTGGCCGGGCATCTGCTCGCCGCGTCGGCCGACGGGGCGCCCTGGTCCGCCGGGGCCGCGGACATCGAGGTGCTGCGCGACGCCGCCGAGGACCTCCTGGTGTCGAACGACGCGCCCAAGGCCCTGCGGCTGCTGGAGCTGGCCCACGAGGCGGGTGCCGACAGCCCGTTGCGGGGCGCCATCCGCATTCGGCGGGCCCAGATCACCTGGCGCTACGACCCCGTGGCGGCCGAGCGGCAGGCCGGCTCGCTCCTCGACGACCTGCACTCGGACCGGCTGGACGCCGAGCACGTGCAGCCGCTGGCCGGCCTGCTGCTGGCCCAGGGGCGGGTGGCGGACGCGGCGCGGCTGCTGAAGGGATCCGAGGGAACGGGCCACGAACCGGGCACGTCCCCCCTCGACACGCTGCTCGACACCGGCGTGGCCGCCAGCGAGCGGCTGCTGCAGTCGGCGAGGCTGACCGATGCGACCATGGCCCCCCTCACCCAGGCGCTGCGCTCCCTGATCGCGTCCGAGCACCCCGAGCGGGCGGTGCCCTGGAGCCGGAAGCTGATGGAGGAGGCCCACCGCTGCCAGGCCCCCGGCTGGAGCGCGGTCTTCGCCACCCTGCACGCCGAGTCGCTGCTGCGGCTGGGCGATCTGCGCGGCGCCCACACCCATGCCGCCATGGCGCTGGACCTGCTGCCGGAGAGGAACGGCGGTACGTTCCACTGCGCGCCGACGGCGGTACTGATCCGCGCGTGCAGCGGCATGGGCCGCTACGCCGAGGCCTCGCGCTATGCGGACCAGCAGATTCCGCAGCGGCTGCTGTCGAGTCTGCACGGGCTCGGCTACCTGCGTGCGCGCGGCCTGCACCAGATGGCGGTCAATCAGCCGCACGCGGCACTCGCCGACTTCCTGGAGATCGGCAGGATCCTGGAGAGCTGGGGGGCCGACCGGCCCGCCCATCTGCCGTGGCGTACGGACGCGGCCGAGGCGCTGCTGCGCCTGGGCAAGCCGCGCCAGGCCGAGCAGTTCGTGCTCCAGCAGCTCTCGCTGCCCGATGCGCGCCGGCCCTGGGTACGGGGGGTGTCCCTGCGGCTGCGGGCGCTGGTCTCCGATCCCAAGCAGCGGCCGGCGACGCTCAACCAGTCGATCGACGAGCTGCACCGCTCAGGGGACCGCGTGGAGACCGCCCGGTCCATGGCGGAGCTGGGCCGTGCCCTGGAGGCGGACGGGGCGCCCGCCAAGGGCAGCGCGATGATCCGCACGGCGTGGAACCTGGCCAAGGAGTGCGAGGCCACCACGCTGTGCAAGGAGATCCTGCCCGACGCACCGCTGACTCCCGTGGCCCGTGACCGGGCTCCGGCCGGTTCGGGCGGTACGAACACCGAGACGAAGCTGAGCAGTTCCGAGCAGCGCGTCGCGACCCTGGCGGCCCAGGGCCTCACGAACCGGGAGATCTCGGCGAAGCTCTACCTCACGGTGAGCACCGTCGAACAGCATCTGACGCGCGTCTACCGCAAGTTGCAGATCAGCTGCCGCGGGGACCTTCCGCTGGACCTGGAGCTGGGCAGCCGGGCCACGGTCTGACCGCCCGGGGGTATGCCGCGGCGCCCGGGAACGCCATGCGTTCCCGGGCGCCGCGGCATACCCGTGTCCGGGCTTCGGGGGCGGTGCGCACAACGCCCCGCGGCGGTGAGGTCCGGCCTCACCGCCGCGGGGCGTTCACCGTTCGCGCCCCGCTCAGGACCCGGAGGCCAGGGCGGCGCGTACCAGGGCGTCGACGTCCATGTCCTGGATGGCCGCCGTGGTCTCGTCCACGGCGGCGCTCTCGGCGGGCGCCTCCTGCGGGGCGGCTGCGGCGCCGCCGGCCAGCTTGAGCAGTGCGTCCAGCAGGCCGGACGAGCGCAACGCCGCCGGCTCGATGGAGCGCAGCGCCTGCCGGATCGCGTCGTCGTCGGCGCCCTGCGCCTCGGGAGCGGGTTCGAGTCCGGGTGCCAGCTCCTCCAGGAGGAACGCCGCCAGCGACACGGCGTTCGGGTAGTCGAACATCAACGTCGCCGGCAGCCGCACCTCCACCGCCTTCTGTAGACGGTTGCGCAACTCGATCGCACCCAGCGAATCCAGACCCAGCTCCGTGAAACCACGCTCACCCGGAACCGCCGCCACATCGCTGTGACCCAGCACCGTCGCCGCGTGACCCCGCACCAACTGCACCAGATACCGCTCACGCTCCGCACCCGACATCCCGGCGAGGCTGCGTTCGATCTCGGTCCCGTGTGTCTGCGGGGAGGCCTGGGCCGCGGCCTGTTCCCGGGCGATGCGCTCAAGTCCGGGTGCCAGCTCCTCCAGCAGGAACGCCGCCAGCGACACGGCGTTCGGGTAGTCGAACATCAACGTCGCCGGCAGCCGCACCTCCACCGCCTTCTGCAGACGGTTGCGCAACTCGATCGCACCCAGCGAATCCAGACCCAGCTCCGTGAAACCACGCTCACCCGGAACCGCCGCCACATCACTGTGACCCAGCACCGTCGCCGCGTGACCCCGCACCAACTGCACCAGATACCGCTCACGCTCCGCACCCGACATCCCGGCGAGCCTGAGCTCCACCTCCGTGCCCTCGGGCTGAGCGATCGCGGGCGCCGCGGTCACGGCCGAGGCCGTCTGCGCCCCCGGGCGGCGGCCCGTCAGGCCGCGCAGCAGCGCGGGCACCTCGTCGGTGCGCGACCTCAGGACGGCCCGGTCGATGCGGACCGGTACGAGCACCGGGTCGGCGGACCGCAGCGCCTCGTCGAACAGGGCGACGCCCTCGTCGAAGGACAGCTCGAACACTCCGGAGCGGCTCATCCGCTGGAGGTCGGCCTCGCTGAGGTCCAGGCCCTCGCCGGCCGTCCCGGCCCACAGGCCCCAGGCCAGTGAGGTGGCGGGCAGACCCGCGGCCTGCCGGTGCGTGGCCAGCGCGTCGAGGAAGACGTTGGCCGCCGCGTAGGTGGCCTGTCCCGCGGCCAGCACCTGGCCGCCGACCGAGGAGTAGAGGACGAACGCGGACAGGTCCAGGTCCCGGGTGAGTTCGTGCAGGTGCCAGGCGGCGTCCGCCTTGGGCCGCAGCACCCGGTCGACCTGCTCCGGGGTCACCGCCCCGACCAGGGCGTTGTCCAGGACTCCGGCCGCGTGCACGACGCCCTTCAGCGGGTGCGCGGCGGGGATCTCGGCGAGCAGCGCGGCCAGCGCGTCCCGGTCGGACACGTCGACGGCCGCGATCCGCACGTCGGCGCCGGACCCCTCCAGTTCCGCCCGCAGTTCGCGGGCCCCGGGGGCGTCCTCGCCGCGCCGGCTGGTCAGCACCAGGTGGCGCACCCCCTGCTCGGCCACCAGATGGCGGGCGAGGACCGCGCCCAGGACACCGGTGCCCCCGGTGATCAGGACGGTGCCCTGCGCGTCCCACGGGGACGCGGCGCCTTCGCCGGTGACGGACACCGGCGTGTAGCGCGGTACGAAGGCCTTGCCGTGGCGCAGTGCGAGCTCGGTCTCGCCGGTGGCGGCGGCCGAGGGCAGCGCCCGTACGGACTCCTCGTCCCCGTCGATGTCGATGACGGTGAAGCAGCCGGGGTTCTCTGCCTGCGCGGCGCGCACCACACCCCACAGCGGGGCCTGTGCGCAGTCGACCGCTTCGCCCACCGGGTCGGTGACGACGGCCGCGCGGGTCACCACCACCAGCTTCGACTCGGTGAAGCGGTGGTCCTCGCGCCAGTCGGCGAGAGCGGCGAGGAGGCGGGAGGTGGCCGCCCTCGCCCGCCCGGGCGTGTCCTGGCCCTCCGGGCCCGTCGCGGCGGCGACGAGGTCCGGCGCGTACAGCAGGACCGTCGGCGGCACCGCGCCCGCTTCGGCGAGCGCGGCCAGGTCGGTGACGGACCGGTGGCCCGGCAGTCCGTTCCCGACGACCACGCAGTCCTGTGCCGCCTGGCCGGCCGTCACCGGCTCCCACTCGATCCGGAACACGGAGGCCTCGCGGCTGCCGGCGCCGGCCAGCTGTCCGGCCGACATCTCCCGCTGGACCAGGCGTTCGACGGTGGCGACCGGGGCTCCGGTCGGGTCGGTGATGCGCAGGGACAGGGTGTCGGGTGCCGGTGTGGTCAGGCGGATCCGCAGCATGGCGGCGCCGGTGCTGTGCAGGGCGACGCCGTTCCAGGCGAACGGAAGGGTGGTCCGCTCGGCGCCCTCGCGCCCCTTGCGCAGGATCTGGTCGCCGTGCAGGGCGGCGTCCAGCAGGGCCGGGTGCACTCCGAAGAGCGCGGCGTCGGCCTGGGCCTGTTCGGGCAGCGCGATCTCGGCGAAGAGCTCGTCGGCGCCGAGCCAGGCCGCCTTGAGGCCCTGGAAGACGGGTCCGTAGTACAGGCCGGCCGCGGCGAGCTCGTCGTAGAGGTCGCCGACGTCCACCGGTCGGGCCCCGGCCGGCGGCCAGGCCTCCAGGTCGAGTGCGGCGGGCGCCGCGTGCGGGGCGAGGACACCGCCGGCGTTGCGGATCCACCGCGTTTCCCCGCCGTGCGGCTCCTCGGCGCGCGAGTAGACGGACACGCTGCGCCGGCCGGTCGTGTCGGCGGCGCCGACGACGACCTGGACGGCCGTGCCGCCCGTTTCGGGCAGCTCCAGCGGAGCCTCCTGGGTGAGTTCCTCGATCAGCGTGCTGCCGGTCTCGCGGCCGGCGCGCAGCACCATGTCGACGTACGCCGTGCCGGGCAGGAGCACGGTGCCGTGCACCGCGTGGTCGGCCAGCCAGGGCTGGGCGTCGAGGGCGATGCGGCCGGTGAGGACGACCCCGTCGTGCTCCGGGGAGACGACGACCGCGCTGAGCAGGGGGTGCCCGGCGGCGAGCTGGCCGAGGCCGCTCGCGTCGGTGACGGCGGCCGGCGAGTCGAGCCAGTACCGCTTGCGTTCGAAGGCGTACGTCGGCAGCGCGACGCGGCGGGCGCCGGTGCCGGCGAAGTACGCCTCCCAGTCGACGCGTTCGCCCGCGGAGTGCAGTGCGCCCAGGGCCGCCACGAGGGTCCGGGGCTCGCTGCGGTCCTTGCGCCCGGCCGGGACCAGTACGGCCTCGTCGTCGTCGAGGATCTGGCGGGCGAGCCCCGTCAGGACGCCGTCGGGCCCGAGTTCCAGGTAGCGTGCGGCGCCCTGCGCGGCGAGGGTTCGCACGGCGTCGGTGAAGCGGACCGCCTCGCGGACCTGGCGGACCCAGTAATCGGGCGTCTGCCAGTCCTGGGCGCTCTCGCCGGTGACGGTCGAGACGACGGCGGTCCGGGGTGCGTGGAAGGTGAGGCTCCGCGCGACGGTCCGGAACTCCTCCAGCATCGGGTCCATCAGCGGCGAGTGGAACGCGTGCGACACCTTCAGACGGCTCGTCTTGCGGCCCTGGGCGGCGAAGTGCTCACCGATGGCCAGCGCGGCGGCCTCCTCACCGGAGACCACGATGGACGAGGGCCCGTTGACCGCGGCGATCGACACCCCCTCGGCCAGGTGCGGGAGGACCTCCTCCTCGGTCGCCTGGACGGCGACCATCGCACCGCCCGGGGGCAGCGCCTGCATCAGGCGGCCGCGGGCCGCCACCAGACGGGCGGCGTCCTCCAGCGACAGCACCCCCGCGACGTGCGCGGCGGCCAGCTCGCCGATGGAGTGGCCCGCCAGCAGGTCGGGGCTCACCCCCCAGGCCTCAAGCAGCCGGAAGAGGGAGACTTCGAGCGCGAACAGGGCGGGCTGGGCGAACTCGGTCCGGTTCAGCGCATCCGCGTCCTCACCCCACACCACCTCGCGCAGCGGGCGCTCCACGTGCCGGTCGAGCTCGGCCACGACCGCGTCGAAGGCCTGCGCGAACACCGGGAACGCGGCGTGCAGTTCACGGCCCATGCCCAGGCGCTGCGCACCCTGGCCGGTGAACAGGAACGCCGTACGGCCCTTGGCGGCGGCCGCACCGAGGGATCCGGCGGCGGGCTCCTCGCCCGCCGCCAGGGCGGCGAGGTCCCGCAGGACGGCGTCGCGGCCGTCGGGGGCCGCGACCAGGACCGCGCGGTGTTCGAGCGTGGCACGCCCGGTCGCGAGGGAGAACGCCACGTCGGTGAGGTCCGCTCCGGGCTCGGCCAGCAGCTGGGCGCGGAGCCGCTCGGCCTGCCGGGCGAGGGCCTCGGGACCGGTCGCGGACAGCAGCAGCGGCAGAGCGTCCGGAGCGGACGCGCGCTCGGCCGGGCGGGCCGGCGCCGGTGCCTCCTCCACGATCAGGTGGGCGTTGGTGCCGCTGATGCCGAACGAGGACACGGCGGCGCGGCGCGGACGGCTGCGCTCGGGCCAGGCACGGGCCTCGGTGAGCAGTTCGACGCTGCCCGCGTCCCATTCGACCTCGGGCGAGGGCCGGTCGACGTGCAGGGTCTGCGGCATGATCCCGTTGCGGATCGCCATGACGGACTTGATGACGCCGCTGACGCCCGCCGCCGCCTGGGCGTGACCGATGTTGGACTTGATGGAGCCGAGCCACACCGGGTCGTCGCCGTCACGGCCCTGACCGTAGGTGGCCAGCAGCGCCTGCGCCTCGATCGGGTCGCCGAGGCGGGTGCCGGTGCCGTGGCCCTCGACCATGTCGACGTCGGCCGTGGTGAGTCCGGACGCCTCCAGGGCGCGCTGGATGACGCGCTGCTGGGAGGGGCCGTTGGGCGCGGTGAGGCCGTTGCTGGCACCGTCCTGGTTGATGGCGGTGCCCCGGATGACGGCGAGGACCTCGTGGCCGAGGCGCTGGGCGTCGGAGAGCCGCTCGACGAGGAGCACGCCGACGCCTTCGGACCAGCCGGTGCCGTTCGCCGCCGCCGAGAAGGCGCGGCAGCGGCCGTCGGCGGAGAGCCCGTACTGCTGGCTGAACTCGACGAAGACCTCGGGCGTCGACAGCACGGTGACGCCGCCCGCGAGGGCCATGCCGACCTCGCCCCGCCGCAGTGCCTGGCAGGCCATGTGCAGGGCGACCAGGGACGAGGAGCAGGCGGTGTCGACACTGACCGCGGGGCCCTCAAGGCCGAGCGTGTAGGCCACGCGGCCGGTGAGGATGGAGGCCGCGGTGCCGTTGCCGAGGTAGCCGGCGATGTCGTCCGGGACGTTGTGCAGTCGGGTGCCGTAGTCGTGGTACATCACACCGGCGTAGACGCCGGTCTGCGTGCCGCGCATGCTCGACGCGTCGATCCCGGCGCGCTCGAAGGCCTCCCAGGAGGCTTCGAGGAGCAGGCGCTGCTGCGGGTCCATGGCGAGGGCCTCGCGCGGGCTGATCCCGAAGAACGCCGGGTCGAACTCGGCGGCGTCGTAGACGAATCCGCCGTCGCGGGCGTACGTCTTGCCGGGAGTGGCCGGCTCGGGGTCGTAGACGTCTCCCCATCCCCGGTCGGCGGGGAAGCCGCCGACGGCGTCGCGGCCGTCGGCCAGCAGCTCCCACAGGTCCTCGGGAGAGCGCACCCCGCCGGGGTAGCGGCAGCTGATGCCGATGATGGCGATCGGCTCGTCGTCGGAGACGGCCGTCGGCGCGACGGCTTGCGCCGACGGCTGCTTGGCCTGCGCCCCGCCGAGCTGGCCGTCGATGTACTCGGCCACGGCGCGCGTGGACGGGTAGTCGAAGACCAGGGTGACGGGCAGCCGCAGCCCGGTGGCCGCGTTGAGGGCGTTGCGCAGCTCGACGGCGGCCAGTGAGTCGAAGCCGAGCTCCTTGAACGCCCGGTCGGCGCCGACCGCGTCCGCGGAGGCGTGTCCGAGGACCGTCGCCGCGTGGCCGGCCACCAGGTCGAGCAGGGTCCGCGTGCGCTCGGCGGCGGTCAGGCCGGCGAGGCGGCGGGCGAAGTCGCCGCCGCTCTGCGCTGTGCCGGCGACGGCACGCCGCTGGGCTGGCCGTGCCGTGCCGCGCAGCAGCGGGGGCACCTCCGCGCGGGCGTGCAGCGCGGCGGGGGCGATCGGCAGCGGGACGAGCAGGGCGTGCCGCGTGCGCAGCGCCTCGTCGAACAGGGCCAGGCCCCGCTCGGTGGGCAGCGCCGGCAGACCGCTGCGCTCGGCCTTCTCCAGGTCTGCGTCGGTCAGGTCCCCGCCGAGTCCGGTGTTGACGGCCCACAGGCCGAAGGCGAGGGAGGTGGCGGGGAGCCCGGCGGCGCGGCGGTGCGCGGCGAGGGCGTCGAGGAAGACGTTGGCCGCCGCGTAGTTGCCCTGTCCGGCGGGGAGGACGAGGCCTCCGGCCGAGGAGTACAGCGCGAAGACCGTGATCCGCTCGGAGTGCTCGGTCAGTTCGTGCAGGTGCCAGGCGGCATCCGCCTTGGGCCGCAGGACGGCGTCGACCCCGTCCGGGCCGAGTGCTCCGACGAGGCCCGGCGCGACCACGCCCGCGGCGTGCACGATGCCGGTCAGGGGCCGGTCGGCGGGGATGCAGGCGAGCAGCGCGGCCAGCGCGTCCCGGTCGGACACGTCGACGGCCGCGATCCGCACGTCGGCGCCCGACTCCGAGAGTTCCGCCCGCAGTTCGCGGGCCCCGGGGGCGTCCTCGCCGCGCCGGCTGGTCAGCACCAGGTGGCGCACCCCCTGCTCGGCCACCAGATGGCGGGCGACGATGGCGCCCAGGCCGCCCGTGCCTCCGGTGATCAGGACGGTGCCGTCGGTGTCCCACGGCGCCGGGGCGTCCGGGACGAGGGCGGACACGAGCCGGGGAGTGAGGAAACGGTTCTCGCGCAGGGCCAGTTCGGGCTCGCCGAGGGTCGCGGCGAGGAGCGCGGCGTTCAGGTCCGCCTCCCCGTCCGCGTCGGTGTCGGTGTCGGTGTCGAGGAGCACGATCCGGCCCGGGTTCTCGGCCTGCGCGGCGCGGACCAGGCCCCACACGGGTGCCTGGGCGAGGTCGGGTGCCGCGTCCTCGGTGGTGGCGACCGCGCGCCGGGTGAGCACGACCAGGGTCGACGTCTCGGAGCGCGGGTCGGCCAGCCACGCCTGGAGCAGGCCGAGGACCCGGATGGTGGTGGCGCGGACCGCTTCCGGCAGTTCTCCGTCGGCGGTGGCGACCGGCGCGATCACGGTACGGGGCAGCTCGGCGAGCCCGGAAAGCGCGGCCAGCGCGTCGGCCGTGCCGTGGGCGAGCCGCTCGTACGAGGAGGGCTGCGGGTTCCCCGGGACCTGGACCGGGGTCCACTCCAGGCGGCGCAGGTCCTCGGACAGGGTGCCGTCGGCGGGCTCCAGCTGCTCGGCGGAGACCGCGCGGCAGATCAGGGATTCCACGCTGAGGACCGGGGCGCCGCTCTCGTCGGCGACCAGCAGGGCCGATTCCTCGGCTCCGCGGATGCGCCGGATGTAGACGCGCAGGGCCGCGGATCCCGAGGCGTGCAGCGAGACTCCGCTCCACGCGAAGGGCAGCAGTGCCTCGGTGCCGCCCTCGCCCTGGTCGACGAGTACGTCGGCGTGCATGGCGGTGTCGAGCAGGACCGGGTGCAGTCCGTAGCGGACGGCTTCGGCGCGCACGCCCTCGGGGAGGGCGACCTCGGCGAAGAGCTCGTCGCCGCGCCGCCAGGCGGCCCGCATGCCCTGGAAGGCGGGCCCGTATCCGTAGCCGCGCCCGTTCAGCCGCTCGTAGGCGCCGGTGACGTCGACGGGTGTGGCGCCGGGCGGCGGCCACTGGGTGAGGTCGGGGGCGTCGAGCCGGGCGGTACCGGTGGCGAGGAAGCCCGTGGCGTGCCGGGTCCACGACTGCCCGGCGGCGTCGTCACGGCGCGAGTGGATGGTCAGCGGGCGGCGGCCGGTGTCGTCGGCGGCGCCGGCGACGGCCCGCAGGGTGGCCCCGCCGTGCGGCGGCAGCACCAGCGGTGCTTCGAGCGTGAGTTCCTCAAGGAGGTCGCAGCCGACCTGGTCGCCGAGGCGTACGGCCAGTTCGACGAAACCGGTGCCGGGGAGGAGCACGTTGCCGTGGACCTCGTGGTCGGCGACCCATGCGTGGGCCGCCGTGGACAGCCGGCCGGTCAGGACGACGGAGCCGTCCTGCGGGGACTCGACGGCCGCCGTGAACACGGGGTGGTCGACCGCGTCGAGGCCCGCGGAGGCGACGTCCCCGGTGGGGGCGGTCACGTCCAGCCAGTACCGCTCCCGCTGGAAGGCGTACGTGGGCAGATCGGCCCGGGCGTCGCCGGTGCCGCCCAGCACGGCGGCCCAGCCGACGCCGACGCCGTGCGCCCAGGCGGCGCCGAGGCCGGAGAGCACCTCGCGCCGCTGGTCGCGGTCGCGGCGCTGCAGGGAGACGAACGCGGTGTCCTCGTGGGCGGCGCACCCCTGGCCGAGTGCGGTCAGGACGGCGTCGGGGCCCAGCTCGACGAACGTACGGGCGCCGGCGCTTTCGGCGCCGCGGACGGCGTCGGCGAAGCGGACGGCGGCGCGGACCTGGCGCACCCAGTACTCGGGCGTCTGCCACTCGGTGGCCCGCTCGCCGGTGACGGTGGAGACCGCGTGGATCTGCGGATCCCTGAAGGTGACGGTCCGCGCGACGGCGCGGAACTCCTCCAGCATCGGGTCCATCAGCGGCGAGTGGAACGCGTGCGACACCTTCAGACGGCTCGTCTTGCGGCCCTGCGCCTCGAAGTGCGCGCCGATCGCCAGCGCGGCGGCCTCCTCACCGGAGACCACCACCGACGACGGCCCGTTCACCGCGGCGATCGACACACCGTCGGTCAGCAGCGGGAGGACTTCCTCCTCGGCCGCCTGGACGGCGACCATCGCACCACCCGGGGGCAGCGCCTGCATCAGGCGGCCGCGGGCCGCCACCAGACGGGCCGCGTCCTCCAGGGAGAACACCCCGGCGACGTGTGCGGCGGCCAGCTCGCCGATGGAGTGGCCGGCCAGGAAGTCCGCGCGGACCCCCCACGCCTCCACCAGACGGAACAGCGCGACTTCGAGTGCGAACAGGGCGGGCTGCGCGAACTCGGTCCGGTTCAGCGCATCCGCGTCCTCACCCCACACCACCTCGCGCAGCGGGCGCTCCACGTGGCGGTCCAGTTCTGCCACGACCTCGTCGAAGGCCTGCGCGAACGCCGGGAACGCGGCGTGCAGCTCGCGGCCCATGCCCAGGCGCTGCGCGCCCTGGCCCGTGAACAGGAACGCGGTCTTGCCGTCCCGGGCGGCCGCGGCGCCGCCGAGGAGTTCGAGCGAGCGGGCGAGTTCGGCGCGGTCGGCGCCGACGGCCACGGCCCGGTGCTCCAGGGCCGCCCGGGTGGTGGCGAGGGCGCGGGCGGCCGCGGGCAGCCGGTCGTCGGGCAGCGTGCCGAGGAAGGCGGACAGGCGGTCGGCCTGGGCGCGCAGCGCCTGCGGCGTGGCGCCGGAGACGACCAGCGGGACGAGGCCGGGCGGGTTCGTCTCCCGCTCCCGCGCGTCCTGCGCGGATCCGCCCGCGGGCGCCTCTTCGACGATGACGTGGGCGTTGGTGCCGCTGATGCCGAAGGAGGAGACGCCGGCGCGGCGCGGGCGGCCGTCCGCCGTCCAGGCACGGGCCTCGGTGAGGAGTTCGACGTGGCCCGCGTCCCAGTCGACCTGGTCGGAGGGGGTATCGGCGTACAGGGTGTGCGGCATGAGGCCGTTGCGCATCGCCATGACCGTCTTGATGATGCCCGCGACGCCCGCGGCGGCCTGGGTGTGGCCGAGGTTGGACTTCACCGAGCCGAGCCAGAGCGGTTCCCCGGACTCGGGGCGGTGCTGTCCGTACGTCTCCAGCAGCGCCTGCGCCTCGATCGGGTCGCCGAGGCGGGTGCCGGTGCCGTGGCCCTCGACGAGGTCGATGTCGGCGGCGGTCAGGCCGGCGTCGGCGAGCGCCTGCTCGATGACGCGCTGCTGGGCGGGGCCGTTGGGCGCGGTGAGGCCGTTGCTCGCACCGTCCTGGTTCACGGCGGAGCCCTTGACCACCGCCAGGACCTGGTGGCCGTTGCGGCGGGCGTCCGAGAGCCGCTCAAGGACGAGCAGGCCCGCGCCTTCGCTCCATCCGGTGCCGTCGGCGCCGATGCCGTAGGACTTGCAGCGGCCGTCGGCGGCGAGCCCGCGCTGGCGGGCCATGTCGGTGAAGGTGTCGGGGGTCGACATGACGGTCACGCCGCCGGCCAGCGCCAGGGTGCACTCGCCGCGGCGCAGCGACTGCTGGGCCCAGTGCAGGGCGACCAGCGAGGAGGAGCAGGCGGTGTCGACGCTGACCGCGGGGCCTTCGAGGCCGAGCGTGTAGGCCACGCGGCCGGAGACGACGCTGGCCAGGCTGCCGTTGCCGTGGTAGGCCGCGACGTCCTCGGGCAGCGGGCCCAGGCGCAGACCCCAGTCGTGGTACATCACTCCGGCGAACACGCCGGTGCGGCTGCCCTTGACCGAATGCGGGTCGATGCCGGAACGCTCGAAGGCCTCCCAGGCGACTTCGAGGAGGAGGCGCTGCTGCGGGTCCATGGCCTGGGCCTCGCGCGGGCTGATCCCGAAGAACGCGGGGTCGAACTCGGCGGCGTCGTAGAGGAATCCGCCGTCGGTGGAGTACGTCTTGCCGGGCTTGCCGATCTCCGGGTCGTACAGGTCGGCGGCCCAGCCCCGGTCGGTGGGGAACGGGCCGATGGCGTCGCTCCCCTCGGCGACGAACTGCCACAGGTCCTGCGGCGAGCCGATCCCGCCGGGGTAACGGCAGGCCATGCCGACGATGACGATCGGGTCCTCGTCGGTGTCCGTGGAGGGCGCCGCGACGGCGGGTGCGGCGGCCGGCCGCGCGGCCGGTCCCCGCAGCTTCGAGACGAGGAACTCGGTGAGCGCGGCCGCGTTCGGGTAGTCGAAGGTGAGGGTGGGGCTCAGGCGCAGCCCGGTGACGGCGGAGAGCCGGTTGCGCAGTTCGACCGCGGCCAGCGAGTCGAAGCCGGTCTCGTTGAAGGCCCGGTGGGGGGCGATGTCCTCGGCGCCGTCGTAGCCGAGCACACCGGCGGCCTCGGTGCGCACCAGGCGCAGGACGGTTTCGGTGCGGGCGCTCTCGTCGAGTCCGGCGATCCGCTCCGCGAGCGGGGAACCGGCGCCCGCCGCGGCCGCGGCGGTAGCCGCGGCGGCCTTGCGTGCGGGCCGGCGCACGAGCGCGCGCAGCAGGGTCGGGATGTCGTCGCCGCGTTCACGGACGGCACGGTGGTCCACGCGGACGGGGACGACGGCCGGGTCCGTGGCGGTCAGCGCCTTGTCGAGGCGCTCCAGGTTCTCCTCGAACGTCAGCGAGTCGAGGCCGAGCCGCTTGATGCGGGTGAGGGCCGCCTCGTCGAGGCCGGCCCCCATGCCGGCGTCTCCGGCCCACAGGCCCCAGGCGAGGGAGGTGGAGACCAGGCCCTCGGCGGCGCGCCGCACGGAGAGCGCGTCGAGGAACAGGTTGGCCGCGGCGTAGTTGGCCTGCCCCGCACCGTCGAGGATGGTCGAGGCGGAGGAGAAGAGGACGAAGGCCTTCAGGCCGTGGTCCCTGGTGAGTTCGTGCAGGTTCCAGGCGGCATCCACCTTGGGCCGCATGACGGTGTCGACGCGCTCGGCGGTGAGGGAGCCGACGAGGCCGTCGTCGATGACGCCGGCGGCGTGCACCACGCAGGTCAGCGGGTGTTCGGCCGGGACGGCGGCGAGGAGCGCGGCGAGGGCCTCGCGGTCGGAGACGTCGACGGCGGCGATGCGTACGTCCGCGCCCGACTCCCGCAGTTCCGCGAGGAGTTCCGCGGCGCCGGGGGCATCGGGCCCGCGGCGGCTGGTGAGGACGAGGTGGCGGACGCCGTGTTCGGTGACCAGCTTGCGGGCGAGGGCCGCGCCCGCGCCGCCGGTACCACCCGTGACCAGGACGGTGCCGGTCGCGTCCCAGGGCAGCTCGGTGGGGACCTCGGGCTCGGGGACGGCCGCGAGCCGCGGCACGAGGACGCGGCCTTCGCGGAGCGCGAACTCGGGTTCACCGGTGGCCAGGGCCTCGGTCAGCGCCGCCTCGGAGGCTTCGGTTCCGTCGAGGTCGGCGAGGACGAAGCGGCCCGGGTTCTCGGCTTCCGCGGATCGGACCAGACCCCACACGGGTGCCTGGCCGAGGTCCGCGGTGGTGCCGTCGGCCCAGGTGCCCCGGCGGGTGACCACGACGAGCCGGGAGTCGGCGGCGCGCTCGTCGGCGAGCCAGCGGCGTACGGCGTCCAGGGCGTCGGCGGTCACGGCGCGGACCGCGGCCGGGACGTCGCCCTCGGGGGTGTGCGGGACCCGGTACTGGACGAAGCCGGGCACGGGGGCGGCCGGAGCCGGCTCCGCGAGGGCGACGGGTGCGGCGTCCGCGGTGCGGCGGGGCTCCGCGGCCTGCGGGAGCGGGTTCCACCGCACGCTGAGGAGCGGGTCCCGGCGGGCGCTCGCCAGCTGGTCGCCGCTGACGGAGCGCAGCAGCAGCGAGTCGACGGTGGCGACGGGCGCGCCGGCGGAGTCGGCGAGGGCGACGGCGAGTTCGTCGCCCTCCGAGGTGATCTTGACGCGGACGGCGGTCGCACCCGTGGCGTGCAGGGTGACGCCGTTCCAGGAGAACGGGATCCGGACGCCGTCGGAGGCCCCGTCGGAGAGGGCGAGGTCGGCGGGGTGCAGCGCGGCGTCGAGGAGGGCCGGGTGCAGGCCGAAGGCGGCGGCGTCGCCGCGGGCGCCTTCGGGCAGCGCGATCTCGGCGAACACCTCTTCGCCCCGGCGCCAGGCGGCGCGCACTCCGTGGAAGGCGGGCCCGTACCCGTAGCCCTGTCCGGCCATGTCGGTGTACAGGGTGGCGACGTCGAGGGGCTGGGCGCCGGCCGGGGGCCAGGTGCCGGCGAGGGCGCCGTGGGCGTCGGCGCGGGCCGCGGCGGTCGCCGGGGCGAGGGTGCCGGTGGCGTGGCACACCCATGCGTCGTCGCTCTCGTCGTCCTCGGGCCGGGCGTGGCAGCCGACGGTGCGGCGGCCGGAGGCGTCGGCGGGGCCGACGACGACCTGGAGGACGGTGGCGCCGGTCTCGGGCAGGACGAGCGGCGCTTGGAGGACGAGCTCCTCAAGGAGCTCGCAGCCGGTCTCGGCCCCGGCCCGGAGGGCGAGTTCGACGAAGGCGGTGCCCGGGAGCAGCGTGGTCCCGGAGATGACGTGGTCGGCGAGCCAGCCGTGGGTGCGCAGGGACACGCGGCCGGTGAGGACGGTGCCGTCGCCGCCGGCGAGGCCGACGACGGAGCCCAGCAGCGGGTGCTGCGCGTCGAGCTGGCCGAGACCGGCCGGGTCGGCGCCGTCCCGGGTGTCGGTCAGCCAGTAGCGGCGGGTCTGGAAGGCGTAGGTCGGCAGGTCGACGCGGTCCGTGGCGCGGTCCGCGTAGAAGGCCGTCCAGTCCAGGGCGGCGCCCCGGGCGTGCGCGAGGGCGACGGCGGACAGCGTCTGGCGGACTTCGTCCTTGCCGCGGCGCAGCAGGGAGGTGAACGCGCTGTCGGCGGCGGCGAGGTCCGGCAGGCAGTGCTGGCCGAGCGCGCTGAGGACGGCGTCGGGGCCCAGCTCGACGTACGTGCGGACACCGCCGGCCCGGGCGAGCCAGTCGATGCCGTCGGCGAACCGCACGGCTTCGCGGACGTGGCGCACCCAGTGGTCGGGAGAGGTCAGTTCCGCGGTCGTGGCGAGGCGGCCGGTGAGGGTGGAGACGATGGGGACGCGCGGCGAGGAGTACGTCAGGACGGACGCGACCCGGCGGAACTCGTCGAGCATCGGCTCCATCAGCGGCGAGTGGAACGCGTGGCTGACCTTGAGGCGGCTGGTCTTGCGGCCCAGGGCGGCGAAGTGGTCGCCGACCGCCAGCGCGGCTTCCTCGTCGCCGGAGACCACCACGGACGAGGGGCCGTTGACCGCGGCGATGCCCACCCGGTCCGTCAGGAGCGGCAGGACCTCCTCCTCGGTGGCCTGGACGGCGACCATCGCGCCGCCGGCCGGGAGGGCCTGCATGAGGCGGCCGCGTGCGGCCACGAGGGTGGCTGCGTCCCGCAGGTCGAGTACGCCGGCGACGTGGGCCGCGGCGATCTCGCCGATCGAGTGGCCGGCGAGGAAGTCGGGGGTGAGGCCCCAGGACTCCAGGAGCCGGAAGAGGGCGACCTCGACGGCGAACAGCGCGGGCTGCGCGTAGCGGGTCTGGTCGAGGAGGGCGGCCTCGGCCGAGCCCTCCTCGGCGAACAGCACGTCCCAGAGGGAGACGTCCAGCTGGAGGTCGAGGTGGCCGAGGGCGTCGGCGAGGGCGTCGGCGTAGACGGGGAAGGCGTCGTAGAGGCGGGCCCCCATGGCGACGCGCTGGCTGCCCTGGCCGGTGAACAGGAAGGCGAGGCGGCCGGTGTGGGCGGTGCCGGTGAGGACGTCGGGGGAGGACCCGTCGCCGGCGAGGGCGTGCAGGGCGTCCAGGAGGGCGTCCCGGTCCTCGGCGAGGACCACCGCGCGGTGTTCGAGGGCAGCCCTGGTGGTCCCGAGGGAGTGTCCGACGGAGGCGGGGTCGAGGTCCGGGGCCGCGGTCAGGAAGTCCGCGAGGCGGGCGGCCTGGGCTCCCAGGGCGGCGGCCGAGCCGCCCGAGACGGCGAGCAGCGAGGGCAGCTGCGGCTGCCCGGCCCCGTCCTGGCCGGCGGAGTCCTGGCCGGCGGAGTCCTGGCCGGTGCCGTCCTGCCCGGCGGCGTCCGGCCCGTCCTCGCGGGGCGCCTCTTCGATGATCAGGTGGGCGTTGGTGCCGCTGATGCCGAAGCCGGAGACACCGGCGCGCCGGGGACGCTCTGCCTCGGCGGGCCACGGTACGGGCTCCGTGAGCAGGCGTACGGTTCCGGCCGACCAGTCGACGTTCGGGGAGGGCTCGTCGACGTGCAGGGTCGCCGGCAGGACGCCGTGGCGCAGCGCCATGACGACCTTGGCGATCCCGGCGACGCCGGCGGCGGCCTGGGTGTGGCCGATGTTGGACTTCACCGATCCCAGCCACAGCGGCTTGCCGGCGTCGCGGCCCTTGCCGTAGGTGGCGATGAGCGAGGCGGCCTCGATGGGGTCGCCCAGGGTGGTGCCGGTGCCGTGGGCCTCGACGGCGTCTACCTCACCGGGGGTGAGACCGGCGTCGGCGAGCGCCTGCAGCACGACCCGCTGCTGCGCGGTGCCGCTGGGGGCGGTCAGGCCGTTGCTCGCGCCGTCCTGGTTGATGGCGGTACCGCGGACCAGGGCGAGGACGGGGTGGCCGTTGCGGCGGGCGTCGGAGAGCCGCTCGACGAGGATCAGACCGGCGCCTTCGGCGAAGGTGGTCCCGTCCGCGCCGGCGGCGAAGGCCTTGGTCAGACCGTCGGGGGCCAGCCCGCGCTGCCTGCTGAACTCGGTGAACAGGCCGGGGGTGCTCATGACGGTGATGCCGCCGGCCAGGGCCAGCGAGCACTCGCCGCGGCGCAGCGACTGCACGGCGAGGTGCAGGGCGACCAGCGAGGAGGAGCAGGCCGTGTCGATGGTGAGGGCGGGGCCCTCAAGGCCGAGCGCGTACGCGATGCGGCCCGAGGCGACGCTGAGGGCGCCGCCGGTGATCAGGTAGCCGGCCAGGGCCTCGGGGGCGTGCTTGACCCGCGTGCCGTACTCGGTGGCGCCGGCGCCCACGAAGACGCCGGTGCGGCTGCCCCGCAGACCGGTGGGGTCGATGCCGGAGCGCTCAAGGGTCTCCCACGCGGTTTCCAGCAGCAGGCGCTGCTGGGGGTCCATGGCGAGGGCCTCGCGCGGCGCGATCCCGAAGAACTCGGCGTCGAACTCGGGGGCGTCGTGCAGGAATCCGCCGACGCGCGTGTAGACGGTGCCGTACGCCTCGGGGTTCTCGTCGAACAGGGCGTCGAGGTCCCAGCCCCGGTCGTCCGGGAAGGGACCGACGCTGGTCCCGCCGGAGCTGACCAGCTCCCACAGCTCCTCGGGGCTGCGCAGGCCGCCGGGGAAGCGGCCGCCGATGCCGACGATGGCGATGGGGTCCTCGTCGTCGTTGGCGAGCGGCGCCTCGACGACGAGGGGGCCCGCGTCCGCGCCCAGCAGCTGTGCGCGCAGGTGCCCGGCGAGCAGTTCGGGGCTGGGGTGGTCGAAGGCGGCGGTCACCGGAAGGCGCAGCCCCGTCGCGGCGTTGATCCGGGCGTGCAGTTCCACCAGCCCGATGGAGTCGAGACCGAGCTCCTTGAAGGGTCTGGCGGTCTCCGTCACCGCCTCGGTGTCGGGACGGGTGGTGCGGCGCAGCACGTCGAGGGTCTGTGCGCACACGAGGTCGAGCAGGAGGCGGCCCTGCTCGGTGTCGGGCAGGCCGGCCAGCCGGCCTGCGAGTACGGCCCCGGGACGGGCCTCGTCGCCGTTCAGGTGATCAGCGTCAGGAACGAAGCCCGCGGACATCTGCACGCTCCAAGCTCGGTGTCGATTTGCATCGGGCCTACTCGGGCCCGAGGTCATCGCACGGTAATTGCGGGAGAAAGCCGCAGGACACCCCTAACACCGCCCCGCCTGCCCCTGATCGGTGCAGGCGGGGGCGGGTCCGAAGCCGGGTGCTCAGCACCGCGGCACGGCTCGGGAGCCGGAATCCCGGGGTGGATTCAGGGGGGTGCCCGGGTTCTCCCCGGCCCCCTCGTCCCTTTTCAATGACAGGACAGGAATCCAGCACTCCCGAACTCGAAAAAGACGCAAGCCGAAGACATGGGGCACTCATGACCAATGCGACAACCACGACCGGCGCGTGGGTGCGCCGGTTCCACCCGGCCGACGACGCGGCCGCCCGCCTGGTCTGCTTCCCCCACGCGGGAGGGTCCGCCAGCTACTACTTCCCGGTGTCGCGGGCGCTGTCGCCGGCACTGGACGTGGCGACCGTCCAGTACCCGGGGCGTCAGGACAGGCGGTTCGAGCCGTGCGTGGACGACGTGCGGCGGATGGCGGACGTGGTGGCCGCCGAGCTCGGCCCGTGGTGCGACCGCCCGGTGGCGCTGTTCGGGCACAGCCTGGGCGCCACGCTGGCGTTCGAGGTCGCACTGCGCCTGGAGGCGCAGGGGACGCCCCTGGTGTCCCTGTTCGCCTCGGGCCGGCGCGCCCCTTCCCGCCACCGCGAGAAGGAGTTCATGCACCTGGCCGACGACGACCGGCTGCTGGGGACCATCAAGCGCATGGGCGGCACGAACGCGGCGGTGCTCGCCGACGACGAGGTGCTCCGCATGGCGCTCCCGGCGATCCGGGCCGACTACAAGGCGGCGGAGACCTACCGCTACGAGCCGGGGCCGCAGCTCACCTGCCCGGTGGTCGTCCTCAACGGCGAGTCCGACCCGGAGGTCACGGCGCACGAGGCCGAGGGGTGGCGCGAGCACACCGCGGCCGACGTCGCGTTCCACTGGTACGCGGGCGGCCACTTCTACCTCAACGACCACGCGTCCGAGGTGATCTCGCTGATCCGCGACCGGGTGCTGAACGGCCGGTAGCGAAACGGACCGAAGGGGGTGCCCGCCGCGCGTGCGGCGGGCACCCCCTTCGTCCGTCCCGGAGCCGGCCGCCTCAGGCGGCGGCGACCCGCTTCAGGTAGTCGAGCATGACCTCGTCGAACCGCTCGGGCTCCTCCAGGTGCGGTACGTGGCTCGACTCCTCCAGGATCTCCCAGCGCACGTCGGGGATCAGGTCCTGGAACGGCTGCACCGTCCGCGGCGTCGCCTCGTCGTGGCGGCCCGAGATCACCAGCGTCGGGACGTCGATGTCGGCGATGCAGTCCACCACACCCCAGTCCTTCAGGGTTCCGTTCACGTGGAACTCGCTCGGGCCGTTCATCGCGTAGTAGACGGTCGGGTCGTTGAAGAGCTCGTAGAACGTGGCCTGCCAGTCCCGCGGCCACGGCTTGAGACGGCACACGTGGCGCTCGTAGAACGGCAGCGCGGCCGCGTGGTACTCGTCGGTGTTCGTCGTCCCGGCCGCCTCGTGCCGGCGCAGGGTCTCGTCGACCCCCTCGGGCAGCTGCGCGCGCAGCACCTCCATCTCCTCCAGCCACAGGGGGTACGAGGCGGGCGAGTTGGCGATGATCAGGCCCTTGAGGCCGGCCGGGCGGGCGGCGGCGTACTTCGCGGCCAGCAGTCCGCCCCACGACTGGCCGAAGACCATGTGGTTGTCCGCGATCCCCAGGGCCTCGACCAGGTTCTTCAACTCGGCGAGGAAGAGGTCGACCGTCCAGAAGTCCGCACCCTTCTCCGGCAGGTGCGTGGATCCGCCGTTGCCCAGCTGGTCGTAGTGGACGACCGGCCAGCCGTGCGCGGACAGCTCGGCGAGCCGCAGCAGGTAGTCGTGGGTGCTGCCCGGGCCGCCGTGCACGACGACCAGGGCGGGGAGCCCGGAGTTCAGGTCTCCCGTCACCCGGTACCAGGTCTTGTACGGGCCGAAGGGGACGGTTCCCTTGGCGGACGGGGCGATGCGGGCGGACTGCATGCGGCTGCCTCTCGATGGCGCGGGGTGCCGGGCGGGCCGCCCTCCTGCGGACGGCCCGCCCGGCCTGACGGATACGGCTGCGGCGGGACCGCCGCACCGCAGTTGCTGCTACTGCTACTGCTGCTGTTCGAGCGAGGTCAGCCACTCCTCGACGACACCGGCCGTGACCGGCGCGTCCTGCTCGATCATGCTGAAGTGGTTCGTCGGCAGGGTCCGGTGCGCGTGCCGGTCCTCCCACGGCTTCGCCGCCCAGCTGTCGTCCTCGGGCTCCGCGCCGCTCGGGTCGGGCATGAAGGGCTTCTCCGCTCCGACGAACAGCACCGGCGCCTCCACCGAGGTGAGCTCGAACTTCGGCACGAGGTCGAAGTAGCAGGCCATGGCCGACAGCACGGTGCTGTCGAACATGCCGTACTCCGAGTCCTTGCCGACCAGCGCCATCGCGAGCTGCTTCATCAGCTCGTTCGAGTCGCCGTTGCCGGTGTCCACCCGGTAGGTGTCGAGCAGCACGACACCGGCCGGCTTCACGCCCATCTCCCGCTCCAGGTACGCCGCCACCTCGTGGGCGATGATGCCGCCGGCCGAGTAGCCGACCAGCGCGAAGGGCTCGCCCTCCGCCGTCTCGAGGATGCTGCGCGCGAAGGTCTCGATCACGGTGGGGACCGAGGTCGGCAGGCTCTCCCCGGCCGCGAACCCCTGGGTCGGCAGTGCGCTCACCTTGCGGACGCCGCGGAACGGCGCGGCGAAGCGGGCGTGCTGCTGGGGTCCGGCCGTGGCCATCGGCGAACTGACGCAGATGAGGCGGATCCGGCCCGGGCCGTCGGCGAGCCGCACGCCCGCCGGCACCCGGCCGAGGTCCTCGACCGTGTCGAACCGCGGCCGCAGGGCCACCACCGCGCGCAGCAGGTCGAAGCCCTGGACGACCTGGCCCGAGAGGACCGCGCCGCGGAACATCTCGGTCAGCGTCTCCGAGGGACGGTTCTGCCCACCGGGCTGGACGGACGCCTCCGCCACGGGGGCCGAGCCGTCCAGGTGACCGGCCAGGTCCTCGACGAGCTGGCGGGCCAGCCCGGCCGGGTTCTTGCTGTCGAAGACCACCATGGGCGGCAGCCGAAGCCCGGTCGCGGAGACCAGGGTGTTGCGCAGTTCCATCGCGGCCAGCGAGTCGAATCCCGCCTCAAGGAAGTCCCGCTCCGGGTCGACGGCCGAGGCGTCCGCGTAACCGAGTGCGGTCGCCGCGTGCCGCAGGACGAGCTCCACGAGGACCTGCTCCTGCTCGGCCCCGGTGAGCGGGGCGAGCTGCCTGCGCAGCGCGCCCGGATCGTCGCCGCCCGCCGCTGCCCGCCGCTTGGTGGCGGGCACCAGCCCGCGCAGCAGCGCCGGCAGACCGTCACCGCGGCCGCGCAGACCCTGCGGGTCGACCTTCAGCGGGACGAGCGTGGCGTGCTCCGTGGTCAGCGCCGCGTCGAAGGCGGCGAGGCCGTCCGCGACGGGCAGCGCGGGCAGGCCCTGGCGCTTCATGCGCTCGCGGTCGGCGTCGGTCAGCCACTGGGACAGACCGGTGTCCGCGTCCCACAGGCCGTAGGCGAGCGAGGTGGCGGGCAGGCCCAGCGAGCGGCGGTGGGCGGCGAACGCGTCCAGGAAGACGTTGGCCGCGGCGTACCCGCCCTGGCCGGCCGCCATCACCAGGCCGCCGGAGGAGGAGAAGACCACGAAGGCGGCGAGGTCGAGGCCGGACGTCAGCTCGTGCAGGTGCCAGACGGCGTCCGCCTTCGGCCGCAGCGACACCTCCACCTGGTCCGGTGTGAGCGTGGAGACGAGGCCGTTGTGGGCGGTACCGGCGGCGTGTACGACCGCGGTGAGCGGGTGTTCGGGGTCGATGCCGGCGAGGAGGGCGGCGAGGCTGTCGCGGTCGGAGACGTCGCAGGCCGCGATGGTGGCCCGGGCGCCCAGTGCGGCGAGTTCGTCGCGCAGTTCGGCGGAGCCGGGGGCGTCGAGGCCGCGCCGGCTGGTGAGCAGCAGGTGACGTACGCCGTGCTCGGCGACCAGGTGGCGGGCGACGAGCGCACCCAGACCACCCGTACCACCGGTCACCAGCACCGTACCCCCGGGACCGAAGACGGGCTCCTGCGGGGTCTGCGCGGGTGCGGGCACCCGGACCAGCCTCGGCAGCAGCACCTGTCCGCCGCGCACCGCCAGTTCGGGTTCGCCGACCGTGACCGCGGCGGACAGCAGCCGCTCGGACGCCTCGGTCCCGTCGGTGTCGACGAGGACGAACCGTCCGGGGTTCTCGGCCTGCGCGGCCCGTACGAGGCCCCAGACCGGGGCCTGATCGAGCGCGGTGGCGGCTCCGGACGTCACCAGGGCCAGGGACGAGGAGACGAACACCTCGTCGGCCAGCCACTGCTGGAGCAGCTCCAGCGCCTCGAAGGTCCGGGAACGCACGGCCGACAGCACGTCGTCCCCGGCCGCGGTCCCGGAGCCGATCCGGGCGATCACGGTGTCCGGCGCCGTGATGGTGCCGTCGGCGATCGCCGCCGCCAGCTCGGCGATCCCGGCGAAGGCCGGTGCGTCGAGGGCGGGTTCCGGTGCTCCGAGGACGGCGACGGTCCCGCCGGCCGCCGCGGCGGAAGCCGGGGCCGCGATCCAGTCGACTCGCAGCAGCGAGTCCCGTCGCGCGCCGCCGCCGAACGCCTCCGGGGCGGCCTCGCGCAGGTCGAGTGCCGCCACGTGGGCCACGGGGGCACCGGACGGGTCGGCCAGTTCCAGCGTCACCGTCTGCGGTCCGGTCGGCGCGATGCGGACGCGTACGGCCCTGGCACCGGTCGCCTGGAGCGTCACCCCGCCCCAGGAGAAGGGCAGCAGGGTCTGGCCGCCCTCGTCGTCCTCACGCAGGCCGGCGAGCGGCATCACGTGCATGGCCGAGTCCAGCAGGGCCGGGTCGATCCCGAAGGCCGCGGCGGGCGCCTCCTCGGGCAGGGCGGCTTCGGCGAACAGCTCGTCGCCGCGCCGCCAGGCGGCCTGGATGCCCTGGAACAGGGGGCCGTAGTTGTAGCCGTACTCCACGAGCGTCTCGTACGCGCCGTCGACGTCGACGACCTTGGCGTCGGCGGGCGGCCACTGGGAGAAGTCGTACGAGGGCGCCGGGCGCCGGCCGGTCCCCAGGTGTCCTTCGGCGTGCTGGACCCACGGCTCGTCCAGGCCTTCGGTACGGGAGTGAATGGTGATGTTGCGGGCGCCGGACTCGTCCGGGCCGCCGACGGCGACCTGGAGCGCGACACCACGCTCGTCAGCGAGCACCAGCGGTGCCTGGAGCGTCAGTTCCTCGACGCTGTCGCAGCCGACGTGCTCGGCGACGCCGAGCGCCAGGTCCACGAAAGCGGCTCCGGGCAGCAGCACGTTGCCCAGCACGTCGTGGTCGGCCACCCAACGGTGGGTACCGGCCGCGAGCCGGCCGGTGAAGACGAACCCGTCGGTGTCGGGCAGCGCCACCACGGCGCTGAGCAGCGGGTGGTCGATCGAGTCGAGCCCCATGGCGCCGGGGCTCGTGCCGGGGTCGTCACCGAGGTGCCAGAAGTACTGGCGCTGGAAGGCGTAGGTGGGCAGGTCGACGCGGCGGGCACCGGTGCCCGCGAAGAACGCCGTCCAGTCGACGGCGGTGCCGCGGACGTGAAGCTGGCCGAGGGCGGTCAGCAGCGCCGCAGCCTCCGGACGGTCCTTGCGGACCGCCGGGACGGTCAGGACGTTGTCCCCTTCCAGGGACTGCTGAGCCATCGCAGACAGCACACCGTCCGGACCCAGCTCGAAGAACCGGGAAACGCCTTCCGCCTCAAGGAACCGAACACCGTCGGAGAACCGCACCGCCTCACGCACATGGCGGACCCAGTACTCGGGACTCGACAGCTCCTCACCCGCGAGGGTGCCGGTCACGTTCGAGACGACCGGGATGGCCGGCTGACCGTAGGTCAGACCCTCGGCGATCGCCCGGAACTCGTCGAGCATCGGCTCCATCAGCGGCGAGTGGAACGCGTGCGACACCTTCAGACGGCTCGTCTTGCGACCCTGCGCCTCGAAGTGCGCACCGATCGCCAGCGCAGCAGCCTCCTCACCGGAAACCACGATGGACGACGGCCCGTTGACCGCAGCGATCGACACACCGTCGGTCAGCAGCGAGAGGACTTCCTCCTCGGTCGCCTGGACGGCGACCATCGCGCCACCCGCAGGCAGCGCCTGCATCAGACGACCACGAGCCACCACCAGACGGGCCGCGTCCTCCAGCGACAGCACCCCCGAGACGTGAGCTGCCGCCAACTCACCAACCGAGTGACCGGCCAGGAAGTCCGCATGAACCCCCCACGCCTCCACCAGACGGAACAGAGCGACCTCAACAGCGAACAGAGCGGGCTGCGAGAACTCCGTCTGGTTCAGAGCATCCGCATCCTCACCCCAGACCACGTCCCGCAACGGACGCGAGAGGTGCCCGTCCAGCTCGCCCGCGACCGCGTCGAACGCGGCGGCGAACACCGGGAACGCGGCGTGCAGCTCACGGCCCATACCGATGCGCTGCGCACCCTGACCCGTGAACAAGAAGGCGGTACGAGACGTCGAACGACGGGCCGAAACCGCACCACGGCCGGCAGCCACAGCCGCCAGACCCCGCACCAGCTCCTCACGGTCCTCACCGACCACCACCGCACGGTGATCGTGGACCGTACGCCCGGTCGCCAGGGAGTACGCCACGTCCAGCGGGTCCAACTCCCCGCGCTCCCCGACGTGCGCCAGCAGCCGCTCCGCCTGGGCCGCCAGGCCCTCGGCGGAAGCTGCGGACACCAGCCACGGCACGAGACCGCCGTCCTTCGCCGCGTCCGCCTGCGGGCCGTCCTCGGCGACCTGCTCGATGATGACGTGCGCATTGGTACCGCTGATGCCGAACGAGGAGACACCGGCCCGGCGCGGACGCCCCAGCTCCGGCCACTCCCGCGACTCGGCGAGCAGCTCTACGTCACCCGACTGCCAGTCGACGGCCGGCGAGGGCTCGTCGAGGTGCAGGGTCTTGGGCATCACGCCGTTCCGCATCGACTGGATCACCTTGATGATGCCCGCGACACCGGCGGCGGCCTGCGTGTGGCCGATGTTGGACTTCAGCGAACCCAGCCACAGCGGCTGTCCTTCCGGCCGCTCCTGGCCGTAGGTGGCGAGCAGCGCCTGCGCCTCGATCGGGTCACCGAGCGTGGTGCCGGTGCCGTGCGCCTCCACCAGGTCCACGTCCGCCGTCGACAGCCCGGCCGAGGCGAGCGCCTGCCGGATCACCCGCCGCTGGGCCGGTCCGTTGGGGGCGGTGAGGCCGTTGCTCGCACCGTCCTGGTTGACGGCCGAACCACGCACCACCGCCAGCACCGGATGCCCGTTGCGGCGCGCGTCCGACAACCGCTCCACGAGCAGCATGCCGACGCCCTCGCCCCATCCGGTGCCGTCCGCGCCCGCCCCGAAGGACTTGCAGCGGCCGTCGGGAGCAAGGCCGCGCTGGCGGCTGAACTCGACGAACACGTCCGGGGTGGCCATCACAGCCACACCGCCGGCGAGGGCCATCGAGCATTCACCGGTGCGCAGCGCCTGGATGGCCCAGTGCAGGGCGACCAGCGAGGACGAGCAGGCCGTGTCGACCGTGACGGCCGGGCCTTCCAGCCCGAAGACGTAGGAGAGCCGGCCGGAGGCGATCGATCCGGTGTTGTTGTTGTCCGCGTAGTCGTGGTACATCATGCCGGCGAACACGCCGGTGGAGCTGCCCCGCAGCGTCGCCGGGTCGATGCCCGCCCGCTCGAAGACCTCCCACGAGGCCTCCAGCAGCAGACGCTGCTGCGGATCCATGTAGAGCGCCTCGTTCGGGCTGATCCCGAAGAACGCCGGGTCGAAGTGCGCGGCGTCGTGCAGGAATCCGCCTTCGCGGGTGTACGTCCGGTTCGCCTTGCCGGGTTCGGGGTCGTAGACGTCGGGGTCCCAGCCGCGGTCGGTCGGGAACTCGGTCACGCCGTCGATGCCGTTCGCGACGAGGTGCCACAGGTCTTCGGGCGATTCGACTCCGCCGGGGTAGCGGCAGGCCATCGACACGATCGCGATCGGGTCGTCGTCCAGCACCGCCAGGGCGGCGACGGTGTCGCTGCCCTCGACGGATCCGGTCAGCTCGGCCGCCAGGTGGTCGGCGACCGCTTCGGAGGTCGGGTAGTCGAACACCAGGGTCGGCGAGAGGCGCAGACCGGAGAGCTCGTTGAGGCGGTTGCGCAGTTCGACGGCCGCGAGGGAGTCGAAGCCCAGCTCGTTGAAGGCGCGTCCGGCCTCGACGGCGTCGGCGGACGCGTGGCCGAGCACCTCGGCGACCTGGCCGCGTACGAGGTCCAGCAGCAGTCGTCCGCGTTCGCCGGCCGGCAGCGCCGAGAGACGCGCACCGAGCGAGGACTCGCCCCCGCCCGAGCGGGCCGCCTGGCGGACGGGGATCCGGACCAGGCCGCGCAGGACCGGCAGGACGAATCCCGACGCGGCCTGGGCACGCAGGGCGGCCAGGTCGAGCTGGAGGAGCACGACGTGCGCCGCCGGGGAGCCGAGCGCCCGGTCGAAGAGCGCGAGGCCCTCGTCGACGGAGAGCGGCGGGAAGCCCTGGCGCTTGAGCCGGGCCACGGAGGCGGCGTCCAGCTCACCGCCCATGCCGAAACCGGTGTCCCACAGGCCCCAGGCCATGGAGACGGCGGGCAGGCCGGCCGCCCTGCGCTGGGCCGCGAGGGTGTCGAGGAAGCCGTTGGCCGCCGTGTAGTTGGCCTGTCCGGCGCCGCCGAAGGTGCCGGCGATGGAGGAGAAGAACACGAAGGCGGACAGGTCCATGCCGCGGGTGAGTTCGTGCAGGTGCCAGGCCGCGTCGGCCTTCGGCGCCAGCACGGTGTCGAACCGCTCCGGCGTCAGAGCGCCCAGGACACCGTCGTCCAGGACACCGGCCGAATGGACCACACCCGTCAGCGGATGCTCCGCCGGCACCGCCGCCAGGACCGCCGCCAGCGCCTCACGGTCGGAGACGTCACACGCGACGACGGTGACCTGCGCACCGGATGCGCCGAGCTCCTCGCGGAGTTCGGCGGCGCCCGGAGCGGCGAGACCCCGGCGGCTGGTCAGCAGCAGGTGCCGCACGCCGTACTCGGCGACCAGGTGGCGGGCGAACAGCGCGCCCAGACCACTCGTACCGCCGGTGACCAGCACCGTGCCCTCGGCGTCGAAGCTGACGTCGGAGGCGGTGTCGGCCGCGGCCCGGGCCAGTCGGGGCACCAGTGCCTCGCCGGCCCGCAGCGCGACGTCGGACTCGCCGCCGGCCACCACGGCCGCCAGCACCCGGAGCGACTCGGCCGAGCCGTCCACGTCCACGAGCGCGAAGCGGTCAGGGTTCTCGCTCTGCGCGGCCCGCACCAGACCGCGCACGGCGGCCACGGACAGGGCGTCCACGCAGATCTCGCCGGGCTCTCCCGCGGTTCCGGTGAGCGCCGCGTTGCGGGTCACCACCACCAGCTGGGAGTCGGCGAAGCGCTCGTCCTCAAGCCAGTTCTGTACGACGTCCAGCGCACGGTGGACGCCGTCGCGCATGCCGGCGACCGCGTCGCCGTCGGCGCGCACGGAGATCGGATAGACCACCCGCTCCGGGGCGGGGGTTCCCGCGTCGACCTGGTCCGCGAGGGCCGCCAGGTCCGCGTACCGGGTGCCCGCGAAGCCGTCGACGAGGTCGCCGTCGGGGCCGATCACGCTCCAGCCCGAGTCCTGTGAGCCGTCCGCCACGGTGACGGGAACGCGAGCCCACCGGACCTCGTACGAGCCCTGGTTGCGTTCGCTGCCCGCGGCGGCGAGCTGCTGGGCGGAGACCTCGCGGGCCACCAGCGAGGACACCGTGAGGACGGGCCGGCCGGTCCGGTCCGCGACAAAGAGCGCCGTGCCGGTGCCGGGGCCGTCCGTCTCCTGAGGTGATACGCGGACGCGCAGGGCGGTTCCGCCCACCGAGTGCAGCTCGACGCCGTTCCATGCGAACGGGACCAGGGTGCGGTCGTCCTCGCTGTCCGCGGCGACGAGGTTCACGTGCAGGGCGGCGTCCAGCAGGGCGGGGTGCAGGCCGAACTTCGCCGCGTCGCCGTGGGCCGCCTCGGGCAGCTCCACGTCGGCGAACAGCTCGTCGCCGTTGCGCCAAGCGGCCTTGAGGCCCTGGAAGACGGGGCCGTAGTGGTAACCGGACTCGCGCAGCCATGCGTACGCGCCCTCGACGTCGATCGGCGTCGCGGCCGCGGGCGGCCAGGCGGCGAGGTCGAAGGAGGGGGCGTCCGTCGGCGCCGTGAGCACACCGGTAGCGTGCAGGGTCCACGGCAGTTCGGCGTCCTGCGCCTCCTCGGAGCGGGAGTGGATGCTCAGGCTCCGCGCGCCGGAGGCCTCCGGGGCGCCGACGGCGACCTGCAGGGCGACGCCGCCGCGCTCGGGGAGGACGAGCGGGGCGTGCAGCGTGAGCTCCTCGACCCGTCCGCAACCGACCTGGTCACCGGCGCGCACGGCGAGTTCGACGAACGCCGTGCCCGGCAGCAGCAGGCTGCCCAGCACCTCGTGGTCGGCCAGCCAGCGCTGCGTACCGGCCGCGAGGCGACCGGTGAGGACGACGGAGTCGTTCTCGGGCGAGGCGAGGGCGGCGCTGAGGATCGGGTGGTCCACCGGCTCAAGGCCGGCCGCGCCCAGGTCGGCGGTTCCGCCGGGGAGGGAGTCCTGCCAGTAGCGGGTCCGCTGGAAGGCGTAAGTGGGCAGGTCGACGCGGCGGGCACCGGTGCCCGCGAAGAACGCCGTCCAGTCGACGGCGGTGCCGCGGACGTGGAGCTGCCCGAGGGCGGTCAGCAGCGCCGCAGCCTCCGGACGGTCCTTTCGCACCGCCGGAACGGTCAGGACGTTCTCGCCTTCCAGGGACTGCTGAGCCATCGCAGACAGCACACCGTCCGGGCCCAGCTCGAAGAACCGCGAGACCCCTTCGGCCTCAAGGAAACGGACCCCGTCGGAGAACCGCACCGCCTCACGCACATGCCGCACCCAGTACTCGGGAGTGGACAGCTCCTCACCCGCGAGGGTGCCGGTCACATTCGAGACGACCGGGATCCGAGCAGTGCCGTAGCGCAGCTCCTCAGCAACGGTCCGGAACTCGTCGAGCATCGGCTCCATGAGCGGCGAGTGGAAAGCGTGCGACACCTTCAGACGGCTCGTCTTGCGACCCTGCGCCTCGAAGTGCGCACCGATCGCCAGTGCGGCAGCCTCGTCACCGGAGACGACCACCGAAGACGGTCCGTTGACCGCAGCGATCGAGACGCCGTCAACCAGGTGCGGGAGGACTTCCTCCTCCGTCGCCTGAATGGCGACCATCGCACCACCTGACGGCAGCGCCTGCATCAGACGACCACGAGCCACCACCAGACGCGCAGCGTCCCCCAGCGACAGCACCCCCGAGACGTGAGCTGCGGCCAGCTCGCCCACCGAGTGACCGGCGAGGAAGTCCGGACGGACTCCCCAGGCCTCCACCAGACGGAACAGAGCCACCTCAACAGCGAACAGAGCGGGCTGGGAGAACTCCGTCTGGTTCAGAGCATCCGCGTCCACACCCCAGACCACGTCCCGCAACGGACGCGAGAGGTGCCCGTCCAGCTCACCCGCCACCGCATCGAAGGCGGCAGCGAACACCGGGAACGCCCCATACAGCTCACGGCCCATACCGATGCGCTGCGCACCCTGACCCGTGAACAAGAAGGCGGTACGAGACGCCGAACGACGGGCCGAAACCGCACCGCGGCCGGCAGCCACAGCCGCCAGACCCCGCACCAGCTCCTCACGATCCTCACCGACCACCACCGCACGGTGGTCCAACAACGACCGGCCGGACGCGAGCGAGTACGCCACATCCAGCGCATCCAGGGCGTCGTCGGCCTCCACGTGCGCCAGCAGCCGCTCCGCCTGGGCCGCCAGACCCTCGGCGGTCTTGGCGGACAGGATCCAGGGCGTCACGCCCGTGGCAGCGGTCTCGACCGGAACCCGCTCGTCCTCGGCGACGTGCTCGACGATCACGTGGACGTTGGTGCCGCTGATGCCGAAGGAGGAGACACCGGCGCGGCGCGGACGCCCCAGCTCCGGCCACTCCCGCGCCTCGGCGAGCAGCTCTACGTCACCCGACTCCCAGTCCACCTGCTCTGACGGCGCGTCCACGTGCAGGGTCTTGGGCAGGACACCGTGACGCATCGCCTCGACGACCTTGATGATGCCCGCCACACCCGCAGCGGCCTGGGCGTGGCCGATGTTCGACTTCAGCGAACCCAGCCACAGCGGCCGGCCCTCCTCGCGGCCCTGGCCGTAGGTGGCCAGCAGCGCCTGCGCCTCGATCGGGTCACCCAGCGTGGTACCGGTGCCGTGCGCTTCCACCAGGTCCACGTCCGCCGTCGACAGCCCGGCCGAGGCAAGCGCCTGCCGGATCACCCTCCGCTGCGAAGGACCGTTGGGGGCGAAGAAGCCGTTGCTCGCGCCGTCCTGGTTGACGGCCGAACCACGCACCACCGCCAGCACCGGATGCCCGTTGCGGCGCGCGTCCGACAACCGCTCCACGAGGAGGATGCCGACGCCCTCGCTCCAGCCGGTGCCGTCCGCCGCGTCCGCGAAGGACTTGGAGCGGCCGTTCGGGGCCAGACCGAGCTGGCGGCTGAACTCGACGAGCATTTCCGGGGTGGCCATGACGGCCACACCGCCGGCGAGCGCCATCGAGCACTCCCCCGCGCGCAGCGCCTGGATCGCCCAGTGCAGGGCGACCAGCGACGAGGAGCACGCCGTGTCGACCGTCACCGCCGGGCCCTCCAGCCCCAGCGTGTAGGCGATGCGGCCGGAGACGAGGCTGCCGCCGCTGGTGCTGCCGCCGCCGTGCCCCATCCCGTAGTCGTGGTACATCAGTCCGGCGAACACGCCGGTGGAGCTGCCGCGTAGCGCGTCGGGGTCGATTCCGGCCCGCTCCAGGGCCTCCCAGGACGCTTCCAGCAGCAGCCGCTGCTGCGGGTCCATGGCGAGGGCCTCGCTGGGCGAGATGCCGAAGAAGCCGGCGTCGAAATCGGCCGCGTCGTGCAGGAAGCCGCCCTGGTTCACGTACGACTTGCCCGGCTTTCCGGGCTCGGGGTCGTACACGTCCGGGTCCCAGCCGCGGTCGGTCGGGAAGTCCGCGATGGCGTCGACGCCGTTCGCGACGAGCTTCCACAGGTCCTCGGGGGAAGCGACGCCGCCCGGGTAGCGGCAGGCCATCGACACGATCGCGATGGGCTCGTCGTCGTTGCGTACGCCGACGGGCGCGAGAGCCGCTGCGGACGACTCCTCGGTGCCCTCGAAGGCCTCGTCGATGTGCTGGGCGACGGCCTGGGAGTTCGGGTAGTCGAACAGAAGGGTGGCGGGCAGGCGCAGGCCGGTCTCCGCGTTGAGCACGTTGCGCAGTTCGACGGCGGCGAGGGAGTCGAAGCCCAGTTCCTGGAACGCGCGGTCCGCTTCGATGGCGTCACCGGACGGGTAGCCGAGCAGGTTGGCGACGTGCCCGCGGACCAGCTCCAGCAGGATGCGGGACCGG
Organism: Streptomyces sp. NPDC002181; assembly: GCF_042890485.1. Classification (NCBI taxonomy): domain Bacteria; kingdom Bacillati; phylum Actinomycetota; class Actinomycetes; order Kitasatosporales; family Streptomycetaceae; genus Streptomyces; species Streptomyces sp. NPDC002181. Next base: position 145,395 of record NZ_JBIASC010000007.1, on the reverse strand, counting down.
TCTTCGGCGCTGCGGCCGGCGAGCCGTCCGGCCAGGGCCGGGGCACCGCCTTCGCCCTGGCCGCTCGCCACTTGGCGTACGGGGGTCCGTACGAGGCCGCGCAGCAGGGAGTGGAGGTCACCGGCACGGGCCCGCAGGGCGGTGGTGTCGATGCGCAGCGCCACGAGGACGGCCGGCGAGGCCGGAGCCTCGAACAGGGCCGCGTCCACGGCGGACAGGCCCTCCTCCGCGGTGAGCGGCGGGAACCCCTGCCGCTTGAGGCGGACGAGGTCGGCTTCGCCGAGGTACGCGCCGAGGCCGGCGTCCACGCCCCAGAGCCCGTATTCGAGCGAGGTGGCGGGAAGGCCCGCGGCCCGGCGGTGGACGGCCAGGGCGTCCAGGAAGACGTTGGCGGTGGCGTACGCGGCCTGTCCCGCGGCGAAGATGGTGCCGCCCGCGGAGGAGAACAGCACGAATGCGGAGAGGTCGAGGTCGCGGGTGAGCTCGTGCAGGTGCCAGGCGGCGTCGGCCTTCGGCGCGAGCACGGCCTCGAACTCGTCCTCGGTCAGACCGGTGACGACACCGTTGTAGGCGACACCGGCGGCGTGTACGACCGCGGTGAGCGGGTGTTCGGGGTCGATGCCGGCGAGGAGGGCGGCGAGGCTGTCGCGGTCGGAGACGTCGCAGGCCGCGATGGTGGCCCGGGCGCCCAGTGCGGCGAGTTCGTCGCGCAGTTCGGCGGCGCCGGGGGCGTCGAGGCCGCGCCGGCTGGTGAGCAGCAGGTGACGTACGCCGTGCTCGGCGACCAGGTGGCGGGCGACGAGCGCACCCAGACCACCCGTACCACCGGTCACCAGCACCGTACCCCCGGGGGCGAGCGCGGCGCCCTCCTGCGGTGCCGCGACGGCGGCCCGGGCGAGGCGGGGTGCCCGTACTTCGCCGCCGCGCAGCGCGATCTCGGGCTCGCCGCGATCGAGGGCGGCCGCGAGGACGCGGGCGGACTCCTCGGTGCCGTCGGTGTCGACGAGGACGAACCGTCCGGGGTTCTCGGCCTGCGCGGCACGCAGCAGTCCCCAGACGGGGGCGAGGACGGTGTCGATGCCCTCGGTGTCGGCCACCGCGACGGCGCCCCGGGTGAGGACGGCGAGGCGGTGGGAGGCGTAGCGCTCGTCGGCGAGCCAGGCCTGCACGGCGGCGAGGGTCTCGTAGGCGACGGACCGGAGGTTCGCGAGAACGTCGCCGGACGGTGCCACCGGCTGCCAGACGACGGTCTCCGGGAGGGTCTCGCCGGAGTCGAGGGCCGCGGCGACGGCGGAGAGGCTGTCGTGGACGACCACCTCGGTGGCGGGACCGCCGGTGGCGGGCAGCAGGGTCCAGTCGATGCGGAACATGTGCTGCTGGCGGGCGGCCGAGCGGGCGAGTTCGAGCTGCTCGGAGGAGACCGGCCGGGAGACCAGTGCCTCGACGTGGACCACGGGCCGGCCGGCCGCGTCGGCCGCGGCGAGGGTGACGGCGTCGGAACCGGCCGAGGCCATGCGCATCCGCAGGGACGTCGCGCCGACGGCGTGCAGGGAGACACCGTTCCAGGAGAAGGGCAGCAGGGTTTCGTCCCCGCTCGACTCCTCCTCCAGCAGGGCGGCGTGCATCGCGGAGTCGAGGAGGGCGGGGTGCAGGCCGAAGCGGGCCGCGTCCTCGTGGGCGGCTTCGGGCAGCCGGACTTCGGCGAACAGCTCCTCGCCGCGCTGCCAGGCCGCTTGGAGGCCCTGGAAGACCGGGCCGTAGCCGTAGCCGCGCTCACGCAGCCGGGTGTACGCGTCCTCGACGTCGACCGCGGTGGCGCCGGCGGGCGGCCACTGGGTGAAGTCGAACGGGGAGGCCTGCGCGCCACTGCCGATCAGGCCCTCGGCGTGCAGCGTCCACGGGGCGTCCTCGGACTCCTCCCGGGAGTGGACGCTCAGCGGGCGGCGGCCGGCCGGGTCCGGACCGCCGACGGTCACGCGAAGGACGACGCCGGTCTCGGGGGTCAGGATCAGCGGTGCCTGAAGGGTGAGCTCCTCCAGGACGTCGCAGCCGACGTGGTCGCCGGCGCGCAGCGCCAGCTCGACGAATCCGGTGCCGGGCAGGAGGACGGAGCCGAGTACGTGGTGGTCCGCGATCCAGGCGTGGGTGTCGAGGCCGAGGCGGGCGGTGAAGACCAGCCCGTCGGTCTCGGGGAGGGTGACGACACCGCCGAGCACGGGGTGCTCCACGGCAGTGAGGCCCATGGAAGCCGGGTTGCCGCCGAGTTCGGTGCCGAGCCAGGACTCGGCGAGGTACTCCAGGGTGTGCAGCCAGTACCGCTGGCGCTGGAAGGCGTAGGTGGGCAGGTCGACGCGGCGGGCACCCGTACCGGTGAAGAACGCCGTCCAGTCGACGGCGGTGCCGCGGACGTGGAGCTGGCCGAGGGCGGTCAGCAGCGCCGCAGCCTCCGGACGGTCCTTGCGCACCGCCGGAACGGTCAGGACGTTCTCACCCTCAAGGGACTGCTGCGCCATCGCCGACAGCACACCGTCCGGGCCCAGCTCGAAGAACCGCGAGACCCCTTCGGCCTCAAGGAAACGGACCCCGTCGGAGAAACGCACCGCCTCACGCACATGGCGGACCCAGTAGTCGGCAGTCGACAGTTCCGCACCCGCGAGGGTGCCGGTCACGTTCGAGACCACCGGGATGGCCGGCTGACCGTAGGTCAGACCCTCGGCGATCACACGGAACTCGTCGAGCATCGGCTCCATCAACGGCGAGTGGAACGCGTGCGACACCTTCAGACGGCTCGTCTTGCGACCCTCCGCCTCGAAGTGCGCACCGATCGCCAGCGCAGCAGCCTCCTCACCGGAAACCACCACCGAAGACGGCCCGTTGACCGCAGCGATCGAAACCAGCTCGGTCAGATGCGGGAGGACTTCCTCCTCCGTCGCCTGAATGGCGACCATCGCACCACCCGCAGGCAGCGCCTGCATCAGACGACCACGAGCCACCACCAGACGCGCAGCGTCCCCCAGCGACAGCACCCCGGACACATGCGCAGCGGCGATCTCGCCCACCGAGTGACCGGCCAGGAAGTCCGGACGAACTCCCCAGGACTCCACCAGGCGATACAGGGCGACCTCAACGGCGAACAGAGCAGGCTGCGAGAACTCCGTCTGATTCAGAGCATCCGCATCCACACCCCACACAACGTCCCGCAGCGAACGCGACAGATGCCCGTCCAGCTCACCCGCCACCGCGTCGAAGGCGGCAGCGAACACCGGGAACGCCCCATACAGCTCACGGCCCATACCGATGCGCTGCGCACCCTGACCCGTGAACAAGAACGCCGTACGGCCCTTGGCGCTGCGCCCGACAGCCTGACCACGGCCCTCGGCCACCGCCGCCAGACCGTGCAGGAGCTCCTCACGGTCCTGGCCGACGACGACCGCACGGTGCTCGTGCAGGGTGCGCCCGGTCGTCAGCGAGTAGGAGACGTCGAGCGGCTTCAGTACCTCTCGTTCCTCGACGTGCGCGAGCAGCCGCTCCGCCTGGGCCTCCAGGCCCTCGGCCGTCGCCGATGACAGCAGCCACGTCACGGCGGACGGCGCGGGGCCGTCCTCGACCGCGTCGGTGGCCGCCTCCTCATCCGGAGCCTGCTCGATGATGACGTGTGCATTGGTACCGCTGATGCCGAACGAGGAGACCCCGGCTCGGCGGGGACGCCCGAGCTCCGGCCATTCCCGCGCCTCGGCGAGCAGCTCGATGTCGCCCGCCTCCCAGTCCACCTGGTGCGAGGGCTCGTCACCGTCGAGGTGCAGGGTCTTGGGCAGGACACCGTGACGCATCGCCTCGACGACCTTGATGATCCCCGCGACACCGGCGGCGGCCTGCGTGTGGCCGATGTTCGACTTCAGCGAACCCAGCCACAACGGCTGCCCCTCCGGCCGCTCCTGGCCGTAGGTGGCCAACAGCGCCTGCGCCTCGATCGGGTCACCCAGCGTGGTACCCGTACCGTGCGCCTCCACCAGGTCCACGTCCGCCGTCGACAGACTCGCGGACGCCAGCGCCGCCTTGATCACCCGACGCTGCGAAGGACCGTTCGGAGCCGTCAGACCATTGCTCGCACCATCCTGGTTCACCGCGGAACCACGCACCACCGCCAGCACCGGATGCCCATTACGACGCGCATCCGACAACCGCTCCACGAGCAGCATGCCCGCGCCCTCGCCCCACACCGTGCCGTCCGCACCCGCAGCGAAGGACTTGCAGCGGGCGGCGTGGGAGAGGCCGCGCTGGCGGCTGAACTCGATGAAGGTCTCGGGGGTGGCCATGACGGCCACACCACCGACCAGTGCCAGCGAGCACTCCCCCGACCTGAGGGACTGGATGGCGGAGTGCAGAGCGACCAGCGAGGACGAGCAGGCCGTGTCGACGGTGACGGAGGGGCCCTCCAGCCCGAGGGCGTAGGAGATGCGGCCGGAGGCGATCGATCCGGTGCTCGCGTTGGCCGGGTAGTCGTGGTACATCATGCCGGCGAACACGCCGGTCGAGCTGCCCCGCAACGAGACGGGGTCTATCCCCGCCCGCTCCAGGGCTTCCCACGAGGTCTCCAGCAGCAGACGCTGCTGCGGGTCCATCATCAGCGCCTCGTTCGGGCTGATCCCGAAGAACGCCGGGTCGAACTCCGCCACCGAGTGAAGGAATCCGCCTTCACGGATGTAGCTGGTGTTCTCGCGCTCGCCGCTCGGGTCGTAGATCCGTTCGGTGTCCCAGCCCCGGTCGGACGGGAACTCGGAGATCCCGTCCACACCGTCGGCGACCAGCTTCCAGAGGTCCTCCGGCGACTCGACACCGCCCGGGTAGCGGCACGCCATCGCCACGATCGCGATCGGTTCACGGGCAGCCGCAGTGAGTTTCCGGTTCTGCGCGCGCAGCCGCTCGGTCTCCTTCAGCGACGACCGAAGAGCCTCGACAAGCTTCTGGTCAGAGCTGGCCATTTAAAGTTCTCCCGTTTCCTCTGTCGTATCGTCGAAGCCCTGACCGTCGAGCGCCATGAGGATGAGCGCATCGGTGTCCAAGTCGTCGATGGACGGCTGCCCGTCGGGGTCATCGTTGTCGGCGCTCCCAGAGCGCCGGTCGAGGATTCCCCCTAGTTCCAGCAGGGCATCGATGAGCCCCGCGTCCCTGAGGCGGCTGAACGGGATGTTCTGCAGTACCTGGCGGATCTCCTGCTCTTCGTCGAGGTCGGTTTCCGAGGCCGGTGCGAACTCGGATTCCAGGTGTTCCACCAGCACGGCGGCGTTCGGGTAGTCGAACACGAGGGTCGGCGGCAGCCGCAGTCCGGTGGCCGCGTTGACGAGGTTGCGGAACTCGACCGCACTCAGCGAGTCGAAGCCCAGTTCCTTGAAGGCGCGGTCCGGCTCGATGCCGTCGGCGTCCCCGTGGCCCAGTACCTCCGCCGCGTGCGTGCGGACGAGGTCCAGCAGGATCGAGCGGCGCTCCGCCTCTCCGGCGGCCTCAAGCCGCCGGCGCAGCGCCGAGCTGAGCCCGGCGGCGTTTCCGCTGCCGGCCGCACGGCGCGCGGGACGGCGTACGAGACCCCGCAGCAGGGCGGGCACGTCCGCGCCGTCCGCCGCCGACAGGTCCAGCTGTACGGGGACGAGGACGGGCGCGTCCAGGCCGCTCGCCGTGTCGAACAGGGACATGCCCCGCTCCGCGGAGAGCGCCTCGACGCCGGTGCGGTTCATCCGCTGCAGCGCCGAGTCGTCCAGCTCACCGGCCATGCCGCCGTCGTCGGCCCACAGACCCCACGCGAGCGACTGGCCGGCCAGGCCCTGCGCCCTGCGCCGGGCGGCGAGTGCGTCCAGGAAGGCGTTGGCCGCCGCGTAGTTGCCCTGGCCGGGGGTACCGAAAGTGCCCGCCGCCGAGGAGAACAGCACGAAGGCGGTGAGTTCCGCTCCGATCTCCTGCGTCAGTTCGTGCAGGTTGAGGGCGGCGTCGACCTTGGGCCGCAGCACTCCGTCCACCCGCTCCGGAGTGAGAGCGGTGATCACACCGTCGTCGAGCATGCCCGCCAGGTGGACCACTCCGGTGAGCGGGTGTCCGGCCGGCACCGACGCGAGGACCTTGGCCAGGGCGTCACGGTCGGCCGCATCGCAGGCGGCGACCTCGATGTGGGCGCCCTGCGCGGTCAGTTCCTCGACCAGTTCGGCCGCCCCGGGCGCCTCGATGCCGCGCCGGCTGGTCAGCAGCAGACGCCGCACGCCGTGCTCCGTGACCAGGTGACGGGTGACGAGTCGGCCCAGCGTGCCGGTGGCGCCGGTGAGGAGGACCGTGCCCCGGGCACCGAAGGTGCTCGCGGGCACCGGCTCGGCGGCGACGGGTACGCGCTGCAAGCGTGCCGCGTGGAACACGTCGCCCCGCACTGCGACCTGCGGTTCACCGAGGGCGACCACGGCCGGGACGGCTGCGGAGTCGGACAGATCGGCCAGCAGGAAGCGCTCCGGGTTCTCCGACTGCGCTGCGCGGACCAGACCCCAGACAGCGGCGCCGGCGAGGTCGGTGAGGGCGGAACCGTCCACCTCCACCGCGCCTTCGGTGACCACGAGCAGCTTCGCGTCGTCGTACCGGGCGTCCGCCAGCCAGCTCTGCAGAACGGACAGCGTCCGCTGTACCGCGGCGTGCACGGAGTCGGTGTCGGTGCCGGGTGCGGAGCGCAGTACGACCACCGCGGGCACGGGGTCCGCGGCGCCGAGCTCATCCCAATCCGCCCACGAGACGGCGGAAACCGCAGCCTGTGCCGGGGTCGGCAGCTGCGTCCAGCCCAGCTGGAACAGGCCGTCGTGGTGGGCGGACCCGCCGGCGGCGGAGAGCTGCTCCGCGGAGACCTCGCGCAGCACGAGGGTGTCCACGGACGCGACGGGCCGGCCGGCCGCGTCGGCCACGGCGAGCTTCACACCGTCGGTTCCGGCAGGGGTGACCCGTACGCGAACCAGACCGGCGCCCGCCGCGTGGAGGGCGACCCCGGTCCAGGCGAACGGAAGACGGGCGGCGGAGCGGTCGCCTTCGGAACCGGTACGCAGGCCGACGGCGTGCAGGCACGCGTCCAGCACGGCGGGGTGCATGGCGAACCGTGCCGCCTCGGCCAGGTGTGCCTCGTCGAGCGCGACCTCGGCGAACACCTCGTCGCCCAAGGTCCAGGCGGCGCGCAGGCCCTGGAAGGCCGGGCCGTACTCCAGACCGCCGGCGGCCAGGGACTCGTACAGGTCGTCCACCGCGACGGGCTCGGCACCGGCCGGCGGCCACGCTCCGAGATCGAAGCCCGCTTCGGCCGCGGCCGGGGACAGCAGACCGGTGGCGTGCCGGGTCCACGGGACGTCGGCCTCCGCGCGCTGGGGCCGTGAGTAGACGGCCAGCGGCCGGGCACCGGCCTCGTCGGGGATGCCGACGGTGACCTGAAGCTGGACGCCGCCGCCCTCGGGCATGACGAGCGGCGCCTCGATGGTCAGCTCGTCGATCAGGGCACAGCCGACCTGGTCACCGGCCCTGACGGCCAGCTCGACGAAGCCGGTGCCGGGGAAGAGCACGGTCCCCGCGACGGCGTGGTCGGCGAGCCACGGGTGGGTGGCGACGGACAGCCTGCCGGTGAGGACGACCGAGTCGTCGGCGGGCGATTCCAGCACGGCGTTGAGCAGCGGGTGCTCGACGGCGTCCAGGCCTGCGGCACCGAGGTCGGTTCCCGCGCGCTGCGCTTCGGTCCAGTAACTCCGGCGCTGGAAGGCGTAGGTGGGGAGGTCGACGCGGCGGGCACCGGTGCCCGCGAAGAACGCCGTCCAGTCGACGGCGGTGCCGCGGACGTGGAGCTGGCCGAGGGCGGTCAGCAGCGCCGCAGCCTCCGGACGGTCCTTGCGGACCGCCGGGACGGTCAGGACGTTGTCACCCTCAAGGGACTGCTGAGCCATCGCAGACAGCACACCGTCCGGGCCCAGCTCGAAGAACCGGGAAACGCCTTCGGCCTCAAGGAAACGGATCCCGTCGGAGAACCGCACCGCCTCACGCACGTGCCGGACCCAGTACTCGGGAGTCGACAGCTCCTCACCCGCCAGCGTGCCGGTCACGTTGGAGACCACCGGAATGCGGGGTGTGTGGAAGGTGAGGCCCTCGGCGATCGCACGGAACTCGTCGAGCATCGGCTCCATGAGCGGCGAGTGGAACGCGTGGCTGACCTTGAGACGGCTCGTCTTGCGACCCTCGGCGGCGAAGTGCGCACCGATCGCCAGCGCGGCAGCCTCGTCACCGGAAACCACGATGGACGACGGCCCGTTGACCGCAGCGATGGACACGCCATCAGTCAGCAGGGGAAGGACTTCCTCCTCGGTCGCCTGAATGGCGACCATCGCACCACCCGCAGGCAGCGCCTGCATCAGACGACCACGAGCCACCACCAGACGGGCCGCGTCCTCCAGCGACAGCACCCCGGAGACGTGAGCTGCGGCCAGCTCGCCGACCGAGTGACCGGCCAGGAAGTCCGCACGGACCCCCCACGCCTCCACCAGGCGATACAGGGCGACCTCAACAGCGAACAGAGCGGGCTGCGAGAACTCCGTCTGGTTCAGAGCATCCGCATCCACACCCCACACAACGTCCCGCAGCGAACGCGACAGATGCCCGTCCAGCTCACCCGCCACCGCATCGAACGCGGCAGCGAACACCGGGAACGCGGCGTGCAGCTCACGGCCCATACCGATGCGCTGCGCACCCTGCCCCGTGAACAAGAACGCCGTACGAGACGTCGAACGACGAGCCGAAACCGCACCACGGCCGGCAGCCACAGCCGCCAGACCCCGCACCAGCTCCTCACGATCCTCACCGACCACCACCGCACGGTGATCATGGACCGTACGCCCGGTCGCCAGGGAGTACGCCACATCCAGCGCATCCAGGGCGTCGTCGGCATCCACATGCGCCAGCAGCCGCTCCGCCTGAGCCGCCAGACCCTCGGCGGAAGCCGCGGACACCAGCCACGGCACGAGGCCACCGGTCTTCGCCGCGTCCGCCTGCGGGCCGTCCTCGGTGACCTGCTCGATGATGACGTGCGCATTGGTACCGCTGATACCGAATGCCGAAACGCCGGCTCGGCGGGGACGCCCGAGCTCCGGCCACTCGCGCGCCTCGGCGAGCAGCTCGATGTCGCCCGCCTCCCAGTCCACCTGGTGCGAGGGCTCGTCACCGTCGAGGTGCAGCGTCTTGGGCAGGACACCGTGACGCATCGCCTCGACGACCTTGATGATCCCCGCCACACCAGCCGCGGCCTGCGTGTGGCCGATGTTCGACTTCAGCGAACCCAGCCACAGCGGCCGGCCCTCCTCGCGGCCCTGGCCGTAGGTGGCCAGCAGCGCCTGCGCCTCGATCGGGTCACCCAGCGTGGTACCCGTACCGTGCGCCTCCACCAGGTCCACGTCCGCCGTCGACAGACTCGCGGACGCCAGCGCCGCCTTGATCACCCGACGCTGCGAAGGACCGTTCGGAGCCGTCAGACCATTGCTCGCACCATCCTGGTTCACCGCAGAACCGCGCACCACCGCCAGCACCGGATGCCCGTTACGACGCGCATCCGACAACCGCTCCACAAGGAGCATGCCGACGCCCTCGCCCCAGGCGGTGCCGTCCGCACCGGCCGCGAAGGAGCGGCATCGGCCGTCGGCCGACAGACCTCGCTGGCGGCTGAACTCGACGAACACGTCCGGGGTGGCCATGACGGCCACACCGCCGGCGAGCGCCATCGAGCACTCCCCCGCACGCAGCGCCTGGATCGCCCAGTGCAGGGCCACCAACGACGAGGAGCACGCCGTGTCGACCGTCACCGCCGGACCCTCCAGCCCGAAGACGTACGAAAGGCGGCCCGAAGCGATCGATCCGGTGTTCGTGTTGTCGGCGTAGTCGTGGTACATCATGCCGGCGAACACGCCGGTCGAGCTGCCCCGCAGCGTCGCCGGGTCGATGCCCGCCCGCTCGAAGACCTCCCACGAGGCCTCCAGCAGCAGCCGCTGCTGCGGATCCATGTAGAGCGCCTCGTTCGGGCTGATCCCGAAGAACGCCGGGTCGAACTCGTCCGCGGTGTGGAGGAATCCGCCCTCGCGGACGTAGCTGGTGTTCGGGCGCTCCTTGCTCGGGTCGAAGATCTCGTCGAGGTCCCAGCCGCGGTTCGACGGGAACTCGGAGATCCCGTCGACACCGTCGGCGACCAGCTTCCAGAGGTCCTCCGGCGACTCGACACCGCCGGGGTAGCGGCAGGCCATCGACACGATCGCGATCGGGTCGTCGTCCGACGCCGTCGCGGCGGCGACGATGTCGCTGCCCTCGACGGATCCGGTCAGCTCGGCCGCCAGGTGACCGGCGACCGCTTCGGAGGTCGGGTAGTCGAAGACGAGCGTGGCCGACAGACGCAGGCCGGACACCTCGTTGAGGCGGTTGCGCAGTTCGACGGCGGCGAGGGAGTCGAAGCCCAGTTCGCTGAAGGCGCGTCCGGCCTCGACGGCGTCCACCGACGGGTGCCCGAGCACCTCGGCCACCTGTGCACGGACCAGGTCGACGAGGAAGCGCTCCCGCGTGTCCTGCGGCATCCCGGCGAGCTGTGCACCGAGGCCCGAACCCGCGCCGGTCCCGGCGCCGTTGCGGGCGGTCTGCCGGGTCGGCGTACGGACGAGACCGCGCAGCATCGGCAGCGAGTTCCCGGTCGCGGCCTGGGCGCGCAGAGCGGCCAGGTCGAGCCGGAGCAGGACGTTCAGCGGAGCCTCGGAGCCGAGTGCCCGGTCGAAGAGCGCGAGGCCCTCGTCGACGGAGAGCGGCGGGAAGCCCTGGCGGCGCAGCCGCCGGACGGTCGCCTCGTCGAGGTGCCCGCCCATGCCCGACTCCCACAGGCCCCAGGCCAGGGAGACCGCGGGCAGTCCCAGGGACCGCCGGTGGGCGGCGAGGGTGTCCAGGAAGACGTTGGCCGTCGCGTAGTTGGCCTGCCCCGCCGCGCCGAGCGTGCCGGCGACGGAGGAGAAGACGACGAACGCGGCCAGGTCCGTGGCGCGGGTGAGTTCGTGCAGGTGCCAGGCCGCGTCGGCCTTCGGCGCCAGCACGGTGTCGAACCGCTCCGGCGTCAGAGCCCCGACGACACCGTCGTCCAGGACTCCGGCCGAATGGACCACACCTGTCAGCGGATGCTCCGCCGGCACCGCCGCCAGGACGGCCGCCAATGCCTCACGGTCGGAGACATCGCAGGCCGAGACGGTGACGCTCGCGCCCAGTCCGGCCAGCTCCGCCCGCAGTTCGGCGGCGCCGGGGGCGTCGAGGCCCCGCCGGCTGGTGAGCAGCAGGTGCCGCACCCCGTACTCGGTGACCAGGTGGCGGGCGACGAGCGCACCCAGACCACCCGTACCGCCGGTGACCAGCACCGTGCCCTCGGCGTCGAAGGCGACGTCGGAGGTCTCGTGCACCGCCTTCACCAGACGGGGAACCAGCACCGTGCCCGCTCGCAGCGCCACCTCGGACTCGCCGCCGGCGACCGCGGCCGCCAGCACCCGGAGCGACTCGGCCGAGCCGTCCACGTCCACGAGCGCGAAGCGGTCGGGGTTCTCGCTCTGCGCGGCCCGCACCAGGCCCCACACCGCGGCGGGTGCCAGGGTCTGCGCCGCGCGGCCGGCATCGGGTCCGGCGGCACCGCGTGTCACGACGACGAGCCGCGAGGCGGCGAACCGCTCGTCGCCCGACCAGGTCTGTACGGCCTCCAGGACCAGGTGCGCGGCCCGGTGCGCCGCGGCCGGGACTTCCGCGTCGGGCTCCGTGACGACCGGGAGCAGCACGTGCGCCGGCACGTCCCCGCCGGCGTCGACCGAGGCCAGCAGGGCGGTCAGGTCCGCGTGGTGCGCGGCGCCGGTTCCCAGGTCCAGTACGTCCGGGCCGACCACGGCCCAGTCGGTGCCGGCCGGCGGGGTCGCGGCCGAGACCGGTACGGGCGCCCACTCCACCTCGTACGAGACGGGTCCGCGGTCGGTGCCGGCAAACGCGAGCTGCTCGGCCGAGACCTCACGGGCCACCAGTGAGGAGACGCTGAGGACGGTGTGGCCGGAGCTGTCCGCGACGGTCAGCTCGCGGCTGTCCGGGCCGGTCGGCGAGACGCGCACCCGCAGCGAGGTGGCACCCGTGGCGCGCAGCGCCACCGCGTTCCATGCGAAGGGCACGAGAGCACCGCCCGCGTCGGCCCCCGCGGCGTCGTCCTCGGCGGCGTCGCCGATCAGGCTGACGTGGAGGGCGGAATCGAGGAGGGCGGGGTGGATGCCGACACGGTCGGCGTCCTCGTACGCCTCTTCGGGCAGTTCGACCTCGGCATAGACGGTGTCACCGGCCCGCCAGGCGGCCTTGAGGCCCTGGAAGGTCGGCCCGTAGCCCAGGCCGCGCGCGAGCAGCCGCTCGTAGACGCCGTCGACGGGCAGCTGCTCGGCGCCGGCGGGCGGCCACTGGGCGAGGTCGTGCGCCGGAACGGGCACATCGGACGCCAGCAGACCGTCGGCGTGCAGCAGCCATGCTTCGTCGCCGGACTTGGCCCGCGAATGGATCCGCACGGAACGGCTGCCGTCGGCACGGGTGACGCCGACGGCGACCCGCAGCACCACGGCTCCCTGCTCGGGCAGTACGAGGGGTGCCTGCAGGGTCAGTTCGGCGAGGCCGTCGAGACCGACGTGCTCTCCGGCTTGCAGAGCCAGTTCGACGAAGGCCGTGCCGGGCAGCAGGACGCTGCCGAAGGCCTGGTGGTCGCCGATCCACGGGTGCGTGGCGAGCGACAGCTGTCCGGTGAACACCGGTCCGTCGGCATCGGGCGATTCGACGATTCCGCCGAGCAGAAGGTGGTCGAGTGCATCCACACCGGTGGCCGCCCCACCGCCGGAGCCGGCGCCGGCCCACGGGTCGGCCCAGTAGCGGAGGGTGTCCACCCAGTACCGCTGGCGCTGGAAGGCGTAAGTGGGCAGGTCGACGCGGCGGGCACCGGTGCCCGCGAAGAACGCCGTCCAGTCGACGGCGGTGCCGCGGACGTGGAGCTGGCCGAGGGCGGTCAGCAGGGCCGGGGCCTCCGGACGGTCCTTTCGCACCGCCGGAACGGTCAGGACGTTCTCACCCTCAAGGGACTGCTGAGCCATCGCAGACAGCACACCGTCCGGACCCAGCTCGAAGAACCGGGAAACGCCTTCGGCCTCAAGGAAACGGATCCCGTCGGAGAACCGCACCGCTTCACGCACATGGCGGACCCAGTAGTCGGCAGTGGACAGTTCCTCACCCGCGAGGGTGCCGGTCACGTTCGAGACGACCGGGATGCGGGGTGTGTGGAAGGTGAGGCCCTCGGCGATCGCACGGAACTCGTCGAGCATCGGCTCCATCAACGGCGAGTGGAACGCGTGACTGACCTTGAGACGGCTCGTCTTGCGACCCTCGGCGGCAAAGTGCTCGCCAATGGCCAGCGCGGCAGCCTCGTCACCGGAAACCACGATGGACGACGGCCCGTTGACCGCAGCGATCGAAACCAGCTCGGTCAGATGCGGGAGGACTTCCTCCTCGGTCGCCTGAATGGCGACCATCGCACCACCCGCAGGCAGCGCCTGCATCAGACGACCACGAGCCACCACCAGACGCGCAGCGTCCTCCAGCGACAGCACCCCGGAGACGTGCGCTGCGGCGAGCTCGCCGACCGAGTGACCGGCGACGAAGTCCGGACGGACCCCCCACGCCTCCACCAGACGGAACAGGGCGACTTCGATGGCGAACAGAGCGGGCTGCGAGAACTCCGTCTGGTTCAGAGCATCCGCATCCACACCCCAGACCACGTCCCGCAACGGACGCGAGAGGTGCCCGTCCAGCTCGCCCGCGACCGCGTCGAACGCGGCGGCGAACACCGGGAACGCCCCATACAGCTCACGGCCCATACCGATGCGCTGCGCACCCTGACCCGTGAACAAGAAAGCGGTACGGCCCTTGGCGCTGCGCCCGACAGCCTGACCACGGCCCTCGGCCACCGCCGCCAGACCATGCAGGAGCTCCTCACGGCTCTCACCGACGATCGCCGCACGGTGTTCCATCGCCGGGCGGGTCGTGGCCAGCGACAGTGCCACGTCGAACAGGTCCGGGCCGTCGTTCGCCTCGACGTGCGCGATCAGCTGGGCGGCCTGGGCGGGCAGTGCCTCGGCCGACTTCGCCGAAAGCACCCACAGGGCGGGTGTCGTGGCGTCGGATCCGGCGGGTGCCGCCGTGTCGTCCTGTACGTGCTCGATGATGACGTGTGCGTTGGTGCCACTGATGCCGAACGAGGAGACCCCGGCTCGGCGGGGACGCCCGAGCTCCGGCCACTCGCGCGCCTCGGCGAGCAGCTCGATGTCGCCCGCCTCCCAGTCGACCTGGTGCGAGGGCTCGTCACCGTCGAGGTGCAGGGTCTTGGGCAGGACACCGTGACGCATCGCCTCGACGACCTTGATGATCCCCGCCACACCGGCGGCGGCCTGCGTGTGGCCGATGTTGGACTTCAGCGAACCCAGCCACAACGGCTGTCCCTCCGGCCGCTCCTGGCCGTAGGTCTCCAGGAGGGCCTGGGCTTCGATCGGGTCGCCGAGCGTGGTGCCGGTGCCGTGCGCCTCCACCAGGTCCACGTCCGCCGTGGAGAGCCCGGCCGAGGCGAGCGCCTGCCGGATCACCCGCCGCTGCGAAGGACCGTTCGGAGCCGTCAGACCATTGCTCGCACCGTCCTGGTTGACGGCCGAACCGCGCACCACCGCCAGCACCGGATGCCCGTTACGACGCGCATCCGACAACCGCTCCACGAGCAGCATGCCGACACCTTCACCCCACACGGTGCCGTCCGCGCCGGCGGCGAAGGACTTGGCCCGCGCGTCCTGGGAGAGGCCGCGCTGGCGGCTGAACTCGACGAAGGCCTCGGGGGTGGCCATGACGGCCACGCCGCCCGCGAGGGCCATCGAGCATTCACCGGTGCGCAGCGCCTGGATCGCCCAGTGCAGGGCGACCAGCGAGGACGAGCACGCCGTGTCGACCGTGACGGCCGGGCCCTCCAGCCCGAAGACGTACGAGACGCGGCCGGACGCGATGGCGCCCGTGCCGCTGTTCGCGGCGTAGTCGTGGTACATCATGCCGGCGAACACGCCGGTGGAGCTGCCCCGCAGCGTCGCCGGGTCGATGCCCGCCCGCTCGAAGACCTCCCACGAGGCCTCCAGCAGCAGACGCTGCTGCGGATCCATGTAGAGCGCCTCGTTCGGGCTGATCCCGAAGAACGCCGGGTCGAAGTGCGCGGCGTCGTGCAGGAATCCGCCCTCGCGGATGTAGCTGGTGTTCTCGCGCTCGCCGCTCGGGTCGAAGAGGGCGTCGGTGTCCCAGCCGCGGTCGGTCGGGAACTCGGAGATCCCGTCGATGCCACCCGCGACCATCTGCCACAGCGCCTCCGGCGACTCGACGCCGCCGGGGTAGCGGCAGGCCATCGAGACGATGGCGATCGGGTCGTCGTCGACGGGGGCCTGCCCGGGGGTGAGCGGGGTCGCCGTGGTCTCGCCGAGGCCGGACAGCTCCTCCAGCAGGTGTCGGGCCAGCGCCGTCGGGGTCGGGTAGTCGAAGACGAGGGTGGCCGGGAGGCGCAGCCCCGTATCGCTGTTGAGGCCGTTGCGGAGTTCGACGGCGGCGAGCGAGTCGAAGCCGAGGTCCCGGAAGGCGCGTTCCGCCTCGATGGCCTGGCCCGAGCCGAAGCCGAGGACGAGGGCCGCGCGGTTGAGCACGAGGTCGAGCAGGGTGGTTTCCCACTCGGCCTCCGGCAGTCCGGCCAGCTGACGGCGCAGGGAGCCGGATCCGGCGGCGGTGTCCCGGGCGGTACGCCGTCGGGCGGCGGGGACGAGACCGCGCAGCAGTGCGGGGAAGGTGTCGCCGGCGTTGCGGATGGCCGGGAGGTCGAACTTGACGGGGACGACCGTGGGCGCGTCGGTCGCGACGGCCGCGTCGAAGAGGTCGAGCCCTTCCGCCGGTGCCAGCGGGAAGATGCCGCCTTGCGACATCCGCGCGTGATGGGTGTCGGCGAGGGTCTCGGCCATGCCACCGGCCCACGGGCCCCAGGCCAGCGCTTGCGCGGGCAGGCCGGAGGCGCGTCGGTGGGTGGCGAGCCCGTCGAGGAAGGCGTTCGCCGCGGCGTAGTTGCCCTGTCCCGGGGTGCCGAGGGTGCCGGCGCCCGAGGAGAAGAGGACGAACGCCGTCAGGTCGATGCCCGCGGTGAGTTCGTGCAGGTTGAGTGCGGCGTCGGCCTTGGGTGCGAGGACGGAGTCGACGCGCTCGTGGGTGAGGGAGGTCAGGATGCCGTCGTCGAGGACGCCCGCGAGGTGGACGATGGCGGTCGGCGTGGTGCGGGAGAGCAGGCGGGCCAGCGCTTCGCGGTCGGCCGCGTCACAGGCT
Source organism: Streptomyces sp. NPDC002181 (assembly GCF_042890485.1). Lineage (NCBI taxonomy): Bacteria > Bacillati > Actinomycetota > Actinomycetes > Kitasatosporales > Streptomycetaceae > Streptomyces > Streptomyces sp. NPDC002181. Next base: position 128,937 of record NZ_JBIASC010000007.1, on the reverse strand, counting down.
TCGAGAGTGACCTCGGCTCCCAGCCCGACGAGTTCGGCGCGCAGTTCGGTCGCCCCGGGGGCGTCCGGGCCGCGGCGGCTGGTGAGCAGGAGGCGCCGGACGCCGTGGCGGGTGACCAGGTGGCGGGCCAGGAGGGATCCGAGGCTGCCGGTGGCTCCGGTGAGCAGCACGGTGCTGTCGGGGCCGAAGGCGGGGGCCTGCTCCTCGGCGGGGGCGGACACCCGGGCGAGTCGGGCGGCGTACGGCACTCCGGCGCGTACGGCGATCTGGGGTTCGCCGGTGGCCAGCGCGATGTCGAGGGCCTGGTCACGGCCTTCCTGCGTGGCGTCGGCGCCCGTGTCGACGAGGACGATGCGGCCCGGATTCTCGGACTGTGCGGAGCGGGCCAGACCCCAGACGGCCGCGCCGGCCAGATCGGTGACGTCCTCGCCGTCCAGGGCGACGGCGCCCTGTGTGACCAGGACCAGCTGCCGTTCGTCCGCGTCGGCGAGGCCGCTCTGCAGGAAGTCGAGCGCGTCCTTGACGGCACCGTGCAGGGCCTCGGCGTCGGTGCCGGGCGTGCTGCGCAGCACGAGGGTGCGGCTCGCCGCGGGGTCCGCGTCGTCGGTCGCGGGGACGGCGGTCCAGTCCGTCCGGTAGAGGGAGTCTTGCTGCGGGGAGCTCGCGGAGGCGATCTGCTCGGCGGAGATGGGCCGTACGGTGAGGGACTCGACGGAAGCCACGGGCCGGCCCGAGCCGTCGGCGACGGCGAGCGTGATGCTGTCCGTACCGGTACGGGTGAGCCGGACCCGGAGGTCGGCGGCGCCCGAGGCGTGCAGGACGACCTGGCTCCACGCGAACGGGATGGCGGCCTGCTCCGCGGAGGCACCGGTGAAGACGATCGCGTGAAGGGCGGCGTCCAGCGCCGCCGGGTGGAGACCGAGCCGCTGGGCGTCGGCGTGCGCCCCGGACGGCAGGGCGACCTCGGCATAGACGGTGTCACCGGCCCGCCAGGCGGCCTTGAGGCCCTGGAACACGGGGCCGTAGGAGAGTCCGGCCTCCGACAGGGTCGTGTAGTGACCGTCGAGGTCGATGGCCTCGACGTTCAGCGGCGGCCACGGATCGAGGGTGGTGCCGGTGGAGGTGCCGGCGGTCTGGGGACGGAGCACACCGGTGGCGTGCCGGGTCCACGGCAGGTCCGCTTCGGCGTGCTGGGGGCGGGAGTGGACGCTGAACGGGCGCGCCTGCGAGCCCTCTGCGGGTGCGCCGATGGCGACCTGCAGCTGGACGCCGCCGCGCTCGGGCAGGACGAGCGGAGCCTCCAGGGTCAGCTCGTCGACCTCTCCGCAGCCGACCTGGTCGCCGGCCCTGATGGCCAGCTCCACGAAACCGGTGCCGGGGAAGAAGACGGATCCGCCGACCACGTGGTCGGCGAGCCAGGGGTGGGTGGAGACGGACAGGCGCCCGGTCAGTACGACGCCCTCGGAGTCGGCGAGGACGACGGCGGCGCCGAGCAGCGGGTGGTCGGCGGAGTCGAGACCGGCCGAAGCCACGTCGCCGATGCCGCTTTCGGGAACGATCCAGTAGCGCTCGTGCTGGAAGGCGTAGGTGGGGAGGTCGACGCGGCGGGCACCCGTACCGGTGAAGAACGCCGTCCAGTCCACGGCGGTGCCGCGGACGTGGAGCTGGCCGAGGGCGGTCAGCAGCGCCGCAGCCTCCGGACGGTCCTTTCGCACCGCCGGGACGGTCAAGACGTTGTCACCCTCAAGGGACTGCTGCGCCATCGCCGACAGCACACCGTCCGGACCCAGCTCGAAGAACCGGGAAACACCCTCCGACTCCATGAACCGAACACCGTCGGAGAACCGCACCGCCTCACGCACATGCCGCACCCAGTACTCGGCAGTCGACAGCTCCTCACCCGCCAGCGTGCCGGTCACATTCGAGACCACCGGAATGCGGGGTGTGTGGAAGGTGAGGCCCTCGGCGATCGCACGGAACTCGTCGAGCATCGGCTCCATCAACGGCGAGTGGAACGCGTGACTGACCTTGAGACGGCTCGTCTTGCGACCCTCGGCGGCGAAGTGCTCGCCAATGGCCAGTGCGGCAGCCTCGTCACCGGAGACGACCACCGAAGACGGTCCGTTGACCGCAGCGATCGAAACCAGCTCGGTCAGATGCGGGAGGACTTCCTCCTCGGTCGCCTGAATGGCGACCATCGCACCACCCGCAGGCAGCGCCTGCATCAGACGACCACGAGCCACCACCAGACGGGCCGCGTCCTCCAGGGACAGCACCCCCGAGACGTGAGCTGCGGCCAGCTCGCCCACCGAGTGACCGGCGAGGAAGTCCGGACGGACCCCCCAGGCCTCCACCAGCCGGTACAGGGCGACTTCGATGGCGAACAGAGCGGGCTGCGAGAACTCCGTCTGATTCAGAGCATCCGCATCCACACCCCACACAACGTCCCGCAGCGAACGCGACAGATGCCCGTCCAGCTCACCCGCCACCGCGTCGAACGCGGCAGCGAACACCGGGAACGCCCCATACAGCTCACGGCCCATACCGATCCGCTGCGCACCCTGACCCGTGAACAAGAAAGCGGTGAGTCCCTCGGTCACGAGACCGGTCTGCAGCGCCGGGTGCGGTTCGCCCTCGGCCAGTGCGGTGAACGCCGCGAGGGCGCCGGCGGCGTCTTCCGCCAGGACCACCGCCCGGTGTTCCAGCGCCGAACGCCCGGTGGCGAGGGAGTGGGCGAGGTCGAGGGGCTCCGCCCCTGCCAGGACGGGCGCGATCCGGTCGGCCTGGCCCGCGAGCGCCGCGGCGCTGCGCGCCGAGACCAGCCAGGGCAGCGGGAGCCCGTCGGCCCATGCGGCGGGGGGTGCGCCCTCCTGCGGTTCCTCGGCGGGCGCCTCGGCGGCCGGGGCCTCCTCCACGATGACGTGGGCGTTGGTCCCGCTGACGCCGAACGCGGAGATGCCGGCCCGGCGCGGGTGCTCGGTCTCGGGCCAGTCGACGGACTCGTCGAGCAGCCGGACGTCTCCGGCCGTCCAGTCCACGTGGCTGGACGGCTCGGTGACGTGCAGGGTCTTGGGCAGGACGCCGTGGCGCATCGCCTGGACCATCTTGATGATCCCGCCGACGCCGGCCGCGGCCTGGGCGTGGCCGATGTTCGACTTCAGCGAGCCCAGCCACAGCGGCCGGCCTTCGGGGCGGCCCTGGCCGTAGGTGGCGAGCAGGGCCTGCGCCTCGATCGGGTCGCCGAGGGTCGTGCCGGTGCCGTGGCCCTCGACGGCGTCGACCTGGGCGGCGGGGACTCCCGCGGCGGCGAGGGCCTGGCGGATGACGCGCTGCTGGGCGAGGCCGTTGGGGGCGGTGAGGCCGTTGCTCGCACCGTCCTGGTTGACGGCGGAGCCGCGTACCACGGCGAGCACCGGGTGGCCGTTGCGGCGGGCGTCGGAGAGGCGTTCGAGGACGAGCATGCCCGCCCCCTCGGCCCAGCCGGTGCCGTCCGCACTGTCGGAATAGGCCTTGCAGCGGCCGTTGGCGGCGAGTCCCTTCTGCTTGCTGAAGGCGATGAAGGGGCCGGGCGTGGACATCACCATGACGCCGCCCGCGAGGGCGAGGCTGCATTCGCGCTTGCGCAGGGCCTGGGCGGCGAGGTGCACGGCCACCAGCGAGGACGAGCAGGCGGTGTCGATGGTGAGGGAGGGGCCTTCGAGACCGAGGGCGTACGAGATGCGGCCGGAGATCACCGCGGCCACGGCGGCCGTGCCGAGATACGCCTCGGCGGCTTCGGGTGCTGCGGAAAGGAGGTCGCCGTAGTCCTGGAAGCCGGAGCCGACGAACACGCCGACCCGGCCGCCGTGCAGGCTGTCGGGGGCGACGCCGGCGCGCTCGACGGCCTCCCAGGAGACCTCCAGCATCAGCCGCTGCTGCGGGTCCATGGCGAGGGCCTCGCGCGGCGATATCCCGAAGAACGGGGCGTCGAACTCGCCGGCGCCGTAGAGGAAGCCGCCTTCGCCGACGTAGCTGGTGCCGGAGCCCGCGGAGTCGCCGTCGCCGAGGATGGCGTCGAGGTCCCAGCCGCGGTCGGCGGGGAAGGGTGCGACCGCGTCGGCGCCGTCGGCGACGAGCTGCCAGAGCTGCTCGGGCGACTCGACTCCGCCCGGGTACCGGCACGCCATCGACACGATGGCGATGGGGTCGTTGTCCGCGGACTCGACCTCCTGGAGCCGGCGGCGCGTCTGTGCCAGGTCGGCGGTCACACGCTTCAGATACTCAAGGAGCTTGCCGTCGTCAGCCATCCCAGCCTCACAACACCTTTCAGTCCCCGGTGGGACCCCAACACAACTGATCGTTTTTCAGGACAGGCCGAGTTCTTGGTCGATGAACGCGAGGACGTCCTCGGCGGAAGCGTCGTCGAGCCCGCCGATGTCGCTGCCGAAGTCGCCCTCGGCCGCGGGTGAGGCGGACCCCCCACGGTTCCTCAGCCTGGTCGCAAGGTCCTGGAGTCGCGCTGCGATGCCGTGGTCCTCGGCCTCCTGCGGGGTGAGGGAGGCCAGTGCGAGTTCGAGCCGGTCGAGTTCGGAGAGCAGCCCCAGTACCTCTCCCGCCTGGTCCTTGCACAGCTGCTGGTGCAGGTACTCGGCGACGGCGGCGGGGGAGGTGTGGTCGAAGACGAGGGTGGCGGGCAGGGCGATGCCGGTGGCGGAGCCGAGCCGGTTGCGCAGGTCGGTGGCGGCGACCGAGTCGAAGCCCAGGTCGGTGAAGGCCCGGCCGGGCTCCAGCTGGGCCGGGTCGTCGTAGCCGAGCAGGGCGGCCACGTGCGTGCGTACGAGTTCCAGCAGGGTCCTGGTCTGCTGTGCGGGCGGCATGCCGTCGAGCCGTGCCGCGAGCCCGGAGTCCGCGCGGCCGTCCGACGCGTCGCCGCCGTCCGGGGCGGCGAGGGCCTCGCGGGCCTCGGGCAGGCCGTCGAGCAGTGGCCGCGGGCGGGCCGTCGTGTAGACGGGGGCGAACCGGGACCAGTCGATGTCCGCGACCACCAGGTGGCTTTCCTCGTGGTCGAGGGCGGTCCGCAGGGCGCGCAGGGCGAGTTGCGGCTCCATCGGCGGGGCGCCGATGCGCTGCATGACGGAGGTGATCTCGTCGTCGACCATGCCGCTCGCCCAGGAACCCCAGGCTATGGAGGTGGCGGCGTGGCCCTGGGCGCGGCGCCGGTGGGCGAGCGCGTCGAGGTAGGCGTTGGCGGCCGAGTAGGCGGCCTGGCCGGCGCTGCCCCAGACGGCCGCGCCGGAGGAGAAGAGCAGGAAGGCGTCGAGGGGCCGGTCTTGGAGGAGTTCGTCCAGGAGTGCGGCGCCAAGCACCTTGGCGCGGCCCACCTCGGCGAATTCCTCCAGGCCGAGTTCGGCGGCGGGGGCGAGGCGCTGCAGTACGCCGGCCGCGTGGACGACCGCGGTGAGCGGGGTGTCCTCGGGGATGGCGGCGAGCAGGGCGGCCAGGTCGTCGCGGTCGGCCGCGTCGCAGGCGGCGATGGTGACGCGGCAGCCGAGGGCGACGAGTTCGGCCTCAAGGTCCGCGGCTCCGGCGGCGGCCCGGCCGCGGCGGCTGGTGAGGACGAGGTGTTCGGCGCCGAGGCCGGCGAGGAGGCGGGCGACGTGTGCGCCCAGTCCGCCGGTGCCGCCGGTGATGAGGACGGTGCCGCGGGGCTTCCAGTCGCGGGGTGCGGGCAGCTCGCCGAGGGGGGCGTGCACCATGCGGCGGGCGAAGAGGCCTCGGGCGCGGACCGCGAGCTGGTCCTCGCCCGCCGTTCCGGCCAGGGCGGACACCAGGCGGCGGGCCGCCGCGGAGTCGATCGTCGCGGGCAGGTCGACGAGGCCGCCCCAGGTGTCGGGCTGGTCGAGGGAGAGACCGATGCCGGTGCCCCACAGCAGGGCCTGCCAGGGGTCGGTGGGTTCGGCGGGGTCGACGGTGGCCGCACCGGTGGTGGCGCTCCACAGCCGGGCGCGGCTGCCGGTGTCGCCGAGGGCCTGGGCGAGGGCGAGGGTGGCGGCGGTGCCGCGGGTCAGCGAGGGGTGCGCGGGGTGGACGCGGTCGTCGAGGGCGAGCAGGGAGAGGACTCCGGCGGCCCGTGCGGCGGCGTCGGTGGCGCGGAGCCGTGCGGCGAGGGCGGTGCGGTCCTCTTCGCCGGTCTCGATCCGTACGACGGCCGCGGCCCCTCCCGTCTCGAGGGCGGCGGCGACGGTCCGTACCCGCTCGTCGTCGGACAGGCCGGCGGGTACGGCGAGCAGCCAGGTCCCGTCGAGGCGTGCCGAGGTCTCCTCGGGTACGGGCTGCCAGGCGACGCGGTAGCGCCAGGAGTCGACGGTGTGGGCTTCGCGCACCGTGCGGCGCCAGGCGGTCACCGCGGGCACGACCTCGCCGAGGGAGACGGGGTCGACGCCGAGGCGGTCGGCGAGGACGGGGAGGTCCGCGCCTTCGAGGGTGTCCCAGAAGGTGGCGTCGGCCGGGTCGGCGGAGCTCCGCTGCGGGGTCGCGTCGGTGTCCTGCCAGTACCAGCGGCGCTGGAAGGCGTAGGTGGGCAGGTCGACGCGGCGGGCGGCGCTGCCCGCGTAGAAGGCGCTCCAGTCGACGGGGAGGCCGCGGACGTGCAGGTGGCCGAGGCCGGCGAGCAGTTCGCGCTCCTCGCTGCGGCCGCGGCGCAGCAGCGGGACGAACGCGGAGTCGGTGTCCGGCCCGGTGCAGTCGGGTCCGGTGGCGGACAGGGCTGCGTCGGGGCCGAGTTCGACATACGTGGTGACGCCCTTGGTGCTGAGGAAGCCGATGCCGTCGGCGAAGCGGACGGCTTCCCGGACGTGGCGGACCCAGTAGTCGGGGGTGGAGAGTTCGCCGCCGGCGGGGGTGCCGGTGACGTTCGAGACGACGGGGACGGCCGGGGTGCCGTACGTGATGCTCTCGGCGACCGTGCGGAACTCGTCCAGCATCGGATCCATGAGCGGGGAGTGGAAGGCGTGGCTGACGCCGAGGCGCTTGGTCTTGCGGCCGAGGGAGTCGAAGTGCGCCGTGACCGTGAGGACCGTCTCCTCGTCGCCGGAGATCACGACGGATCGCGGGCCGTTGACGGCCGCGATCGCGACGGCGCCGCTGAGCTGCGCGAGGACCTCTTCCTCGGTGGCCTGGAGGGCGGCCATGGCGCCGCCGGCGGGCAGGGCCTGCATGAGACGGCCGCGGGCGGCGACCAGCCGTGCCGCGTCCGCGAGGGTCAGTACGCCGGAGACGTGCGCCGCGGCGAGTTCGCCCACCGAGTGGCCGGCGAGGAAGTCGGGGCGCACTCCCCAGGAATCGAGGAGCCGGTGGAGCGCCACCCCTACGGCGAACAGGGCGGGCTGGGCGAACTCGGTACGGTTCAGGGCGGCTTCGTCCTCGCCCCACATCACCTCGCGCAGGGGGCGGGACAGGTGCGCGTCCAGCTCGGCCGTGACCTTGTCCAGGGCTGCGGCGAACGCGGGGAAGGCCTCGTACAGTTCGCGGCCCATGCCGGTGCGCTGGGCGCCCTGGCCGGTGAAGAGGAACGCGGTGCGGCCTTCGGTGACCGCGGCGGTGGACAGCCCGGGGTGGGGTTCCTCGGCGGCGAGCGCCTTGAGGGCCTGGCCGAGTTCGGTCCGGTCGGCCGCGACGACGGCGGCGCGGTGGCGCAGCGCGGCGCGGGTGGTGGCCAGGGAGAAGCCGAGGTCGACGACGGTGGGTTCGTCGCCGGTGCGGGCGTCGAGGTGGGTGAGGATCCTGCGGGCCTGGTCGGTGAGGGCGTCCGGGCTCTGGCCGGAGAGCACGACGGGGACGGGGGACGTCGCCGCGGGGGCCGGGGCGCCGGCCGTCTCGGCCGTGCCGGGCGTCTCGGCCGTGCCGGCCGTCTCGGGTGCGGGCGCGGGTGCGGGCGCCTCCTCGATGATGACGTGCGCGTTGGTGCCGCTCATGCCGAACGAGGACACGCCGGCCCGGCGCGGCTGCTCGCCGCGGGGCCAGGGCCGGGCCTCGGTGAGCAGCTCGATGTCGCCCGCCGTCCAGTCGACCTCGGTGCTGGGTCCGGCGATGTTGAGGGACTTGGGCAGCAGGTCGTGGCGCATCGCCTGGACCATCTTGATGATTCCGCCGACGCCCGCCGCCGCCTGCGCGTGGCCGATGTTCGATTTGAAGGAGCCGAGCCACAGGGGGCGGCCCTCGGGCCGGCCCCGGCCGTAGGTCGCGAGCAGGGCCTGGGCCTCGATCGGGTCGCCGAGGACCGTGCCGGTGCCGTGCGCCTCGACGGTGTCGATCTCGTGGGCGGAGAGCTGGGCGGCGGCGAGCGCGGCCTGTATGACGCGTTGCTGCGAGGGACCGTTGGGCGCGGACAGTCCGTTGCTGGCGCCGTCCTGGTTGACGGCGGATCCGCGGAGGACGGCGAGTACGGGGTGCCCGCTCCGGACCGCGTCGGAGAGCCGCTCCAGCAGGAGCAGGCCGACGCCCTCGCCCCAGCCGGTGCCGTCGGCGTCGGAGGAGAAGGACTTGCAGCGGCCGTCCGGGGCGAGCCCGCGGTCCTGGCTGAAGCCGACGAACGACGACGGGGAGGACATGACGGTGGCACCGCCCGCGAGGGCGAGCGTGCACTCGCCGGCGCGCAGGGCGCGGGCCGCCAGGTGCAGGGCGACGAGGGAGGAGGAGCAGGCGGTGTCGACGGTGATCGCCGGGCCTTCGAGGCCCAGGCAGTAGGAGATCCGGCCGGAGGCGACGCTGGCCATGCTGCCGGTGCCGCCGTCGCCGTAGTCGTGGTAGACGATCCCGGTGTAGACGCCCGTGGAGGTGTTCTTCAGCGAGTCCGGTGCGATGCCGGCCCGTTCCAGGACCTCCCAGGCCGTCTCCAGCAGGAGCCTCTGCTGCGGGTCGGTCTCGCGGGCTTCGCGGGGGCTCATCTTGAAGAAGTCCGCGTCGAATTCACCGGCGTCGAGCAGGAAGCCGCCCTCACGGGCGTACGACTTGCCCGGTGTGCCCGGTGTGGGGTCGTAGAGGCCCGCGGTGTCCCAGCCGCGGTTCTCCGGCAGGTACGAGATGCCGTCGCGGCCTTCGGAGACCATCTCCCACAGCTCTTCCGGCGTGCTGATCCCGCCGGGGAAGCGGCAGCCCATCGCGACGATGGCGATCGGCTCGTGCTCCTTGGCCTCGACCTCTCTCAGCCGCCGCCGGCTCTGTTGCAGGTCGGACGTGGCGCGCTTGAGATAGTCGCGGAGCTTGTCCTCGTTCGTCGACATGGCACATCAACCAATCTCAAGGTCGTCCAGGGCCTGGAACAACTCGTCGTCCGTGGCCGAGGCGAATTCGTCGTCTGTTTCCGCGGTGGCGGCACCGTCCTGCGCGTCACGCCATTTGCGCAGCAGGGCCTCCAGGCGGGCCGTGATCCTGGCCGCTTCGGCCAGGGTGGGGGCGGCGGCCGCGAGGGCGGTCTCCAGCCGGTCGGTCTCGTCGAGCACCGGGCGGGCGCCGTCGGCGTCCTGCGGGGCGAGCACGCCGTCCAGGTAGCCGGCCGCGGCGCGGCAGGTCGGGTGGTCGAAGACGAGGGTGGCGGGCAGCCAGAGCCCGGTGACGGCGCCGAGGCGCTTGCGGAGGTCGACCGCCGCCATGGAGTCGAAGCCGAGTTCCTGGAACGCCCGCTCGGGGTCGACCGCTTCGGGGTCGGGGTGGCCGAGCACCGCAGCGACGTGCTCGCGGACCAGCGCGAGCAGGGTCCGCTCGCGCTCGTCCGCGGTCAGCCCCGCCAGCCGCTCCGCGAGGGAGGCGCCGCCGGCGGCCGCCGCGGACCGGGCCGGGGTGCGGACCACGGAGCGCAGGACGTACGGGAGTTCCTCCGGCCGGGTGCGCAGCGCGGCCCGGTCGAGGCGGACGGCGGCCAGGGTTCCCGCCGCCTCCTGGGCGAGGGCGGCGTCGAAGAGGGCGAGTCCTTCCTCGGCGGTGAGCGCGGGCAGGCCGGCCCGCTCCTGGGCTGCGGCGGCCGTTCCCGGTGTCCGCCAGGGGCCGTAGGCGAGGGCGGTGGCGGGCAGGCCCCGGCTCCGGCGGTACCCGGTGAGGGCCTCGAAGCCGATCTGGGCGAAGCCGGTGCCGGACTGCCCGTCGCCCTGCAGCAGCGCCTCGGCCGAGGAGACCAGGACGAAGGCGGCGAGGTCGCTGTCGCGGGTCGCCCTGTGGAGGTTCCACGCGGCCTGGTCGGCCCGGCCGGCGGCGGCGAGGCGGTCGGCGGTGAACCCGGCGAACGAGGAGCCGTCCGCGAGGTCGTGGGCCGTGTGGACGACCGCGGTCAGCGGGTGCTCGGGGGCGATCGTCGCGAGGAGCGCGGCGACCGCGGCGGGGTCGGTGAGGTCGGTGGTGAGCACGGAGATCTCCGCGTCCGGCCCGCCCACCCCGTCGGCGTCCGCCGCAAGGCCCTGTTCGGTGGCCAGCACCAGGTGCCGCACGCCCCGCTCGGTGACCAGGTGGCGTGCCAGCGCGCCGGCCGTGCCGGCGGCGCCGGTGACCAGGACCGTTCCCTGCGGGTCCCAGGCGGGCGCGGCGGCGGGGGCCGGGACCGGGGCCGGGGTGAGCCGCGGGACGAGGGCGGCGCCTGCGCGCAGCGCGGTCTCCGGCTCGTCCGAGGCCAGGGCGGCGGGCAGGGCGTGCAGCGACTCGTCGGAGCCGTCCAGGGCGACCAGGGTCAGCGGGCAGCCGCTCTCGGCGCGCGCGGTGCGGACCAGGGCCTGCACCATGCCGGCGGCGGCGCTGTGTTCGCGGGTGACGACGGCGAGCGGCAGGGTGCCGAGCCGCTCGTCCGCGGTCCAGTGGTGGAGCAGGGCGAGGGTCTCGGGGGCGGCGTCGGGGCCGTCGGCGAGGTGGACCACCAGTTCGGGCGCCGCGCCCCGCTCGAGGTCGGCCAGCAGGGCTTCCAGGTCCTGGTGGGCGGGTACGTCCTCGCCGAGGCCGAGCCGGTCGCCGCCGAGCACCGCGATGCCCTGCGGACGGATCCGGGTCCCGGCCGGCCGTGCGTCCTGCCAGTCGAGCCGGAAGAGTGCCTCCTGGGCGATGCCCCGGCCCGCGGTCAGCTCGGCGGCCGTCACGGGGCGGGAGACGAGGCGGTCGACGGTGAGCACGGGCCGCCCGTCGGTGTCGCTCGCCGTCAGCGCGGTGCCCCCGTCCTCGGCCGGGGCGAGGTGGACGCGCAGGTCACGGCTGCCGGTGGCGTGCAGGGCGACGCCCTGCCAGTCGGCGTCGTACTGCACGGAGGCGTCCGCGGTGAGGCGCTGGGCGTGCAGGGCGGCGTCGAGCAGGGCCGGGTGGAGGGTGAAGCGGTCCGCGTCCCGGTCCGCGCCCTCGGGCAGCCCGATCTCGGCGAAGAGTTCCCGGCCGCGCTGCCAGGCGGCGCGCAGCCCCTGGAAGGCGGGCCCGTATCCGTAACCGCGGGCGAGGAGTTCCTCGTACGCGCGGTCGGTGGCCAGCGGTGTCGCGCCGGCGGGCGGCCAGGCGGCGCCGGTGTCCGGGGTCTGTGCGGGGGTGTGGCCGGGGACGGCGGTGCCGGTGGCGTTCCGGCGCCAGCCGGAGTCGGGGCCGGTGCCGGTGCCGGTGCCGGTGCCGGTGCGGGAGTGGACGTGTACCGGGCGGGCTCCGGACGCGTCCGGTGCGCCGACGGTGACGCGCAGGTCGACGGTGTCGCGCTCGGGGAGCACGAGCAGGCTCTCGACGGCGAGTTCCCGCAGCCCGGTGCAGCCGGTGCGCGCCGCGGCGTGCAGCGCCAGCTCGACGAGTGCGCCGCCGCCGAGCAGTACGGTGCCGAGCAGGTCGTGGTCGGCGAGCCAGGCCTGGCCGGTGGCGGAGAGCCGCCCGGTCAGGACGAGGCCGTCGGTGTCGGGCAGTTCGACGACGGCCCCGAGCAGCGGGTGTCCGGCGCTCTGCTGGCCGACGGTGGTGACGTCGCCGCTGCCGGCGACGGAGTCGAGCCAGTAGCGGCGGCGCTGGAAGGCGTACCCGGGCAGTTCGACGCGGTGCGGCTGCCGCGGGGTGTGGACGGCGCTCCAGTCGACGGCCACGCCGCGGGACGCGGCCCGGCCGGCGGCGGCCACCAGCTCGCGCGGCTCGGGCCGGTCGCGGCGCAGCGCGGGCAGGAACGCGACGTCGCGCTCGCCGGTGAGGCAGTCCGCGCCGAGGGAGGACAGGACGGCGTCGGGGCCGAGTTCGAGGTACGTGGTGACCTCGTGGGCGTCGAGGGTGCGCACGGCGTCCTCGAAGCGGACGGTGCCGCGTACGTGCCGGACCCAGTACTCGGGGTCGCCGAGCTCCTCGGCGGTGGCGAGCCGGCCGGTCAGCGTCGAGACCACGGGGATGGCCGGCTTGCGGTAGGTCATCTTCCGGGCGACCGTGCGGAAGTCGTCGAGCATGGGCTCCATGAGCGGCGAGTGGAAGGCGTGGCTGACCTTGAGACGGCTCGTCTTGCGGCCGTCCGCCTCGAAGCGGGCCGCGAGGGCGAGGACCTCGTCCGCGGCGCCGGAGACGACCACGGACGAGGGGCCGTTCACGGCGGCGAGGGACACCGCGTCGTCCAGGAACGGCGCGACCTCGGCCTCGGCGGCCCGGATGGCGACCATGGCGCCGCCGGCCGGCAGGTTCTGGATCAGGCGGCCGCGGGCGGCGACGAGCGCGGCGACGTCCTCAAGGCTGAAGACGCCGGCGGCGCGGGCCGCGGCGAGCTCGCCCACCGAGTGCCCGGCGAGGTAGTCCGGTCGGATGCCCCAGGACTCGGCGAGCCGGAACAGGGCGATCTCGAGGGCGAACAGGGCGGGCTGGGCGTACTCGGTGCGGCTCAGGAGTTCGGCGTCCGTGCCCCACATGACGTCGAGCAGCGGCCGCTCCAGGTGCGGGTCGAGGGCCTCGGCGGCGGCGTCGACGGCTCGGGCGAACACCGGGTGGGCCTCGTACAGTCCGCGCCCCATGCCCGGCCGTTGCGCACCCTGGCCGGTGAAGAGGAAGGCGGTGGACCCGGCGGGGCCGGAGGCGGCCGTGGCGGCGGGCGGCTGCCCGGCGAGCCCGGCGAGCGCGCCGAGGAGTTCCTCGCGGTCCTCCCCGACGACGACGGCACGGTGGCTCAGCAGCGGGCGGCCGGTGCCGAGGGAGTACGCGACGTCCACCGGGCGCAGCCCGGGGCGCCGGGCGACGTGGTCGGCCAGGCGGCGGGCCTGGTCGGCGAGGGCTTCGCCGCCCGCCGCGGACAGCAGCCAGGCGACGGCGCCGGTGTCCTCGGCGGATTCCGGCCCGGGGGAGGCGGACCCGGGAGCGGCGGCGGACCCGGGTTCCTCGTCGGGCACGTGCTCGACGATCACGTGGGCGTTGGTGCCGCTGATGCCGAAGGAGGAGACGCCCGCGCGGCGGGGTCCTTCCGCGCTCCAGTCACGGGCCTCGGTGAGCAGCCGGACGGCGCCGGCCTCCCAGTCGACCTTCTGCGAGGGCCGGTCCACGTGCAGGGTCCGGGGCAGCACCCCGCGGCGCATGGCCTCGACCATCTTGATGACGCCGGCGACTCCGGCCGCGGCCTGTGCGTGGCCGATGTTCGACTTGATCGACCCGAGCCACAGCGGCCGGTCCCCGGGCCGGTCCTGGCCGTAGGTGGCGAGCAGGGCCTGGGCCTCGATCGGGTCGCCGAGCACCGTGCCGGTGCCGTGCGCCTCGACCGCGTCGACGTCGGCGGCCGACAGTCCGGCCGAGGCGAGGGCCTGGCGGATGACGCGCTGCTGCGAGGGGCCGTTGGGGGCGGTCAGGCCGTTGCTGGCGCCGTCCTGGTTGACGGCGGAGCCCTTCACGACGGCGAGGACCTGGTGGCCGTTGCGCCGGGCGTCGGAGAGCCGCTCCAGCAGGAGGAGGCCGACTCCCTCGGAGAAGCCGGTGCCGTCGGCGGCGTCGGCGAACGGCTTGCACCGGCCGTCCGCGGCTAGGCCGCGCTGCTGCCCGAACTCGATGAGGACACCGGGGGTGGCCATGACCGTGACACCGCCGACGAGGGCCAGCGAGCACTCGCCGGAACGCAGCGCCTGCCCGGCCAGGTGGACGGCGACGAGCGAGGAGGAGCAGGCGGTGTCGACCGTGACGGCCGGGCCCTCAAGGCCGTAGTGGTAGGACAGGCGGCCCGAGACGATCGATCCGGCCGCGCTGCTGTCCGCGTAGTCGTGGTACATCATGCCGGCGAAGACGCCGGTCGAGCTGCCGCGCAGGGTGGCCGGGTCGATGCCCGCCCGCTCGAACAGCTGCCAGGAGGTCTCCAGCAGCAGACGCTGCTGCGGGTCCATGGCCAGCGCCTCGTTGGGGCTGATGCCGAAGAAGCCGGGGTCGAAGTCGGCCGCGTCGTGGAGGAACCCGCCGGACTTGGTGTACGTACGGCCGGGCCGGCCGGGCTCGGGGTGGTAGAGCTCGTCGATGTTCCAGCCGCGGTCCCCGGGGAAGGCGGAGACGGCGTCAGTGCCGTCCGCGACCAGCTTCCACAGGTCCTCGGGGGACTCCACGCCTCCGGGGAAGCGGCAGGCCATGGCGACGATGGCGAGCGGCTCGTCCGGGTCGGCCGCGGCGGCGGCCGGGGCGGCCCCGCCTGCTTGGGCGCCGGAGCCCGCGAACTGGCCTTCCAGGTGCTTGGCGAGGACGCGGGCGCTCGGGTAGTCGAAGACGAGGGTGGGGGGCAGCCTCAGTCCGGTGGCCGCGTTGACGCGGTTGCGCAGCTCGACGGCGGTGAGGGAGTCGAAGCCGAGCTCCTTGAAGGCCCGGTCGGGGTCGACGGCGTCGACGCTGCCGTGGCCGAGGACCTCGGCGACCTGGCGGCGTACGAGGTCGAGGAGGGCCTTGGTCCGCTCGCCTCCCGACAAGGAGGCCAGCCGGTCTCCGAAGGAGGCCTCGCCGCGGTCGGCCTTGACGGCCTGCCGCAGCGGGACCCGGACCAGGGAGCGGAGCAGGGCCGGTACGGTGCCCGAGCCCGCGGCGACGCGCAGCGCAGCGGTGTCCAGCTTGAGCAGGACGCGCAGCGACCCGCCGTCCGCGGTGGCGGTGAACGCGCTGTCGAAGAGGGCGAGGCCCTCCGCGGCGGCGATGGGCGGGAACCCGCCGCGGCGCATGCGGGCGACGGTGGCCTCGTCGAGGTGGCCGGTCATACCGGTGCCGTCGGCCCACAGGCCCCACGCCATGGACACGGCGGGGAGTCCGGCGGCGCGGCGGTGGGCGGCGAGGGCGTCGAGGAAGCCGTTGGAGGCGGCGTAGTTGGCCTGGCCGGCCGAGCCGAGCGTCCCGGCGATGGAGGAGAACAGGACGAAGGCGGCCAGGTCCAGGTCGCGGGTCAGCTCGTGCAGGTGCCAGGCGGAATCCGCCTTGGCACGCAGGACGACGTCGAGCCGCTCCGCGGTGAGGGAGCCGATCAGGCCGTCGTCGAGGACGCCGGCGGCGTGCACGACGGCGGTGAGCGGGTGGGCGGGGTCTATCCCGGCGATCAGGGCGGCGAGGGAGTCCCGTTCGGCGGTGTCGCACGCCGCGATCTCGGCCTCGGCGCCCAGTTCGGCCAGCTCGGCGCGCAGGTCGGCGGCGCCGGGCGCGGCGGGGCCGCGGCGGCTGGTGAGCAGCAGCCGGCGGGCGCCGTGCCGGGTGACGAGGTGGCGGGCGACGAGCGCGCCCAGGCCTCCGGTGCCGCCCGTGATCAGGACGGTTCCCTCGGGGTCGAATTCCGCGCGGGGCGCGGGATCGGCGGCGGTCAGCCGGGGGGCGAGGACCTCGCCGTCGCGGAGCGCGGTCTCGGGCTCCCCGGTGGCGAGGGCCGCGGCGAGGGCGTCCGCGCCGGGCGCCGTACCGGCGGCGAGGTCGGCGTCGGTGTCGACGAGGACGAACCGGCCGGGGTTCTCGGCCTGGGCCGAACGGAGCAGGGCCCACTGCGGGGCCTGGGCCAGGTCCGGGGCGCCGTTCCCGGCCGCGGCGACGGCGCCGCCGGTGACCAGCAGGAGGGTGGCGTCGGCGAAGCGGTCGTCGGCGAGCCAGGACTGGACGCGTTCCAGGGCCCGGCCGGTGCTCCGGCGCACCGCGGCCGGTACGTCGCCGGGCTCGGCGGATCCGGTGAGCAGGGCGACGACCACCTGGGGCGGGGCGTCGGCGGTGGCGTCCGCGAGGGCTGCCAGGTCCTCGTGGGCGGGGACGCCGAGGGCGGCGGCGAGGTCGTCGGCGGCGGCGCCGGATCCGGCCACCGCCCAGCTGCCGGCGGCGGGTCGCGCGGCGCCCGCGGTCGTCGACACCGGTATCCAGCGCACGGCGTACGGCTGCGGGCCGCTGCCCGCGCCGGCGGCCGCGAGCTGCTCCGGGGAGACGGCCCTGGCGACGAGCGAGTCGACGGTCAGGACGGGCTCGCCGGTGCCGTCGGCGGCGGTGATCCGCGTGGCGTCGGGTCCGGCCTCGGCGAGGTGGACGCGCAGCGAGGTGGCGCCGATCGCGTGCAGGGTGACGCCGGTCCAGGCGAAGGGCAGGACGGTGTCGCCGGACTCGTCCTGTCCGGCGAGGAGTTCGGCGTGCAGGGCGGAGTCGAGGAGCGCGGGGTGCAGATCGAAGCGGGCGGCGTCCGTGTGCGCCTGCTCGTCCAGCTCGACCTCGGCGAACAGCTCGCGGCCGCGCCGCCACAGGCCCTTGAGGCCCTGGAAGACGGGTCCGTAGGCGTAACCGCGGTCCAGGAGCCTTTCGTAGGCCCCCTCCAGCGGTACGGGTTCGGCGCCGGGCGGCGGCCAGGAGGCCAGGTCCGCGGCGGGGGCCGCCGCGAGCGGTGCGCGGGCGTCGAGGGTGCCGGTGGCGTGGCGGGTCCAGGTGTCGTCGCCGTTCTCGCCGCGGGACTGGATCGTGACGGGGCGGCCGTCGCCCTCGTCGGGTGCGCCGACGGTGACCTGGAGCTGGAGCCGGCCGTCGGCGGGCAGGACCAGCGGTGCCTGGAGGGTGAGCTCGCGGACGGACTCGCTGCCGGTGTGCCGGCCCGCGCGCAGGGCCAGGTCGACGAAGGCGGTGCCGGGGACGAGCACGCTGCCGAGGGCCTCGTGGTCGGCGAGCCACGGGTGCGAGGAGAGCCCGACGCGGCCGGTGAAGACGGTCTCGCCGGAGGCGGACGAGGTGATGACGGCGCCGAGCAGCGGGTGGGCGGCGGAGTCGAGTCCGGCGGCGGTGACGTCGGCGCCCCCCGTGGTCGAGTCGATCCAGTAGCGGCGGTTCTGGAAGGCGTACGTGGGGAGGTCGGTGACGCGGGCGTCGGGGGCGAAGAAGTCGGTCCAGGCGACGGGGGCGCCGCCGAGCGAGGCCTCGGCCAGGGAGGTGGCGAAGCGCAGGAGTCCGCCGTCGTTGCGCCGCAGCGAGCCGACGGCGGTGGCCTGGGCGCCGGCGGACTCGAAGGTCTCGCCGAGGCCGTTGCGGAGCACGGGGTGCGGGCTGGCTTCGACGAACAGGCCGTAGCCGTCGGCGAGCAGGGCGCGGGTGGCGGCCTCGAAGCGGACGGTCTGGCGCAGGTTGGTGAACCAGTAGGAGCCGTCGAGCTCGGAGGTGTCGATGAGGGCGCCGGTCACCGTCGAGTAGAAGGCGATCTCGGAGCGGCGCGGGCGGACGGGGGCGAGGAGGACGTGCAGCTTGTCCTTCAGCGCCTCGACGTAGTGCGAGTGGGAGGCGTAGTCCACCCGGATCTTGCGCGCCTGGACGCCCTGCGCGGTGAGGTTTTCGTGCACCTCGTCGAGCGCGGCGTTCTCGCCGGCCACGATGGTGGAGCCCGGGCCGTTGACGGCGGCGAGCTGTACGCGCCCCTGCCACGGGGCGAGGCGGGTCTCCAGCTCGGCCGCGGGCAGCGGTACGGACATCATGCCGCCCTGGCCGGCCAGTTCCTCGGCGATGAGCTGGCTGCGGAGGGCGACCACGCGGGCGCCGTCCTCAAGGGTGAGCGCTCCGGCCACGCACGCGGCGGCGATCTCGCCCTGCGAGTGGCCGACGACGGCCGCCGGTTCGATCCCGTACGAGCGCCACAGCGCGGCCAGCGAGATCATGACGGCCCACAGCACGGGCTGGACCACGTCGACCCGCTCGAAGGTCGGTGCGCCCGGCTCGCCGCGCAGCACGTCTTCCAGGTCCCAGTCGGTGAAGGCCCTCAGCGCGGTGGCGCACTGGGCCAGCGCGGTGGCGAAAGCCGGTGCGGTGTCGAGCAGTTCGACGGCCATGCCCTGCCACTGGGAGCCCTGGCCGGGGAAGACGAAGACCGCGGGGGTGGAGCCGGTGCCCGTCACGGGGCCGGTGACCACGGTGCCGCCGAGGCCGCCGGCGGCGAGGGCCTCGAGACCTTCGAGGAGGCTTTCGCGGTCGGTGCCGAGGACCACGCCGCGGTGCGGCAGGGCGGCGCGCGTGGTCGCCAGGGAGAGGCCGATGTCGTGCGGGCGGGGTGCCTGCCCTTGCGGGCCGCGCTCCGAGAGGAAGGCGCTCAGCTTCAGCGCCTGGGCACAGACCGCCGCCTCGCCGGTGCCGTGCAGCACCCAGGGGATCACTGCGGGAGTGGGAGCCGCCCCGCCCGGAACGCCATGCTCCCCCGAATTCCGGTCGGAAACGGAGAATTCCTGGTCGCCGCTCATGCGGGGCACCCTCCTCGAGATGTCCAGAGCTCTTTTGAAAGCCGTGACGGCACCCTGCGGGTGCCGTCGAAATGACGCTATTCAGCGCACCGTAGGGAGCCAACCCTTATGTGGACGGGCGGGCCCCCTATCGGGGTGCTACTGGGGGTGGGACACGGGTACCCGTCCTTCTGCACGGGCGTCGTCCAGCAGATTCCCGAATCCGGGGAACTGGGCGATGGCCTGGTCGGCCGTGAGGGCCGGCTTCCGGGGTCCGCGCAAAACGGGCCACAGATAGGCGAAGGAGAACATCCGGCTCACCGGGGCGACGAACGTGCCGACGGTGAAGGCGATGTTGCAGACGGTCGGATTGCGGGCCGCCACCTGCGAAATGCGGGCCGCGAGCCAGATCTGGAACTTCTCGCCCTTGACCGGTACGGAGGTCTGCACACCCGGGAAGAACACGTCGTTGCCCGCCGAGGTCTGCCACGCGAACGCCACGATCTTGGCGATGCGCCCCTGTACCCGCTTGGCCAGGCCCGGTGTCAGACCGCCGCCCGCGCGCAGTTCGGCGCGCAGCTCCAGTGCGCTCTTGGCGGATACGGTCATACCCGTTCCGTACGTGGGGTTCAGCGCCGCGTTGGCGTCGCCGACGACGAGATAGCCCTCGGGCATCTCCGCCTTCTCGTAATGCCGCCAGCGGTTCTGCATGCCGCGGTAGGAGCGGATTTCGGTGAGCGGGGTGGCGTTCGCGAGCAGCTTGGGAATGACGGGGTGGTCCCAGTCGCCCGTGTAGTTCGCGAAGCCCTCCTCGTCCGTGGGCGGCTCGCCGCCCTTGGAGCCGAACAGGGTGACGATCCACTTGTTGCCCTCGTTGGGCAGCAGGGCCACGCCCCGGCCCGGTCGGCCGGTGCCCGGCTGGACCTGGATCATCACGCCGGGGAAGTCCTCCGGTGTGCCCTCGGGAGCCTCGTACCAGCGGCTGGCGTAGGCGAAGCCGGCGTCGACGACGTCCTCCGCCGCCGCGGCGACGCCGAGTTCCTGCAGCCACTGCGGGGTGCGGGCGCGGCGGCCCGTGGCGTCGACGACGAAGTCGGCGGCGAGCGTCTCCTCCGTCACGGACTGGCCGGCCTCGCGGCCGCCCTTCTCGATGCGCACGCCGGTGACCCGCTGCGCGTCCCCCACCAGGCCGATGACCTTGGTGTTCTGCAGGACCTTCAGCTTCTCGTTCTTCAGTGCCTGGCCGCGCACGACGTCGTCGAGCACGGCCCGGCTCATGAGCAGCAGCCAGGTGTCGGTGTGGCTGCGCTCGAACCAGTCGCGCGGGCCGCGCGTGAGGATGTCCTGCGGCAGTCCGCGCTGCTTGGCGCCGGCGGCGCGCAGCAGAGCGGTGGTGCCGGGGAGGAGTTCGTCAAGGGCGTCGGCGCCGCCCTTCATGAACAGGTGGTTGTGCTGTCCCTGGGGCAGGCCGCGGCGCGGTCCGGGGGCGTCGGGGTACCGGTCGCCCTCGATGACGACGACCTCGTCGACGTGGTCGGCGAGCACGGTCGCGGCCAGCAGTCCGGCCATGCCGCCGCCGAGTACGACCGCGGCGGTCACTGCTCTATTCCGTACGTGCCGAGGAAGGCGCGGAAGCGGCGCTCGGCGAGTGCCGGGTCCGGCAGGGTGCCGAGGCTGTCGGCGATGCGGTACAGCTTCGCCAGGTGCGGCAGGGAGCGGGCCGAGGACTCTCCCCAGACCATCTGGTAGTGGCTGGTCTCGCCCCGGAGCCAGCCGAGGAAGGCCAGGCCGGTCTTGAAGAAGATGATGCTGCGGCCGAAGCCGGAGAAGAGGTGGCGCGAGAGCTCCTGGGTGGGGTCGAGGAGCGCGCGTGCCTGGGCGTGGTCGCCGGCGTCCGCCGCGCGCAGCGCCTCGGCGGCGATCGGGGCGAACGCGCCGAAGACCGGGGTGAGTCCGTCGCTGAAGCCGTGCTCGTCGCCGACCAGCAGCTCGGAGTAGTTCTCGGTGTCGCTGGTGTAGAAGCGGATGCCCTCCGGGAGGCGGCGGCGGATCTCCACCTGGCGCTCGGGGGTGAGGAACAGCGCGGCGATCTTGATGCCGTCGACCTTGTCGGCGTTGTTCTTCGCGATGTCGATGAGGGTGTCGAGCGCCGCGTCGAGGTCCTGGTGGCCCCAGTAGCCGGTGTGGCCCGGGTTCCAGTCGGACGCGACCCAGTGCAGGACGGCCGGCTTCGAGACCTGGCGCAGCAGCGAGCCGTAGAGCTCCGCGTACGCCTCGGGGCCCTGGCCCAGCGGGGCCAGCTGCGGGCTGCACATGATGATGGCGGACGCGTCGGCGCCCTCGACGACCTCAAGCTGCTGCTCGTACGCCTTGGTGATGTCCTCGGGGGAGGCCGGGGCGAACGGGTTGAGCTGGTCGGTGGTGACGGCGACGGCCAGCTTGCCGCCGACGGCCTTGGCCTCGGCGGCCGAGCGGTTGATCAGCTCCACGGACGCGGGCCAGTCGAGGCCCATGCCGCGGTGCGCGGTGTCCAGCGCCTCGGCGAGGGTGAAACCGTGCTTCCAGAGGTTGCGGCGGACCTCAAGGGTGGCGTCCCAGTCGACGGCCGCCGGCGGCGGCGGACCCATGGGCGGCCCGAAGGGCTCGTTGCCGGCCAGCGGGTCGCCCAGGATGTGCGCGGTCGCCAGCGGGGACCGGGTGCGGAAGGGGCTGCTGTCGGGAGTGGCCACTCGCGGGGACTGATTGGGGTGGTACTCGGTCAGCGTCCCGTCGGCCTCAGGGAGTTTGATCACTGTTTTTGCTCTCCAAGTCTCAATCGGACCAGCGCGGCGGCATCCCGCCTGTGCGCCTTTCATTCAACTGACGCGGAGTCCGGACGGGCCAGAGCACAGACCCCCTGAAGGCCGTTGATCCACCCCTAGGTCCGGTGCCGCGAGATATTCGGGGTACCTGTTTTCGCGGGAAACTCGCCGGGAAAAGGGCGAAGACCCCCGCCGGAAATCCGGCGGGGGTCTTCGTTTTCGCGGCCGGCCACCCGTCTGCGGGGGGTTGAGGAATGGCCGGTGGCAGGTGGATCAGCGCATCGGGGCGTCCTGCAGCACCGGTGCGTCGACGATCAGGTCGGGGTTGACCGCGTCCGGGCGGACGTTGACCTTGCGCAGGTAGGTCGCGGCGAAGACCGTACCGGCGGCGAGCAGCGCCATGCACATGTAGGCGGTGGTCTGGACTCCGTTGGTGAAGGCCTCCCGGGCCGCGCCGAGGACGGCGTCGCCGATTTCCTTGGGCAGCTGGCCGGAGACCGCGACGGCCCCGCCCAGGGTCTGCTCGACCGCCGCGGTGGCCGACTCCGGAAGCCCGTTCGGCAGGGCGCCCACGACCTCGTCGCGGTAGACCGCGCCGGCGACGGAGCCCATGACCGCGAGTCCGAGCGCACCGCCGAGCTGGGCACCCGTCTCCAGGGTGGCGGCGGCGATGCTGGCCCGCTCTGGCGGGGCCGAGCCGACGAGCAGTTCCGTGGCGAGGGTCATGACGATGACCAGGCCGCCGGCGAGCATGCCCGCCGAGAGCAGGATGACCCAGATCCCGGAGTCGGGGGTGGCCAGGGTCAGTACCGCGAAGGCCGCGATGCCGATGATGTAGCCCACGCTGACCAGGATCGAGCGGTGCACGCCCTTCTTGAGGAGGATCGTGACGATCGGGGTGGTGATGCTGACGCCCGCCGAGGGGAGCAGGCTCCACAGACCGGCGACGAGCGGGGTCAGGCCGTACACGGACTGGAGGTACTGGGCGGTGAAGGCCGACATGCCGACCAGGCAGAACATGGCGATCATCTTGCTGAAGACCGGGCCGTTGATCTCGCGGCGGCTGAGCAGCCTCAGGTCGATCATCGGGTCGGGGCGGCGCTGGCGGAGCACGAACAGCAGGCCGATGACCACACCCACGGCGATCGCGCCGATGCGGGTGCCGTTGACGCCGTTGGCCGCCCATTCCTTGATGCCGTAGATGATCGGGAGGATCGCGGCGAGGGAGAGGAAGGAGCTGATCCAGTCGAAGCGGCCGGCGTTCGGGTCACGGGACTCGGGCACCAGGAGCGGGGTCAGGATCAGGAGCATCGCCATGAAGGGCAGGTTGACGAGGAAGACCGAGCCCCACCAGAAGTGTTCGAGCAGCAGACCGCTCATGACCGGGCCGAGACCGATGCCGCCGGCGAGGCCGCCGGTCCAGATCGCCACCGCGGTCTGGCGCTGCTTCTCGTCGTGGAACATGTTGCGGATGAGACCGGCGGTCGTGGGCGTCAGCACCGCACCGGCGATGCCGAGCACACCGCGGGCGATGATGAGCATCAGCGGGCTGGAGGCGTAGGCCGCGGCGACCGAGGCCAGGCCGAAGCCGACGGTGCCGATGAGCAGCAGCTTGCGGCGGCCGATACGGTCGCCGAGCCAGCCCATCGTCAGCAGCGTGCCGGCCAGAACGAATCCGTAGATGTCGAACATCCACAGCTGTTCAGTGCTGCTCGGCGAGATTTCCTCGCTGATGTACGGCACCGCGAAGTACAGCACCGAAACGTCCATGGAAACGAGCAGCAGAGGCAGAAGGAGCACGAAGAGCGCAATCCATTCCTTGCGCCCCGCCTTCGGCTGCAACTGATTCACGTCGGGATTCATGTACACGTCCTATCCATACGTATAGCCAATCCGGTCGTCCGTATAGGACAGGTTTCCAGTACGAACGTATTACCGACACGGGTGCGGGAACGGCCCCGTGCGAGGCCGGCCCCTGATGCACCGTCGGTACGGTGCGCCCGCGGTTGAAGCAGTGTTCGGCGGGCCGGCCGGGGCCGGGCCGGCCCGCCTGTCCGGCGGGAGCCGGTCAGGAGCCCTGCGTGATGATCGCGAGCTCGTTGTCGATCACGAAGTCCGAGGCGTCGTTCGTCTTGACCTCGACGCGGCCGAGCGCCTCCTTGATCGGGATCTCAAGGCGGGCGGCCTTCTCGGCCTCGCGCTCGTCGCGGCCCTCGGTGAAGTGCGGGAGCACCTCACGGGCGAACAGCTCGAGCGACTCCATGATGTGCTCGTGCTTGTTCTTGCCGATCTGGACCGAGAAGATCACCTGGTCGACGCCGGCGGCCTCGTACTGGCGCAGCAGGTCGACGATCTGCTCCGGCGTGCCGATGCCGCGGCGCAGCGAGGTGATCTGCTCCAGCATCTGCTCGGCACCGGGCGCCTTCGGCGAGTCGTCCGGCGCCGGGATCTCGCGCGTGAAGCCGAGCATCTCCTTGGTCGCCTGGAACTGCTGCCACACGTCCGTCTGGCCCGGCTTGTGCTGGCCGAAGACGAAGTAGTGCATCAGCGAGTACGCGAAGAAGTGCGCGCCTTCCAGGCCGCGGTCGAGCGCGGTCTCCTGGTCCTCGTGGCACATGAACGGCACCACGACGGCGAAGTTCGGGTTGACCGTGCGGCCGGCCGGGCGGCACTCCTCCGAGTTGATGATGGAGTAGTACGTGTCGACGTACTCCTTCGCCTGGTCGGGCGAGGAGAAGGAGAAGGAGAGCGCGCCGAGGCCGAGGCGGGCCGCGTTCTCGATGGTGTCGCGGGCGCTGCAGGCCAGCCACAGCGGCGGGTGGTCCTTCTGCTTCGGCTTGGGCACCACGTTGCGCGGCGGGATGTCGAAGAACTCGCCCTTGTGACCGGTGAAGGGCTCCTCGGTCATCATGCGCACGACGATGTCGAGGGCCTCGCGCCAGTGCTCGCGCTTGGTGGTGCGCTCGACGTTGAAGGCGCCCAGCTCAAGCTGCGAGCTGCCCTGACCGGTGCCGAACTCGACGCGGCCGCCGGAGATGAGGTCCAGGGTGGAGACGCGCTCGGCGACGCGGGCCGGCGGGTTGACCGCGCCGGGAAGCTGGACGATGCCGTGGCCGAGACGGATGTTCTTGGTCCGCTGGGACGCGGCGGCGAGGATGACCTCGGGCGCGCCGGAGTGCGAGTACTCCTCCAGGAAGTGGTGCTCCGTGGCCCAGGCGTAGTCCAGACCGATGCGGTCGGCCAGCTCGATCTGCTCAAGGGCCTCGTTGAACATCCGCTCTTCGCTGTCGGCGGCCCACGGCCTGGGCAGCTGGTGGTGGTAGCTGAGCCCGAATCGCATTTCGTTTCCTCTCCTTGGCAAGCAAGACGGTAGGGGCAGCACCGGCGGCCCTGGAGCCTTCGGAGCGAAGGACAGGGGGGTGCTGCAAGGCATCAGGGGGGTATCGGGGTAAGGGGTGTGGTGCTAGGGGGTGGGCGCGGAAAGGGAGCGGAATCCGGCCTCGTAGTAGAGGAGCGGTTCGATGGAGCCGGGGCCGGCCGCATCGAGCGCCTGCACCCGTCCGACCACGATGCTGTGGTCACCGCCCGGATGGACGGCCTCGATCCGGCAGTCGATCCATGCGAGGGATCCGGCCAGTCGCGGCGACCCGGTGCCGGGTCCCGGGCTCCACTCGACGCCGGCGAACTTGTCGGTGCCGCTGCGGGCGAAGGACCGGCACAGCATCTGCTGGTCGGCCGCGAGGACGTTGACGCAGAAGGCGCCCGACGGCTCGATGTGGGGCCAGGTGGCGGACCGGTCCGAGACGGTGAAGGCGACCAGCGGCGGGTCGAGGGAGAGCGAGGTGAACGACTGGCAGGTGAACCCCACCGGCGCTCCCGTCGCGGGGTCGATCGCGGTGATGACGGTGACCCCGCTGCAGAAGTGCCCGAGGACGTGCCGGAAGCCCTCGGTGTCGGCCGGGTTGACGAAGACCGCGGATTGCAGGGCGTGTGCCATCAGGCCACCTCCTTGTTGGGCGCCACCGGCTCCGCGCCGCCGTGCGGCGCCTGTTCGACGATGACGTGGGCGTTGGTCCCGCTGATGCCGAAGGAGGAGACCCCCGCGCGGCGCGGCCGCCCGGTATCGGGCCACTCCCGGTTCTCCGTGAGCAGCCGTACGTGCCCGGCCTCCCAGTCCACCTGGGGTGAGGGCGCGTCGACGTGGAGGGTGGCGGGCAGCACGCCGTGGCGGATCGCCATCGTCATCTTGATGATTCCGGCGACGCCGGCGGCCGCCTGCGTGTGGCCGATGTTCGATTTGACCGACCCGAGCCACAGGGGGCGTTCGGCCGTGCGGCCCTGCCCGTAGGTGGCGAGGAGCGCCTGCGCCTCGATCGGGTCGCCGAGCCGGGTGCCGGTGCCGTGGGCCTCCACGACGTCGACGTCGTCGGTCCCCAGGCCCGCCTGGTCCAGCGCACGGCGGATCAGCCGCTGCTGGGACGGCCCGTTGGGGACGGTGATGCCGCTGGAGACCCCGTCCTGGTTGGTCACCGAGCTGCGGATCACCGACAGGATCCGGCGCCCGTTGCGCACCGCGTCGGAGAGCCGTTCGAGGACGAGCATGCCGACGCCCTCGCCCCAGCCCGTACCGTCGGCCGCCGCGGCGAAGGCCTTGCACCGGCCGTCGGCGGACAGGCCGCGCTGGGCACTGAAGTAGGTGAAGGTCTGCGGCGTGGACATGACCGTCACTCCGCCGGCGAGCGCCAGCGAGCACTCGCCCGTGCGCAGGGACTGGGCCGCGGAGTGCACGGTGACCAGCGAGGAGGAGCAGGCGGTGTCGACGTTCACGGCGGGGCCCTCCAGCCCCAGGGTGAAGGAGACGCGGCCGCTGACGAGGCTTCCGCTGCCGTCCGCTCCCTCGTAGTCGTGGTACATCAGTCCGGCGAAGACTCCGGTGCGGCTGCCCTTGAGGGACAGGGGATCGATCCGCGCGTTCTCCAGTGCCTCCCAGGCCGTCTGCATCAGCAGCCGCTGCTGCGGGTCGAGCTCCTTGGCCTCGCGCGGGGAGATGCCGAACAGCTCGGCGTCGAAGTCCCCCGCCTCGTAGAGGAATCCGCCCTCCCGGGTGATGCTCTTGCCGGGTGCCCCGGGCTCCGGATCGTAGAGGGAGTCCGTGTCCCAGCCACGGTCGGCCGGGAACTGCGAGATCGCGTCACGTCCTTCTTCGACGAGGCGCCAGAGCGCTTCCGGTGAATCGGCGCCGCCCGGATAGCGGCATGCCATGCCGATGACGGCGATGGGCTCGGTGGTCGCGCCGGCCAGCTGGTCGTTCTGCTTGCGCAGGCGTTCGTTGTCCATCAACGACTGGCGCAGCGCGGCGACGACTTTGTCGACATCCATCGTTCTGTCTCAACCCCCGGATTACCTGTTCAATGCGGCGAAGAATTCACGACTACGGCGGGCGCACGGTACGTTCGAACGTACCGACGGGCAGGGATGCCGACCCACCCCTATGCACCCCACGCCCGACCTCTGACCTTCGGTCGATTCACCCCCGGTACCCCCTAGGGTGTTCCGTCTCCCTGTTCCCGGGCACGGCCGCGCTGCTTAGCTGTGCTAATGCTGCTTCATGAATTCATGCTGGCGGCCGGGCGGAGCACGCCCGACCGCCCCGCCGTCGTGGAACTCTCGGGATCCGGGGGCCTGGTCACCACGACTTACCGCCGGCTGGAGGAACTGGCCGACGCGTACGCGAATTCCCTCAGGGAATTCGGTCTCGGCGTCGGCGACAAAGTGATTCTCGAGTCCGACACGTCGGCGGCTGCCATCTCCCTGCTGCTCGCCTGCTCCAAGGTGGGCGCCACCTTCGTCCCGGTCAGCCCGGAGACCCCCGATCAGCGCCTGCGCTCGATCACCGACGCCACCTCTCCGGCCCTGCACCTGCAGGGTTCCGAGGGCAAGCGCGAGGGCCTGGACCCGTCGATCGGCACCGCCCGCTTCGGCGCGCACGGGATCGCACTGGAACGCGCCCCGCAGCCGCGGGTGCGGCGCCGCCGCGAGCCCGTCGAGACCGACACCGCGTACATGATCTTCACTTCGGGCACCACGGGGCGCCCCAAGGGCGTCGTGATGAGCCACCGCGGTGTCACCGCCTTCTACCAGGGCATGATCGCCGAGGAGATCGTCACCGCGGACGACCGGGTGGCCACCACCTCACCGCTTCAGTTCGACTTCTCCCTGCTGGACATCGGCCTGGCCCTGGGCAGCGGGGCCGCGGTGGTGCCCGTACCCCGCGCCGTCCTGTACTTCCCGCGGCGCTTCCTCGGCCTGCTGGAGGAGGCCGAGGTCACGCACGTCGACGGGGTCCCGTCCATCTGGCGGCCGGTGCTGCGCCACGAGCCCGAGCTGCTGGCCGGCCTCACGCGGCTCGGCGGCATCCTGTTCTGCGGCGAGAACTTCCCGCTACCGGAGCTGCGCCGGCTCCAGGAGCTGCTGCCGAAGGTGCGCATCGTCAACTGCTACGGCGCGACGGAGTCGATGGCGGCCTCGTTCACGGACGTCCCGAGCCCCCTCCCCGAGGACACCGAGAAGCTGTCCATCGGCCGCGCCCACCGGGGTGCGGACATGCTGGTGTTCGACGAGGAGGGGCGGCCGGTCGACGAGCCGGGCACCGTGGGCGAGATCCACCTCTACAGCCCGGCGCTGTTCACCGGCTACTGGGACGACCCCGAGGCCACCGCCCGGGCGCTGGTGGCGGACCCGCTCGATCCGCAGTCCGGCAGGATCGTGCTGCGGACCGGCGACCTCGCGTACGCGGGCGAGGACGGCGAGCTGTACTTCGTCGGCCGGCGCGACTCGCAGGTGCAGATCCGGGGCAACCGGGTGGAGATCGGCGAGGTCGAGCGCGTGATCCTGGAGTTCCCGCAGGTGAGCGCTGCCGCCGTGCTCGCGCTCCCGCTCGCGGACGGTGAACTCGCCCTGCACGCCTTCGTCGTCCCCGCCCTGGAGGGCCCGGCCCTCTCGGAGGCGGAGCTGGCCTCGTTCTGCAAGAAGACCCTGCAGCACTACATGGTTCCGGCGCGGCTGATCCCCGTGGACCGGCTGCCGGTCACGTCCAACGGCAAGACGGACCGCAAGGCGCTGGCCGCGCGGTACGCCCAGACCGGTTCCTGACCGCAGGGCCCCGCACGAAGGCCCGGGGCCCGCCCGTACTCACCGTGTACGGGCGGGCCCCGGGCCCTGTCGTGTCCTGCGGGCCGCTACGGCAGCGCCGCCGCCTGAACGGCCAGTTCCTTGCGGTCCGTCTTGCGGTTGGAGTTCAGCGGGAACTCCTCCAGGTGCCGGAAGTAGCGGGGCAGCATGCCCGAGGGGAGTACGGCCCGCAGCTCGCGGGCGAGGGCCGCGGCCGGTGTCTGCTCGCCGGTGTAGAAGACGACGAGCTCTCCTCCGGCGTCGGTGGTCCGGGTGACGGCGACCGCGTCCCGGACGCCCTCGCAGGCCCGGGCGGCGTGCTCGACCTCCGCGAGTTCGACGCGCCACCCCTGCACCTGCACCTGCGAGTCGAGGCGGCCGAGGTAGATCAGCTCGCCGTCGGGGAGCCTGCGGACCCGGTCGCCCGTCCGGTAGTAGCGGGCCCCTCCGTGCTCCAGGAACCGGCCTTCGTCGTCGCTCGGGTTGATGTACCCGGCGGTGAGCTGGGGCCCCGTGATGAGCAGTTCGCCCTCGGTCTCGGTGGGACGGCCCTGCGGGTCGAGCAGCAGGTGGTCGTGGCCCTCGTGGACGGAGCCGATGGGTACGAGGCCGTTGACGCACAGGTCCGGTGAGGTCGTCGGCTCCCAGCGGTGCCCGGTGATGGTGATGGTGAGCTCGGTGGGGCCGTAGATGTTCTCCAGCGTGGAGTTGGCCGCGGCGGCCTGCCAGTCGGCGGCGTCGTCCTGGCGCAGCGCCTCGCCGGCGAACAGGCTCCAGCGCAGCCCGGGCATGGAGCCGGGGTTCAGCCCGCCGAGGCGGCGCAGCAGGGTGATCGCGCTCGGTGTGGAGAACCACACGGTCATGCCGCTGCGGGCGATGTACTCCGGCAGGTTCCGGAAGCCCTGGACCGGTATGGAGTCGACGGTGGCGCCGGCTCCCCAGGCGCAGAACAGGTCGAACATGGCGCAGTCGAAGTTGAGGTCGAACGTCTGCGAGAAGACGTCCTCCTCGGTGAAGTCGTAGCGCTTGTCCATCAGCTGGAAGTAGTGCTGCGCGCTCGCGTGGGTGATGGGCACGCCCTTGGGGCGCCCGGTCGAGCCCGAGGTGAACAGCACGTACGCCGGGTCGCCGGGGGTGACGGGCCGCGGCGCGTCCAGCGGGCGGCCGCCCCGGGCGATGCGGCGCAGGGCGGTGGGTCCCCCGTCCTCCTCGCCGGCGACGAGGACGGGGAGGTCGAGCCCGGTCTCGCCCAGTGCGGCCAGGCCCCGGGCGTCGGCGATGACGGCGGAGACCCCGGAGTCCTCCAGCATCCGGCGGGTGCGGGCGGCGGGGAAGTCGGCGTGCAGGGGTACCAGGGTGGCGCCGGAGTAGAGCCCGGCGAGGAGCGCGAGGTAGGAGTCGGCACCCTTGCCGGTCAGTACGCCGACGGCCCGGGGAGGGCGGTCGGCTCCGGCGAGCAGGTCGCCGGCCCAGCCGAGTGCCGTCGCGTGGGCCTCCTCGTAGCTGACGGTCCTGCCTCCGGCCCGGACCGCTGCCCGGCGGGGCGATATCTGCAGCCCGGTGAGAAATCGCTCGTACAGCGGCTGCCCCACGGTGTCTTCCATTGTTCCTCCGGTTTCTCGGAATAGGGGGTGGGAAGGGTTGCGTCCATTCCGGTCGCCGCCTTACTCATGGAGGTGCGGTCCATCAACCGCTGGACCGCGGATACCGCGACGAATCGGAGTACTTCATGTGGGATGCGCAGTTCGAGGAGATTCTCCGCAGGAACCTTCCGTACCTGCCGTCGGGTCAGGCCCTCCAGGAAGGCGATGATTTGCGCGACCTGGGTCTCGATTCCATGGGTACGGTTTCCCTCATGGCCGACTTGGAGGACGCCTACACGATTCGCTTCGTCGACGACATGATGCGGATGGAGAATTTCGCCACCCCGGGCGTGCTGTGGAACGGCATCGCCGCCCTGGTCTCCGCCTGATCGTGCGGGACGAGGCGTGACCGCCCTTCGCCGCGGCCCATGCGGGGCGAAGGGCGGTCTTACGCCCGGTGCGCTGCTTCGACCACGCCCCTGGGCCTAGGCCGGCACGGACCGGGGCCGGCGCCGTGCGGTGACCGGCCTCATGGCCGTGTCGGGCGTGAGCCGGAGCACCTCGAAGTTGCGGGTGGTGCGCGGCACCCGGCCGAACAGGCTGTCGGGGCCGGCCACCCGGACGGTGCCCACGCCCAGCTCCTTGAGCGTGTCCACGACGGCCGGCCACACGACCGGCCGTACGTAGCCGTCGAGGAGCATGGTGCGGACGTCGGCGGCGGTCTCCAGTGACCGGCCGTCCTGGTCGGCGAGGACCGGCAGGTCGGGGTCGCGGAAGGTGAGTTCGGGGAAGACGTTCTCCTCGATGAGGTCCTTCAGCCCGCCGAAGGCGCTGGAGTGCATCGGCGGCTTCATCGTGTAGATCGGCATCCCGCCCAGGGCGCGCAGCCGTTCCTTGATCCAGTCGACCATCCCGTCGCGCAGGGACAGCATCCAGAAGTCGTCGTCGATGTGGCAGGAGATGTCGTGCCACTCGCCGAGTTCCGTGAGCTCCGCCATGATGACGTCGAGCTGCTCGCGCGGCGTGCGCGCGAAGGACTGCGTGACGATGTCGGTGTGGTGCTCGGCGAAGTACCGCGTCTCGTAGCGCGTCATCTGCGCCGTCATGCGCACGGCGTCGGCGAAGCCGAGCGCGCCCGAGTGGACGGCCGCTGCCTTCCCGCCGAAGCTGGCCCCCACACAGACGTCGGGCCGGGCGCCCACGGCGTCCTCGGACATCCGGGCCAGCGCGACGCTGTTCACGAGGAACGCGACCTGGGCGTACTCCGAATAGTCGTCCGGGTCCGCGCGGAAGCGCTCCAGCAGGTCGTAGCCGAGGACCTCCTCCGCCACCCCCAGGAGCTTCCTGGCGAACGGGTTGACCAGCATGAAGCGCGCGACGTCCGTGTAGGGGGACGGCGCCATGCCGGGGAAGACCACCGCGGTACCGCGGCGGGCGTCGTTGTCCATGGTTGTTCGGCCTCCTACGAGGTCAGTTTCACGAAGCTTTCCTCGATCCGGGTGAGGACAGCGCTGATGTGCGGCAGCCGCAGCGGGTCCGCGGCGTCGAGTGCCGCCTGCTGCTCGGCCCGGGTCGCTCCGTAGAGCAGGCTCGTCGCCGCCTTGAAGCGCAGCGCCCCCTCGTCGTCGCCCAGTTGGTGGCCGGCCAGGACCACGATGCCGTGCTCGTCGAAGAGGTGCTCGAAGAGCGAGAGCGAGTCCGTGATGCCCTTCATGGCGAGGGCCCCGCGCAGCGGCTCGAAGTCCGGGTAGACGTAGAAGGCGCCCGTGGGCGGGCGGCAGTCGGCGCCCACGCCGGTCATGATCCCGTGCACCGCGCGGGCGACCACACCGTGCAGCCGGGCGCTGGCGGCGAGCCTGGCCGTGATCTCCGGCGGCTCGTTGAAGACGTACGTCGCGACTTCCTGCATCGGTGCGGCCAGCGTGGACCACACCTCGCTGGCGGCCGAGACCACGCCGTCGTGGATCTGGCGGCCCCATTCCCCTTCCGGGAAGCGCATCGCGCCGATGCGCCACCCGCCGAGGGCGAGCGTCTTGCTCAGTCCGGTGCTCACCACCGTGCGGTGGGGGGCGACCTCGGCGGGGCTCAGGAACGGGGTGGCCGGGTCGTGGACGATGTCCCGGTAGATCTCGTCCGAGACGATCAGCAGGTCCTCTTCCTCTGCGATGGCGCAGAGTTCACGGATCCGCTCCGGTCCGGCCAGGGTGCCGGTCGGGTTGTCGGGCAGGGTCAGCACCAGGATCCGCGGGTCGTGGCCGAGGACCCGGGCGGCCCGGATCTCCTGCCGCAGCTTCGCGGGATCGGGGATGCCCCCGCAGTCGTCGGGGATCGGGACGCCGAACGCGCGCTTGCCGGCCAGGGCCGCCTGGGGGGCGTACGTGTTCCAGGCCGGGCGCGGGATCATCACGTCACCGGGTACGACCAGCTGGACGGCCATCAGCAGGGGTTTGCTGCCGGGGGCGACGACCACCTGGTCGGAGGTGGTGGGGAGCCGTCGCCGGGTGAAGTACCCGGCGACGGCCTCCCTGACCTCGGAGCCGCCGTCCACGGGTCCGTAGGCGTTGTGGGCCGATCCTGCGGTGAGGCGTTCCGCCAGCGGGGCGAACACGGGGAGGCGCGCCTCACCGAACCCGAGGTGGACGAGCGATTCACCCTGCGCCTGGCGCCTGGCCACTGCCTGGTTGAGCAGGAGGTTGGGCGACACTCTGCGGGCGGTCATCGTTCGGCTCCTTTCAGCTGTGGGTGTTCTCGGCGGGGCCGGCGCTGTGCAGACGGGCGGCGGCCGAGCCGAGGAAGGCTTCGGCGATGTCCAGATCGGTGGCGGGGTCCAGTTCGAGTTCGTCCACCCAGGCGGCGGTGTCCGAGTAGAGCGCCCGGAAGGGCCGGCCGACCAGTGCGGGGTTGCGGGCCTGGAGCATGCGCAGCTGGAAGTAGCGCCCCTCGGCGGTGTCCTGGATGCCGTCCACGGCGACCTTGCCGGGGGTTGCCGACATCACGGGGCCGCGCACCGTGCGGGCCAGTCCCGGCAGCTGCCGGTAGGCCTCCTGGAAGATCTCCGCCGCCTTGGCCAGGGGGACCTTGAAGTACTCGTGCGGGCCGGTGTCCCGCTCGACGAACATGTAGTAGGGGACCGCGCCGAGCGCCAGTTCGGTCTTCCACAGGTCGCGCCATGCCGTCGCGTCGTCGTTGACGTGGGCGATGAGCGGAGCCTGGCAGTAGACCAGCGCACCGGTGGACTTGATCCGGGAGATCGCCCTGCGGGCGATGTCGGTGGAGAGCTCGCGGGGGTGGCTGAAGTGCGCCATCACCGCGAGGTTCTTCCCGGAGGCGATCACCTGCTCGAACAGGCGCAGGACGTCGTCCGCGTCCTGGTCGGTGGTGAAGCGCTGCGGCCAGTAGGCGACCGACTTGGTGCCGATCCGGATGGTCTGCAGCGTGTCCACGGCGAGCAGCGGCTCGATGTGGGTGCGCAGCCGGTCCGTGGTCATGATCATCGGGTCGCCGCCCGTGATCAGGACGTCGTTGATCTCCGGGTGCTCGCCGAGGTAGGTGATCAGCCCGCTCGGGTCGGGCGCCGAGAACTTGAGGTCGGCGTCGCCCACGAACTGCGCCCATCGGAAGCAGTACGTGCAGTAGGCGTGGCAGGTCTGTCCCTGCCCGGGGAAGTACAGCACCGTCTCGCGGTACTTGTGCTGCAGCCCGGGCAGCTCCACCCCGTTCTGGCTGGGCTTGTTGAGGCTCATCTGCCCCGAGGGATGCGG
The DNA here is from genome assembly GCF_042890485.1 of Streptomyces sp. NPDC002181. Taxonomy (NCBI): domain Bacteria; kingdom Bacillati; phylum Actinomycetota; class Actinomycetes; order Kitasatosporales; family Streptomycetaceae; genus Streptomyces; species Streptomyces sp. NPDC002181. The sequence continues at coordinate 95,020 of NZ_JBIASC010000007.1, read as the reverse complement.
GTTGAGGCGGGCGCGGATGTCGCGCACCGTCTCCCGCAGCTCCCGCTTGGCAGCGGCGTCGGTCTGGTCCGCGAGCACGGCGAGGCGCTTCTCGTCCTCGGTGTTCAGCATTCCCTTCTGCGGGAAGACCAGCTGGTACATCGGATCGTCGGGAAGCCGCTGCCAGTCAATGAGCTGCTCCAGGACGTATTCGTTCACCCTGAAGGGCAGGACCATCGAGATGAGCCGCACCGTCTCGCGAGATGCGTCGTCGAGCCCGTATCGGGCCGCGATGTCGTCGATGTGGCGCGGCCCGTAGGCGCGGTACCGCGCCGCCTCGTCAGAGGCCTGGGCCAGGAGGGACAACGAAAGTCACCGGCCCTGCTTGACCAGAGCGCCGCCGTCGATCCGGATGTTGGTTCCGGTGACGTAGCGGGACTCGTCGGACACGAGGTAGACCACGGCGTTGGAGACGTCGTCGGCGCTGACGTAGGGAACCGGCATCGACTGGATGGAGGCGAACACCGGGAGGGCGTCCTCCTGCGTCGGGTTCTCCAGGTCGGGGCGGAAGGTCCGGTACACCGTGTCGTTGAGGAGCAGCGGCGTGTCGACGTTGGTCGGGTGCACGGCGTTGACGCGGCGTCCGGAGGGGCCGAGCTGCGCGGCCAGGGAGGTCACGTAGTCGACGATGGTGTGCTTGGCGAACTTGTACGCGCCCATGCCGGGGCCGGCGATGGCATCCTCGGGCCCGTACGGCGTGAAGGCCATGACCGAGCCGACGAGGATGACGGAGCCGCCCTCGCCGATGTGCGGCAGGGCCGCGTGCACGGTGTTGAACACGCCGACGAGGTTGATGTCGAGGGTCGTGGTGTAGCCGTCCACCGGGCCCTGGCCCAGGGGCAGGATGCCGGCGTTGGGGATCACCGCGTCCAGACGGCCGCCGAGTTCGGCGACGCCCTCGTCGATGGCCTTGCGCAGCGCGACGGCGTCACGGACGTCGACGCGCTTGGCGACGGCGCGGCGGCCGGTCTTCTCGACGAGCTTGACGGTCTCGTCGAGCTCCTCCGGCGTGGCCAGCGCGTACGTGGCGACGTCGATGTCCTCGCAGAGGTCGATCGCGATGATGTCGGCGCCTTCTTCGGCCAGCCTGACCGCGTGGCTGCGGCCCTGCCCCCGAGCCGCGCCGGTTATCACCACGACCTTGTTTTCCACCCGGCCCATTGGGGCCCTCCCTACCTCATTGATGACGATGCTTGATGCATCGCCCTCAGCAGTTCTACCGTCGGAGCCGGGGGGAATCCGTTTGCGCTATCCCCTAACCGACGGACGCAGGCCCACGTCAGGGGCCCCCTACACGTCCGCGGCCCGTGGACGGGGAATCCCTAGGGGGTCGCGCGTATTTCTCTGCGCCGCGCCATTTCCGCGGTAGCCGGAAAAGCGCTGGGCTGCATATCGACTTAGGGGGCCATAAGGGTTTTCCGGGCGCCCGGCGCACGGAAACCTTAGGCGAAGGCTCGTACGGGTGCGAGCCGGTCGGACACCGGGGAGAACGGGGGTACAGCGTGGCGAGGCGGTACGGCGACACTCACCGCGCGGCCTTCAGCAGCCCGGTGTCCATCATCCGCTCCGCCCAGATCGTCATCGCGGTGCGGACCTTTCCCTCGTCGGTCTGCCAGGCTTCGGCGAGCGAAGCCGCGGCGAGGTCGAGGAAACCGTCGTTGTGCCGCAGCGCGATCCACATGGCGGTGCCGACAGGGCTGCACCGGAGTTCGTCCCGGCCCGCCTTGCGCAGGTCCATCCGGCCGTTCGCCAGGGCCGTACCGCTCACTCCGTCGGCTGCCAGGATCCGCATTCCGTCCTCCTCGTTCGACTGCGACTCAAGTGCTTCGAGCATCGCGGCTCAAGGAGAACCCGACCATGGGGCTACCCACCCTGTCCGTGCTGTTGCCACCTCCCGTGAAGGACGTGAGACGTCATGAGTCCAGCTGACCAGAGCGCCGCCGAAGGAGCTCTCGCCACGGGCACCGGGTCCACCGCCCAAGGCGATGCGCAAGACGCCGCGGTCGAGTCGGAGCTGCTGGTCGAGGAGGTCTCGATCGACGGCATGTGCGGCGTCTACTAGGCCCGTTGTGACCAACGTCTTCGACCCCCGCCTTCCCTACCGCCTCAGCCCGAGCGTGTCCCTGCGCCCGGAGCCGTTCGGCGCCCTCGCCTACGACTTCCGCACCCGGCGGCTGTCGTTCCTGAAGACGCCCGCGCTGGTGGGCACCGTGCGCAGGCTCGCGGAGCTGCCCGACGCGCTCGGCGCGCTCACGGCCGCCGGGGTGCCGGCCGACCAACACGCCCAGTACTGCCAGGCGCTGGCCGGACTGCTGACCGCGGGGACGATCGAACCCCGCGAGAGTGAGGTACGCGCATGAAACTCGTCGACCACTTCGAGCAGGGGCTGGACGCTCCCATCTGCCTCACCTGGGAGCTCACCTACGCCTGCAACCTCTCCTGCGTGCACTGCCTGTCCTCGTCCGGCCGCCGAGACCCGCGCGAGCTGACGACCGACGAGTGCAAGGCCGTGATCGACGAGCTGCAGCGGATGCAGGTGTTCTACGTCAACATCGGGGGCGGCGAGCCGACGGTGCGCCCGGACTTCTGGGAGCTCGTCGAGTACGCCGTCGCCCACCAGGTGGGCGTCAAGTTCTCCACGAACGGCCTGCGCATCACCCCGGAGCGGGCCCGCTGGCTGGCCGCCACCGACTACGTCGACGTGCAGATATCCCTGGACGGCGCCAGCGCCGAGGTCAACGACGCCGTGCGCGGCGAGGGTTCGTACGACATGGCGGTGACCGCGATGCGCAACCTGCGCGACGCGGGCTTCCGCGATTTCAAGATCAGTGTGGCCGTGACCCGGCACAACGTCCCGCAGCTCGACGAGTTCGCCGCGCTGGCCGCGCGGTACGGCGCGCAGCTGCGGATCACCCGGCTGCGGCCCTCCGGGCGCGGCGCCGAGGTCTGGCACGACCTGCACCCGACCGCCGACCAGCAGATGGTGCTCTACCAGTGGCTGCTCGCCAACGGCGAGAAGGTGCTGACCGGCGACTCCTTCTTCCACCTCAACGCTCTGGGCTCCACCCCGCTGCCGGGCCTGAACCTGTGCGGCGCGGGCCGGGTGGTCTGCCTCATCGACCCGGTCGGCGACGTGTACGCCTGCCCGTTCGCCATCCACGACGAGTTCCTGGCCGGCAACGTCCGCGACACCGGCGGCTTCGCCTCGGTGTGGCGCGGATCCGAGCTGTTCGCGCGGCTGCGCAGCCCGCAGCCGGCCGGGGCCTGCTCCTCGTGCTCCGCCTTCGACTCCTGCCGCGGGGGCTGCCCGGCGGCCAAGTTCTTCACCGGGCTGCCGCTGGACGGCCCGGATCCGGAGTGCGTGCAGGGCCATGGTGAGCGGGCCCTCGAACTGGTCGGCGCGGCGGCCCGGCCCCGACCCGACAAGGACCACTCGCACCGCACCCGCCGTACGAAGTCCGCCGCGGTGCCGGTGTCGATCGGCTGGGGGCCGCCCGCCGAATCCCCGGCCCCGGTCGCCCGGCCCTGCGACACCAGCCCGCTCGCCGGGTTCCGGCCGTGAGCGCGCTGACCGGCCCCGTCGTACTGGCCGGCCGCAGCGCGCAGAGCCGTGTCGTCTTCGGTGCGCACGAGACGAACCTGGGCACCGCCCGTGCCCTGTCGGAGCGGCACGTCGCCTATTACGGGCGGCGGGCCGCGGGCGGCGCCGGCGTGATCGTCACCGAGACGGCGAGCGTCCTCGCCTCCGACTGGCCGTACGAGCGCGCGCCGCTGGCCACCGCGTGCGGCCCCGGCTGGGCGGCGACGGTCGCCGCCTGCCACCCGTACGGTGCGCTGGTCCTGGCCGGGCTCGGACACAGCGGCTCGCAGGGCTCCTCCGCGTACTCCCAGGAACCGCTGTGGGCGCCCTCGCGGGTGCCGGACGTGGTCAGCCGCGAGATGCCGATGGAGATGGAACGGGCCGAGATCGACTCCGTCGTCGGCGCGTTCGCGGCGGCCGCGGAGCTGGCGGCCGCCTCCGGTCTGGACGGTGTGGAGGTCAACGCCGGCCAGCACGCGCTGCTGCGGCAGTTCCTGTCGGGTCTGACCAACCAGCGGGAGGACGCGTACGGCACCGACCGGGCCGCCCTGCTGCTGGAGGTGCTGGCCGCGGTGCGCGAGCGGATCGGCCGCGAGCGCGTCCTCGCGCTGCGGCTGAGCTGCGACGAGCTGGCTCCCTGGGCCGGAATCACGCCCGAGGACGGTGCGGAGCTCGCCCGGCGGATCGCCCCGGAGGTGGACCTGCTGGTGGTGGTGAGGGGTTCGGCGATGGGCACGGCGGCGACCCGCCCCGACGCGCACACCGCTCCCGGTTTCAACACGGAGCTGTGCCGGTCCGTCCGCGATGCCGTCGAGGGGCACTGCGCGGTGGTCCTGCAGGGCTCCGTCGTCGACCCGGAGCCCGCCGGGCAGGCCCTGTCGGACGGGGTCGCGGACCTGGTCGAGATGACCCGGGCCCAGATCGCCGACCCGGAGTTCGTCCGCAAGCTGGCCGCCGGGCACGCCGACCGGATCCGCCCCTGCACCCTGGGCAACCAGCGCTGCCAGGTGCGCGACAACCGCAACCCGGTGGTCTCGTGCATCGCGGAGCCGCGCAGCGGCCACGAGACCCGGGACCGGCCGGTCGCGTCCGCCGCCGGCGGCGGCGCCCGCGGCGGCCGGCCCGTGCTGGTGGTCGGCGGCGGGCCCGCCGGGCTCGAAGCGGCCCGCGTGCTGGCGCTGCGCGGGCATCCGGTGCGGCTCGTCGAGTCGGCCGGACGTCTGGGCGGAGCACTGCACCTGGCCGCCAGGATCCCGGGACGGGAGCGGCTGGCGCGGCTCGCGCACTGGCTGACGTCCGAGGTGGAACGCCTGGGCGTCGCCGTCGAGACGGGTACCCGGCTGTCCGCTGCCGAGCTGGAGGCCGCCGCCGGCGCCCTGGTCCTGGCCACCGGTTCGGTGCCCGGTCCGCGCGACTACGCGGTGCACGACGGCGCGGCCGTCCTCGACGTCGCCGACGTCCTCGGCGCGCCGGATCCGGCCGCCGCCCTGCCCGAGGGTCCGGTCGCGGTGTACGACACGGTGGGCGACGCGGTCGCCGTCGGCGTCACGGAGCTGCTCGCCGCGGCCGGCCGCACCGTCACCGTCATCACGCGCGACCAGGTGGTGGGCACCCAGCTGGCCGTCACCGGCGACCTCGCACCGGCCAACTCCCGCCTCCAGCAGGCCGGTGTGGTCCAGGCCCGGCGCAGCGTACTGCGCGAGGTCCACCCGGACCACGTGGTGGTCACGGACGCGCTGACCGGCGTACGGACCGAGATGCCGTGCGCGGCGCTCGTGCACTGCGGCCACCGGTTGCCGGACCCGGCCGCCCCGCCGGCGGGCGCGGTCTCCGCGGGGGACCGGGTGGCCCCCCGCACCGTGTACGAGGCGGTGCTCGAAGGCCGGCGCGCCGCGCTCGCGGTGTCGGGCGCCGACTCCGCGACCGTGCTGCCCGCCGTGCCCGTCCGCGAGTTCCAGGTGGTGTCATGAGCAGTAATCCAGGGCGGCTGCGCCATCTGCTGAGCCCGCTGCGGATCGGCCCCCTCACCGTCGCCAACCGCGTGGTGTTCTCGGCCCATCTGACGAACTACGCCGAGGACGGGCTGCCGAGCGAGCAGCACGCCGCGTACTACGCCGCCCGGGCCGCCGGCGGTGCCGGGCTGATCATCACCGAGGAGCACTCGACCCACCCGACGGACTGGCCGTACGAGAAGCTCATCCACGGGTTCCGGCGCGCGGCCGTCCCCGGCTACCGGCGCATCACCGATGCGGTGCACGCCCATGGCGTGCCGATCATCGCGCAGCTCAACCACAACGGCGGGCAGGCGTCGGGCATGTACTCGCGGCTGCCGGTGTGGGCGCCCTCCCCGGTGCCCGACCCCCTCTTCCGCGAGGTGCCCAAGGCCGTCGACGCACACGAGATCGCCGAGATCGTGGCGGGCTACGGCACGGTCGCCGGGCACTGCGCCGAAGGCGGGTTCGACGGGGTGGAGCTGCAGTGCTCGCACTCCTCCATCGTCCGCGGGTTCCTCTCCCCCGCCACCAACCACCGCACGGACGGGTACGGCGGCTCCCTCGCACACCGCGCCCGGATCCTGCTGGAGATCATCGACGCGGTGCGGGAGGCCATCGGCCCCGACCGGGCGCTGGGCGTCCGGCTCTGCGGCGACGAGCTGATCGAGGGCGGCACCACCATCGACGAGGCCGTCGCGGTCGCCCGGATGGTCGAGGCGACGGGCAAGGTCGACTACATCAACACCTCGATCGGCGTGGCCACCTCCACGCTGTACATGATCGAGGCCTCGATGGCGATCCCGGCGGGATACGCCCTGTTCATCTCCAACGCCATCCGGCGCGCGGTGGACCTCCCGGTGATCGGCGTCGGCCGGATCAAGGACCCCGTCCAGGCCGAACGCGCGCTGGCCGAGGGGCACTGCGACCTCGTCGGCGTCGTACGCGGCCAGATCGCCGACCCGGACTTCCTGGCCAAGGCCCGCGCGGGCGAGACCTCCGCGATCCGCACCTGCCTCTCCTGCAATCAGGAGTGCGTCGGGCGCATGGGCCTGAACCGCTGGCTGGGCTGCATCGAGAACCCGCGGGCGGGCCGGGAGGCCGTGCCGCTGCCCGTGCCCGTCCCCGGGCGCCGGCCCCGGCGGGTGCTGGTCGTCGGCGGCGGCCCGGGCGGACTCCAGGCCGCGGCCACGGCCGCGGAACGCGGCCACGACGTGACCCTGCTGGAGCGCGGGAGCGCCACCGGCGGCCAGGTCGCGGTGGCGGCGACCGTACCGTCCCGCGCCGAATTCCTGGACGTCGTGCGCAATCTCGCCGCCGAGTGCAGGCGCCGCGGGGTGACGATCCGCACCGGCACCGAGGCGACGGCCGCCTCGCTGCGCGCCGAGGCACCCGACGACGTGGTCCTGGCCACCGGGGCGCGCCCCGCGCCGCCGTGGTGGTCCGGCGGACTGGAGCGCGTCGTGGACGTCCGCGACGTGCTGGAGGGCCGGGCCGCCCCGTCCGGCGAGGTCGTGATCATCGACGACCTCGGCTTCCACCAGGCCACCTCGGTGGCCGAACTGCTGGCCGACCGCGGCTGCCGCGTCACCGTCGTCACCTCCGCGATGGTGGTCGGGCAGGACCTCGGCATCACCCTCGACATGGAGACCTTCCAGATCCGCGCGCACGCCAAGGGCATCGGCCAGCAGACGGACAGGGTCGTGGTGGGCGCGGCGGCCGAACCGACGGGCGGCGGCGTGGAGCTGCAGGTCCTCACCCACACCACGGGCGCCACCGAGCAGGTGCGCGCCGACTGGGTGGTGTGCGCCACCCACCAGACACCGGAGGACTCCTTGTGGCACGAGCTGAAGGACGCTCCGTTCGCCGTGCACCGCGTGGGTGACTGCGTGGCCCCGCGCCGTGCGCACGCGGCGGTCATCGAGGGCCACCGCGTGGCGGTGGCGCTGTGAGCCGGCCGGCCGTGGACGGCGAGGCCGTCGCGGTGGTCGTCGTACGCGGCGGCCGGCTGCCCGCCGGCAGCGACGAGGCCGTCGCCGAGGCCGGGGGTGCGGCCCTGCTCGTCGGCGACGGCACCGCGCGCGCCTGCGCCGCGCTGACCTCCGCCGAACGCGTCTGGCGGGCCGAGGACGCCCGTACGGCGCCCGGCGTGCTCGCCGCCGCCCTGGCACCCCTGCTGGCGGACGTGCCGGTCGTGGTGCTGCCCGCTTCGCCGGACGGCCGCGATCTGGCTCCCCGCCTCGCCCTGGCACTGGACCGGCCGCTGCTGGCCCGGGCGGTGGCCGTGACCCCGGGCGGCGCCGACGTGCTGCGCTGGGACGACCAGGCGCTGGTGGAACTCGCCGTCGACGGCCCGTTCGTGGCCACGCTCGTGCCGGGCGTACGCGGAGCCCTGCCCGCCGCGCCGGTCCGTGAGCCCGTGACCCTCGTCCTGCCCGAAGCGCTCGCGCCGGTGGCCGACGCCCGCGTGCGCGAGGTCCTCGAACCGGAGCCCGGTACCGCCGATCTCGCCGAGGCGCCGCGGGTGTTCGGCGCGGGTGCGGGGCTCGGCAGCGAGGCTTCGACGACGCGGCTCGCCGCGGTCGGTGCGGCGCTCGGCGCCTCCGTCGGCGGGACCCGCGTGGTCACCGACGTGGGCTGGCTCGGACACGAACGGCAGATCGGCACGACGGGCGTGGTGATCGACCCCGAGCTGTACATCGCCTTCGGAGTGTCCGGCGCCGCCCAGCACACCGGCGGCCTCGGCCGGCCGCGCCACGTGGTGAGCGTCAACACCGATCCGTCCTGTCCGATGACCGAACTCGCCGACCTGGGGATCGTCGCCGACGTGCCCGCCGTGGTCGAAGAGCTCGCCCGCCGCCTGGGAGTCACCCATGACTGACCCGATGTTCGACGTGGTGGTGGTCGGTGCCGGTCCCGCCGGCTGCGCGGCCGCCTTGGAGGCGGCCCGCGCGGGCCGCACGGTCGCCCTGGTCGAGCGCGGCCCCTTCCCCGGTTCCAAGAACGTCTACGGCGGGGTGGTCTACGGGCGCGTCCTCGACGAACTCGTCGGGAACTGGTGGGAGAAGATGCCCGTCGAGCGCTGGGTGACACGCCGCTCGACCATGGTGATGACCCGGGACCAGGCCCTGACCGTGGACTTCCGCAGCCAGGACTGGGGCGCTCCCCCGTACAACGGCGCAACGGTCCACCGCGCCGAATTCGATTCCTGGCTCGCCTCCCTCGCCGTGGAGGCGGGCGCCGTCCTCGTCACCTCGACGGTCGCGACGGGACTGCTGCGCGATGCGCGGGGCAGGGTGACGGGCATCCGTACGGACCGCCCCGACGGGGACCTCACCGCATCCGTGGTCATCGCCTGCGACGGCGTGAACTCGTTCCTGGCCAAGGAAGCGGGCCTCTACCCGTCCGGGCCGACGGCCGAGCACACCACGCTCGGTGTGAAGGAGACCCTGGCACTGCCCCGGGAGGTCATCGAGGAGCGCTTCGCCGTCACCGGCCGGGAGGGCGTGGACCTGGAGATCCTGGGCTGCACGGGGTCCGTCCCGGGCGGCGGCTTCCTGTACACGCACCTCGACTCGGTCAGCATCGGCGTCGTCCTCGGCCTCAAGGGGCTCGCGGCCGCCAAGGTGCGCCCCGAGGAGATCCTGGCCGATCTCAAGGCGCACCCGGCCATCGCCCCGCTGATCCGGGGCGCGGAGCTGAAGGAGTACTCCGCCCACCTGATCCCGGAGGGCGGCTACGACACCATCCCCGACCTGATCGGCGACGGGATCCTGGTCGCCGGGGACGCCGCCTCGATGTGCCTGGCCGCCGGCATCTGGCTTGAGGGCGTCAACTTCGCGCTCGGCGCCGGCATGTACGCGGGCCGTGCCGCCGCGGCGGCGGTGGGCCGCGGCGACTGCTCCCGCATGGGCCTGTCCGGCTACCGGCGGATGCTGGAGACCTCGTTCGTCCTGGCCGACCACCGGAAGCTGCGCCGGGCCCCGGGCCTGCTGTTCTCCGAACGGTTCCAGCAGCAGTACCCGGCCCTGATCTGCGACGTGGTGCAGGGCCTCTTCCACGTCGACAACCCGCGCCCGAAGCCGGGCGCCCTGCGGCTGCTGCGCACCGCGGCCCGCCGCCACGGCGTCCGCACCCGCCACCTGGTGGCCGACGCGCTCAACGGATTGAGGACTTTCGGATGACCGCGACCGCCAAGGGAACGCCGCAGCCGTACGGGACGGCGTTCGAAGACCGGATGGACACCGTCGAGTTCCGGGTCTCGCCGAACGCGCACATCACCGTCGACACCGACGTCTGCCGCGGCTGCACCACCCGGGCCTGCCTGCACGCGTGCCCCGCGAAGCTCTTCGTGCCCACCGCCGACGGCGGCCTCGTCTTCAACCACGAGCAGTGCTTCGAATGCGGCACGTGCTATCTCGTCTGCGACGCCGACGGTGCCATCAGCTGGAGCTACCCCGAAGGCGGCCACGGCGTCGTCTTCCGGAAGGGATGAGCGCCGTGCTGGTCGTGGCCGCGCTGCGGTGGGACACCGGGCGGACCCGGGTGCACCCGCTGACCGGAGCCGTGGAGAGCGACGTGCTCGCGGGAGGCGCCGCGGCCGCGGACCGCAGCGCCCTCGAACACGGGCTGCGCCTGGCCGAACTGCACGGCGGCCGCTGCGTCGCCGTCACCGTGGGCCCGCCCGCCGCCGAGGCCATGCTGCGCGAGGCGCTGGCCTGCGGGGCCGCGGACGTCCTGCGGGTGACCGGCCCGGACGAGAACGCGGAGGACGCCGGGGACGCCGAGGACGCGGAGGTCGCCGAGGACGCGGAGACGACCGCGCGGACCCTGCTCGACGCCGTGCTCCGCCGTTTCGGCAGTCCGGACCTCATCGTGTGCGGGGACCGCTCGGCCGGCTGGGGTACGTCGGCCACGCCCGCGGTACTGGCCGGCCTGCTCGGTGCGGCCCAGGCCACGGGACTGGTCGCACTCGGCTCCGACGGCTCCGTTCTGCGGGCGGTGCGGCGGCTGGACGGCGGGCGCCGCGAACTGCTCGACGTACCGCTGCCCGCCGTCTGTTCGGTGGAGGCCCACAGCGCGAAGCTGCGGCGCGCGGCGCTGCCCGCCGTGCTCGCGGCGCAGTCCGCCCCCGTCCCGGCCGTGCGGGCCGAGGGCGCGGGGGCGCGGGGCCGGGTGCGGACCGGCGCCGTACGCCCGTACCGGCCCCGTCCGGTGGAGTGCCCGGCACCCGACGCCGCCGACCCCCGCGAGCGGCTGCTGGCCCTGACCGGGGCCCTGGAGCAGCGCACCCCGCCGCGGCTCGTCACACCGCCGACCCCGGCCGAAGCCGTCGACGAACTCCTCGGCTACCTGCGTGAGCACGGCTACCTCGACTCAGCGGACACCGAAGCCGGTGCCTAGGGTCGCGCTGGTGACGGGCGCCGCACGCGGGATCGGCGCCGCCGTGGTGGAGCAGCTGGCCGGCGCGGGCTGGCAGGTGGTCGCCGCCGACCGGTGCGCGGACCTGCCGGGCGTGCCGTACCCGATGGGCAGCCAGCGGGAACTGGCGGAGCTCGCCGCGCGCTGGCCGGGCCGGGTCCTCGACGTGGTCGCCGACGTCCGCGACCCGCAGGCGCTGCGCGCCGCGGTGGCCCTCGCCGAGGAGCGGTTCGGAGCGCTGGACGCGGCCGTGGCGGCGGCCGCGGTCATCGCGGGCGGCCGCCCGCTGTGGGAGACCCCGGACGAAGAGTGGGACGCCCTGTTCGAAACCGGTGTGCGCGGTGTCGCCAACCTGGCGCGGGCCGCCGTTCCCGCACTGCTGCGCAGGCCCGAGCCGCGTTCGGGCCGCTTCGTGGCGCTGGCCTCGGCCGCGGCCCACCGCGGCCTGTGGCACCTGGCGGCGTACAACGCGGCCAAGCACGGCGTGGTGGGCCTGGTCCGGGGCCTGGCCACGGACCTGCGCGGAACGGGCGTCACCGCCACGGCCGTCTCCCCCGGCTCCACGCGCACCGCCATGCTCGACGCGAGCGCGGCGCTCTACGACCTGCCGGACGTCGAGGAGTTCGCCGTCCACCAGCTGGTGGACCGGCTGCTGGACCCGGCGGAGGTCGCGGCCGCCGTGTGCTGGCTGTGCAGCGAGCAGTCGTCCGCCGTCACCGGCACGGTCGTCCACGCCGACGGGGGCTTCACCGCATGAACACGTACCTCCTGACACCCGATCCGGGGCTGCGCCGCCTGGCCGGCGGCCGGGTCCTGCTCGGCGGCTCGCCGTACCGGGTACTGCGCCTGACCGCGGCCGGCGCACGGCTGGCGGACGGCTGGCTGGCCGGGTCCCCGGTCGCGGACCGGCCGGCGCACCGGCGGCTGGCCGCCCGCCTGGTGCGGGCGGGGCTGGCCCATCCGCACCCGGCGGGCGGCCGCCTCACTCCGGCGGACGTCACGGTGGTCGTCCCCGTCCGCGACCATGCCCGGGCCCTGGGCGAACTCCTGCCGGCCATCGGGCCGGTGGGCCGCGTCGTGGTGGTGGACGACGGCTCCGCCGTCCCCGTGGCCGGGGCCGCCGTGCGCCACGCCGCCGCGCGGGGTCCCGCGGCGGCCCGCAACTCCGGCTGGCGTCTCGCCTCGACGGAGCTGGTGTGCTTCCTCGACGCGGACGTCCGCCCGCAGCCCGGATGGCTGGAGCCGCTGCTGCGGCAGTTCGAGGACCCCGGGGTGCGGGCCGCGGCCCCGCGCGTGCGCAGCGCCCCGGGCCCCTCCGTACGGGAGCGCTACGAGGAACACCGCTCCCCGCTGGACCTCGGTCCCCTCCCCTCGGCCGTCCGTCCGGGAACCCGCGTTCCCTACGTGCCGACGGCCGCCCTGGTCGTCCGTACCCGGGCCCTTGAGGAGCACGCGGGGTTCGACGAGGAGATGCGCTTCGGCGAGGACGTCGACCTGGTCTGGCGCCTGGCGGAGGACGGCGAGGTCCGCTACGTCCCCGATGCGGTCGTCCACCACGCCCCGCGGCGCACCTGGCGCGCCTGGGCGCGGCAGCGCTTCGGCTACGGCACCTCCGCCGCCCCGCTGTTCGAGCGGCACGGCCCGGCCGTCGCCCCGGTGCGCATGTCCCCCTGGAGCGCGCTGTCCTGGGCCGCCGTCGCCGCGGGCCGGCCGCTGGCCGGGCTGGCCGTGGCAGCCGGTACGGCGGCCCTCCTCCCCCGCAAGCTGTCCCGCTCGGGGGTTCCGGCCAGGGTCTCCCTCTCCCTGGCGCTGCGCGGACACGCGGGTGCGGGCGGCCTGCTGGCCGAGGCGGCCGGCCGCGTCTGGTGGCCCGTCCTGGCCGCCCACCCCCGCGGCCGGATGCTGCTGGCCGCCTCCTGCGCCCGGCACCTCGCCCGCTGGTACCGGGTCCGCCCGGACCTGGATCCCGTGCGCTGGACGGCCCTGTCCGCGGCCGACGACCTGGCGTACGGGGCCGGAGTCTGGTGGGGCGCGCTGCGCGGCCGTACGACGGGGCCGCTGCGGCCCGACCTGGCCGCGCACGGCGGCGCCCGCCGCACCGGCGCCGGCGGCTCCGCGGACGAGGGGACGGGCACACCGGTATGAGCAGCCTGGACGGCGCGGCCTGGCCGCGGTACGCGGGCTCCGGCCGTGCCGGTGTGCTGGTGGTGCCACTGGGCTCCACCGAACAGCACGGGCCCCACTTGCCGTTCACCGTGGACACGGAGATCGCGGCCGCGCTCGCCGGGGCGCTGGAGCGGCGGCGCACGGACGTGGTGCTGGCACCCGCCGTGCCGTACGGGTCCAGCGGGGAGCACGCCGGGTTCCCCGGCACCCTCTCCATCGGCCGGGCGGCCCTCGAACTGCTCCTGGTCGAACTCGTACGGTCGGCGGACGCGTTCGACGGGGTGGTCCTGATCAACGGGCACGGCGGCAACGCGGTGCCCCTGCGGGCCGCGGTGGCCCTGCTGCGCGGCGAGGGCCGCGAGGTACTGGCGTGGTCACCGTCCGGCGACCCGCGGGACAGTCACGCGGGCCGCACGGAGACCTCGGTGATGCTCGCGCTGCGGCCCGGGGCGGTGCGGATGCAGGACGCCGTGCCCGGCGACGGACGCCCGCTCGCGGAGGTGCTGCCCGTCCTGGTGGAGTCGGGCGTGCGCGCCGTCTCCCCGAACGGCGTCCTCGGCAACCCGCTGGGCGCCACGGCACTGGAAGGCGCGGCCGTACTCGCCCGCTGGGAGGACTCCCTGCTCGGGGCCTTCGACACCTGGCGGTCCGCGCTCCACGGCTGAGCGGCCCGCGTCGGGGCGACGCGCGGACCGGCCCCGCCGGTCATCCGCGCGGCAGGATCTGCCGCGGCACGTCGCGCGGGTGGCCCGGGCGGCGCCACTCGCGCGGGTAGCCCACCGAGACCTCCTCGAAGGGGACTCCGTCGTGGACGGTGGAGCGGGGGATGTGCAGGTGCCCGTAGACGACGGCCGCCGCACGGAAGCGCAGGTGCCAGTCCGCGGTGAGCTCGGTCCCGCACCACTGGGCGAACTCCGGATGGTGCAGGATCCGCGTCGGTTCCCGGACCAGCGGATAGTGGTTGACCAGGACGGTGGGCAAGGCGGGGTCGCAGGCGGCCAGGCGGCGCTCCGTCTCGGCGACGCGCGCCCGGCACCACGCCTGCCGGCTGGGGTAGGGGTCCGGGTGCAGCAGGAACTCGTCGGTGCACACCACGCCCTTCTCGTACGCGAGCGCGAGGGACTCCTCGGTGCTCCGGGCCGCCGGGACGCGGAAGCTGTAGTCGTACAGCACGAAGAGCGGCGCGACGGTCACCGGTCCGCCGGCCCCCTCCCACACCGGGTACGGGTCCTCCGGGGTCAGCACCCCCAGGCCGCGGCACATCTCCACGAGGTGGCGGTAGCGCTCCGCGCCGCGCAGCTGGACCTCGTCCTCGCGCGGGGTCCACAGCTCGTGGTTGCCCGGCGCCCACACCACGGTGGAGAAGTTCCGGCTCAGGGTGGCCAGTCCCCACTCGATCAGCTCGCTCGTCTCGGCGACGTCCCCGGCGACGAGCAGCCAGTCGTCGTCGGACACCGGTCGCAGGTCTTCGACGATCTTGCGGTTCTCCGGGTGACCCACGTGCAGGTCGCTGATCGCGAGCAGGCTCATCCGCTCAACCTAGACGCTCCACCGGCCCCGTGACACGGGTGGATCCGGACTTCCGCGCACCGCACCGCCCGGCTGGACACGAAGGCCACGACACCGCCCCCCGACGGTGTCGGGGCCTTCGCGTTCAGCCCGGCCGCCCGGCCGCCGCCAGGGTGCGCGCGAGGCGGCGGACCGACTCCGGACTCCCGTCGGCCGTGCCCGCGATGGCCACGAGCGGCGGCAGCCAGCCGTGGGCCGCGACGCGCTGCGCCACCTCGTAGGCGACGCTCCCGCCTCCGGAGAAGCATCCCAGCAGCAGCGGTTCGCCGGCCGCGAGGGCGGGGCGCAGCGCGGCCAGGCACGCCGGCGCGTCGGCCGGCGCGGTGATGGTGGTCAGCGCCTCCGGGCCCCGGTGGGCGTGCACGAGGGCGTCGTAGCAGTCCTTCGGCGCGGCGGGCGGCGGGACGAGCAGGATGGTGCCGGCTCCGGGGCGCTCGGCCGCCCTCAGCGTGCGCGGACCACCGCCGGGCGGAACCGGGGCGGGCGCCGCCGGCCCGGCCGTCGGCAGGTCGCCCGGGTCGCCCGGGTCGCCCGGGTCGCCCAGGGTCCGCAGGATCTCCCCGACGCGGGTGGTCCCGTCGGCCAACACCGGGAACGCGCGCAGCAGCCGTGCGGTCCGGGCGAGCGCCGCGGCCGCCTCGCCGTCCGCGACCCGCGTACGGTCGTTGACCGCCGTCAGCAGCAGGGCGCCGTCCGCGTCGTGGCGCGCGCTGACGACGACGGGCTGCGGCGTGGACGGGACCGTGGTCTGCGGAGGGTCCACTCTGCATCCCTCGGCCGCGAGTTCGCTCCCCAGCGGATCCCGGCCGTCCCTGCCGTCCCGGCCGGGCGGCCGGCCCTGCGCGCCCTCGAAGAAGAGGAGCGATTCCGTGAGGCCGCCCGGTTCGGTCCGCCCGCTCCACTCGCGGATCTGGCCCGCCGAGACCCATTCGTACGCGGCTGCGCCCAGGGCCCGGTCGCGCAGGTCGGCCAGCAGCAGCCGCAGCGGGGCGGCGGGGTCCACCTCGACGTGGACGGGCAGCGCGTTGCGCAGGGGGGCCGGGATGCCGGCGGCGCCCTCCAGGGCGATGCCGCGGCCGGACACGGCCATGGCGAACGCGACGGGGGCGGGTACCGCGCCGGCTCCGCCGGACCGGTACAGCAGCATGGCCCAGGCCGCGTGCAGTGCCGTGCTCTCCGCGGCGCCGTGCCCGGCGGCCCAGTCGCGCAGCCGTGCCGCCTCGGAGGGGGTCAGCCGCTCTCGCGCGAGTCCGCGGCCGCGGCGGCTCCCGCCTTCCGCGGCCGTCGCGTGCGCCGGCGGGCAGGGCAGGGTCCGGCAGCCGGGCACAGGCGCGGCCTGGGACCAGAACGCGCGGGGCGGGGCGAGGTCTTGGCCCGCCAGCCACCGGAGGTGATCGCGCACGTCGGGCCGGCGTTCGCCCCCGGTCGAACGCCCCTCGGCCCGGTACGCGCGGTAGAAGGCGCGCAGCAGCAGGCGCACGCTCCAGCCGTCGAGCATGGCGTGGTGGTGGGTCAGGGCGATGCGCGTCGGCCCGGCGGATCCCGGCCCCTCGTCCAGCAGGGCGATGCGCATCAGCCCGGGCCGGTGCAGGTCGAAGGGGCGCAGCCGCTCGCTCGCCAGCAGGGAGTGCCAGTCGGCGGATCCGTGGTGGTGCCGGACGATCTCCGGCGAGGCGTGCGCGTGGACGAGGACCCGTGGGCCGGCGCCGCAACCGTCCGCCCGTGCCCGGTCGGCGAACGCGGCCCGCAGCACGGGTTCCTGTGCGAAGACCCGCTGCCAGGCCGCGTGGAACCGCCCGGTGTCCAGCGGCCCGTACCAGCGCCAGTGGAGCTGTTCGACGTGCAGCCCGGCACCGGGCCTGCCGGTGAGGCTGTCGAGCAGCACCTCGCGCTGGCGCGCACTCGCCGGGAGGCCGGTCGCGGGCTGCGCGGCCGGGCCGCCGAGACCGCCGACGCCGCCGGACGCCTCCCGCCCGGCCGGTCCCTCCCCGGCTCCCGCCCACGCCGTCCGCGGAGCCTGCGGCCGCGCGGATGTCCGCCGCGGCCGGGCTCCGGGTGTGGTCAGCAGGTCCGCCACCGTGCCGGCCGGCGAGTGCTGCCGGGGCAGGCGCAGGGTATGGTGCGTCGCCGTGTGGCGGCGCAGGGTGGTCGTGCCCGAGGGCAGCCCGGCGAGGGCCTCCCGGAGCGCGTCCTCGTCGAGGGGCCCGCGCAGCTCAAGCTCCGGGGCGGAGCCGGGTGCGATCACCACGGCCATGGCAGCGTTCATCCGCTCCCCCTCGTCCGGTCGTGGCGCCGGACGGCCCCACGCTTCAAAGGGGTCGAGTATGCGCGGGACGCCCACATTTCGCTGACGCGCCGCTGACACGCCGCCGGAGCCCTGCCGGAGCGCCACCGCCGAGGGGGCGGGCGCCGCCCCGGGGACCCGGCGCTACGTCGGCGCCCCTGCCCGGAGGGTCCGGATGGCCGTTTCCGCGTACTGCTTGGCGAGGTTGAGGGTGGCGGTGCTGTTGCGGCCGAGCGCCTCGCGCACGTACGACCTGGCGTCGTCGAGGCCGGCGCCGGGGCCCAGGACCTGCTCGACGGCCTCCTCCCGCAACAGCACGCTGTGCTGGGAGATCGCGGTCACCCCGGTCTCGTCGGGGATCAGCGACCACTCACCGGTGTGCGCGGCCATCAGGGCGGGCGTCGCGGTCTGCTTGTAGACGATGCGGCCCGCGTGCGGGAAGCACACCCGCACGGATTCGGTGGTGTGTGCCGCTCCGTCGGCGGTCACGGTGTCCATGCTCAGCAGCTGGACGCCGGGCTCGTCCTCGGTGACGGCGACGCGGGAGACGTGGGGAACGTGCTGCGGCCAGTCGGCGACCCCGTAGAGGAACCGGTAGACCAGGTCGGCCGGTCCGTTGACGCGTACGGAGTCCTCGAAGGACAGCAGCAGGCCGTCGAGCCGGGTCCAGCGCTCCGCGGCCTCCTTCAGCTGCGCCAGCTCGGCACGGCTGTTGGCGTCGGTGGCCCGCTTGGTCCAGTCGACGTCGGCGGGCCGGTCGGCGGCGACCGCGAAATCGTGCAGCAGGGTCAGTCGCGAGCGGTGGGAGCCCCGGGGCTCCACGATCCAGCTGCCGCCCATCGCGACGACGGGAGCGGGCGGGACCTCCTGGCGGAAGTCGATCCGGAGCCGGGGGGCGTCCAGGACCCGGCGCGAAAGCCAGGACTTGACGCTCCCGTTCGCGGTGACCCACATGTGGAACCGGTCCTGGGAACCGTCGAAGTCGAGCCGCTCGACGTGGATGCTCGGCGGGATGAACAGCGGCCACTGCGTCGTGTCCGCGATCAGACCGTAGACCACGCCTGCCGGCGCGTTCACATCGACGGCATAGGACGTTCGGTGGACCTGCTGGACGGACATCGCCACACCTTTCCCTCACACTTGGTCCAGAGCCTGTCCGCGACCGCCCGAGTCCCGCTCGAGACGGCCTGGAGCCTCAGCGCGCGAGCGCCGACTCCGCATGCTGTTTGGCGTACGTCATGGTCGCCGTGCTGTTGCGGCCCAGCGCCTCGCGGACGTACCTGCGGGCCGCCGCGAGGTCGGCCGAGGGGCCCAGCACCGCGGTGACGGCCTCCGCCCGGAGCACGACGCCGTGCCGCGAGACGACCGTCGAGCCGTACGCGCCGCCGGTCACGGTCCACGCGCCGGTGTGCGCGGACATCAGGGCCGGGGTGCGGGTCTGCTTGTAGACGATGCGGCCCGCGGCCGGGAAGCACACCCGCACCGATTCGGTGGTGTGCGCGGAGCCGTCGGCGGTGAGCGTGTCCATGGCCATGACCTGCACACCGGGCAGATCCTCGGTCAGCTCCAGCCGAGAGACGTGCGGCAGCAGCTCCGGCCACCGCTCGGCCCGCTCAAGGAACGAGTAGACCAGCTCCGGCGGGGCGTCCACGTCGACCCGGTCCTCGAAGGACATCACCAGGTCGTCGAGCCTGCCCCAGCCCTCGCCCAGCTTCGCCAGGTTCGCCAGCTCCGCACGGCTGTTGGTGTCGGTGGCGCGCTCGACCCACTCGACGTCCTCCGCCCGGTCGCCCTCGACGGAGAAATCGTGCAGCAGCGTCAGCCGGGAGCGTTCGGTGCCCAGCGGCTCCACGATCCAGGTGCCCGTCATCGCCGACAGCGGGGCCGCGGGGACCTCCTGGCGGAACTCGATGCGCCGCGCGGCCGCGTCGAGCACGCGGCGCGAGCTCCAGGTCTTGACCTGGCCGTTGGCCGTCGCCCACATCCGCAGCCGCTCGTTGACGCCGTCGAATTCCAGGCGCTCCACGTACACGTTGGGCGGGAAGTACAGGGGCCACTGCACGGGGTCCGCGATCAGTCCGTAGACCACGCCCGCCGGGGCGGCCACCTCGGTCTCGTGCACGGTGCGGTGCACTCGCCCGGCCGCCATCAGAAGTTCCCCAGTCCGCCGCAGACGTTCAGCGCCTGCGCGGTGACGGACGCCGCGAGGTCCGTGGTCAGGTAGCCGACCATGGCCGCCACCTCCTCGGGGGTCGCGTAGCGCCCCAGCGGGATCTTCGCCTCGAACTGCTCCTGCACGTCCTCGGTGGTGGTGTTCCAGGCCGCCGCGTAACCGGCCCGCACGCGCTGCGCCATCGGCGTCTCCACGTAGCCGGGGCACACGGCGTTGACCGTGATCCCGGCCGGGGCCAGCTCCTTGCCGAGGGCCTTGGTGAAGCCGACGACGGCGTGCTTGGACGCCGAGTAGGGGGCGCCCAGCAGGACGCCCTGCTTGCCGGCCGTGGAGGCGATGTTGATGATCCGCCCCCACGGGGCCCCGCCGAGACCGCCGCTCTTGAGAACCTCCCGGGTGAGCAGGAAGACGCTGTTGAGGTTGGTGTCGATGACGTCGTACCAGAGCTCGTCGCTGATGTCGGCCGTCGGACCGCCGCCGCTGCGCCCGGCGTTGTTGACCAGGACGGACACCGGGCGGTCCCATTCCGCGACGGCGGCGGCGACCAGCTCCGCGACCGCCTCGCGGGAGCGGACGTCGGCGGCGGCGCCGGCGACGTCCAGCCCCTCGGCGCGCAGCTCCTCGACGGTCCGCTTGACGTCCTGCGGGGTCCGCGCGCACAGGAACACCCGGTGACCGCGCGCGGCCAGGTCCCGTACGACCGCCAGGCCGATGCCGCTCGTGCCGCCGGTGACCAGGGCGACTGGCTTCTCCGGCGCCGTCGGCAGCGCCGACGGTGTTGACGCTGTGGTCATCGTGTCCCCTCCAGAACGCGTGGTGAGGTCTCGACCGTGTCGCGGAGCTCTGGAGACGCGGTGGAGGACGGTTCGAGGACCGGCACCATGCCGATGGCCCCGGCGGACGCGGCCGCGGCCGCGGCCAGCACCAGCTGCGGGGACACCCGGACGGGCCGCTCCGCATCGCGGATCACGTCCGGCAGCATCGCCGGCGCGCCCAGCGGTGCCAGGGCCCGGGCGAGCACGCGCCGGGTCAGCTCCTGGCCGCCCGCGGCGACGTACCCGTCGGGCCGCACCAGCACCCAGCCGCCCGCCCCGAGCCCCAGCACACTGCGCAGCAGCCCCTCGGGGTCCGCCAGCGGCCCGGGCCCGGCGCCGGTCCCGGCGCCGTCCGTGCCGTGCACGGTCCGCACCGACAGCCACGTGCCGTGCGCGGCCGCCGCGGCGGCCGCGACCCGTCCGGCCTCGCCCGCTCCGCCCGCCGACCACACCAGTGACCAGCGCGTGTCGCGCAGTTCGGCGCGCAGCGCCTCGCAGCCCGGGTCGTCCGGGTGCCGGGCGGCCGCGGCGGCCGCGCGCGAGCCCGCCGGCACCGGCATCAGCGGATCGGGCGTGGTCAGCGGGCTCTCGGGATACGACAGCAGCAGTCCCGACATACCGCCGAGCACCTTGCGCTGGATGGCACGGCGCAGCGGCCCAATGGCACGCACGAAGGTGAAGGCGACGGGCAGGCCCACGCCGGCCAGGGTGTTCTTGAACTGGACCAGGAAGGTGGCCTTGCGGGTGGAACCCAGCAGTTTCCTGCCGATCGGGACGCGCTCCTGCCCGTAGGTGACGAGCAGCTCCCTGCCCGCCTGCCCCCGGGCGGCCATGGCGAGCTTCCAGGCCAGGTTGTAGGCCTCCTGGATGCCGGTGTTCATGCCCTGTCCCGAGGCGGGGCTGTGGACGTGGGCCGCGTCCCCCGCCACGAAGCAGCGGCCCTCGTGCATGCGCGGCACCATGCGCTGCTGGAAGGTGAAGACGGAGGTCCAGTCGGGTTCGCCGACCCGCACCGGGCGGCCGAGCCCGGCGCTCAGCTTCTCGGAGAAGCGCTCCGCGGCCTCGCGCGCCCCCTCCGTCCGGCCCGAGGGCGCGGTGTCGAGCAGCCGCCAGTAGCCCTCGCGCCGGTACGGGACCATCATCAGGGCCTGACTGCCGGTGTGCGCCCAGTAGATGGTGTCCGGCGGCAGATCGACGGAGACTTCCGCGTCGGCCAGTGCCCAGGTCTCGCTGGACTCGCCGAGCAGGGGGAGGCCGAGCTGTTTGCGCACCGTGCTGTGGCCGCCGTCGCAGCCGACCAGCCAGGGCACCTCGTACTCCTCGGCGGAGCCGTCGGCGTGTTCGAGCCGGGCGCGTACGGTGTGCCGGTCCTGTTCGAGGGAGGTCAGCCGCACTCCCCATTCGATGGTGACGCCGAGCCGGGCCACGGCCTCGCGGAGCACCTGCTCCGTCTCGGTCTGGCCGATGACGACGGTGTACGGGAACCGGGTGGGCATCGAGCGGTAGTCCGCTTCGAGCCGGACCAGGCGGCTGCCGCGCGCGAACATGGTGAAGGCCCGGTTCTTGCGTCCCCGCGCGAGCACCCCGTCCACGACCCCCATCTGGTCGAAGGTCTCCAGCGTGCGCGGGTGGACCGCGACGGCGCGGCTGGTGGGGGCCGGGCCCGGGGCGCCGTCGACGACGCGCACGCGCAGTCCCCGGCGGGCCAGCTCGTGGGCGGCGGTCAGGCCCACGGGGCCCGCCCCCACCACGAGCACCCGGGGGGACCCTGCCGTGGGGGGTGTACCGGCGTTGCTCGCCACAGTGGTCGCTCCTCTGGTCGTACGGGATGTGGTGCGCGGGCCGTGCGGGTCTGACGGGTTCACGCCGCCACCGCCTCTTCCTCGGCCCGTCCGCGCAGGCTCCGGCGCAGCGTGCGCCGTTCGGGCTTGCCGACGGGGCTCCGCGGCACCGCGTCGAGCACCTCGACGCGGCGGATCTGCTCGAATTCGTTCAGGCGGGCGTTGGCCCGCTCCACGATGGAGTCGAGGACGTCGAGCAGGCCTGGGGCGGTGGGGTCGCGCAGCACGATGCCGGTCCACACGAGCGCGCCGTGCACCGGGTCGGGCCAGCCCGCCACGATGCATTCGGCGACGCGCGGGTCTGCGCCGATGACGTCCTCGACGGCGCTGGGCGAGACGAGTTCGTTGTCGTACTTGAAGACGTCGTCGAGCCGGTCCACCAGGAACAGCACGCCGTCCTCGCCCAGGTATCCGACGTCCCCGGTGGAGAACCAGCCGTCGGCGTCGACCGGCGAGGGCGCGCCGTCGTCGAGGTAGCCGGCCATCACCTGCGGCCCGCGGACCTGGACCTCGCCGGTGGCGTAGACGTCGAGCGGCGTGCCCGTGCCCGTGCCCACGGCGACGATGCGGCATTCGGTGCCCGGTACGGCGGGCCCCACCGAGCCGCTCTTGGGGCTGCGCGGGTCCTGGCAGTGGGAGAGCGGGGAGAGTTCGGCCAGCCCGTAGCCCTGGATGACGGGCACGCCGAGCCGGCCGCGCAGGGTGCGGGCGGCGGTGGGGGACAGGGCGGTGCCGCCGGAGAGCACGGCGGTCAGGCGGCGCCCGGCCGGGAAGTCGTGGGTGAGCCGCTCGTCCTGGGCCAGGCGGTGCAGGCGCGCGGGCAGCCCGTAGTAGTGGGTGGCCTCGGCGCGGGCGGAGGCGGCGAGCGAGGCGAGGGGGTCGGGGTCGGTGCACAGCACCTGGCAGGCGCCCGCGTACACGCCCGAGTTGAGGTGCATCGTGTGGTAGAGCGGCAGGTGGTTGAGGGTGACCGAGTCGCTGCCGAGGTCGTGGGCGGTGGCGGTCTGGGCGGCGTTCGCCACCAGGTTGCGGTGGGTGAGCCGGACGCCCTTGGGAGGCCCCGTGGTGCCGGTGGTGAACTGGATGCAGGCGTCGGAGTCCAGGTCGACGGCCCCGGGCAGGTCCGTGCGCTCGGGCGCGCGGGCCAGGGCCTCGGCCAGCGGGAGGGCGTCACCCGGGACCACGCCGTCGGGCGCGTCGGTGACGACGACCGAGCGCAGGTGCGGCAGCCGGTCGCCCAGTTTGACGAGGAGTTCGGCGGTGGCGGCCGGTACGAAGGCCACCTCGGCCTCGGACGTCCGCAGCACGTGGAGCAGACCCGCCTCCTTGATCAGCGGGTTCACCAGCACCACCGTGTTGCCGCTGCGCACCGTCCCGTAGTAGGCGGCGGCGAAGACGGGGTCGAGGACGTTGGCGACGCCGACCCGCGCCCCGCGCCGGCCGAGGGTGTGCTCCAGGTACGAGGCGAAGCGGTCGGCCCGGGCGTCCAGTTCGGCGAAGGTCACCGTCTTCGTGAAGCCGGTGCCCGTCGCGGTACGGATCGCCCGTCCGGCGGGGTCGCGGACCGCCGCCCGGCGCAGCAGGCCGTCCAGCGGGAGTTCCGGGTACGCGAATCTCGGCATGGTGCTCTCCTCCTGGCTCCCGAAGGGGCGGCCGCGGCTGCGGCGGCGCTCCCGAGACCTGTCGGCCTTGGACGCTGTCGGCCCAGCCTGGACAGCGGCGCTTGAGGAGTCTTCGAAGTGCGCTCGATCCGCGGTGCGGATGCTGTCGGGAACCGATGGAACGGAGTCCCCGATGACAGTGACGACGACGGCAGTGGTGGAGTTCGGCCTGCTGTACGCCGAGGTGCAGCAGTTCTACTCGCGCCAGATGCAGCTCTTCGACTCCTTCGAGGCCGAGCCGTGGGCGGAGACCTTCACCGAGGACGCCGTCTTCGACGTGCCGACGCTGCCCGCGCCGGTGGTCGGGCGCGCCGCCCTCGCCGCGAACGTCCGGCGCAACGCGGAGGTCCACGCCGGCAGCGGCGAGCTGCTGCGGCACTGGCTCGGCATGCTGGACGCGCGTCCGCAGCCCGACGGGACGGTGCACACCCGCAGCTACGCGCTCGTGTTCCTGACCCCGCGGGGCGGGGGTTCGAAGGTGCACCGGGTGTGCGTGATGGAGGACGTGCTGGTCCCCGCGCCGGAGGGCTGGCAGGTCGCCCACCGCCTGGTGACGCGCGACGACCTGCCCTGACCGTGACCGCTACTTCAGCAGCGTCCGGAACTCCTCGAAGTCGAGGACCCCGTCGTGGTTCGCGTCGGCGGCCATGGCCTTCCTGACCTCTTCCGCGAGGTGCCCCCGGGCGCCCTCGGCCTTGAACCCCTCCGCCAGTTCGACGATGTTGATCCGCCCGTCGCCGTCCGTGTCGATCTCGTCGAACAGTGCCCTGAGTTCGGCCTCGGTCATGACGTCTTCCCCTCTCGCGTTCACAGGACCGTGAAGGTCCACATGACCCACCACCCTGGCAGATCCCCTCCGCGAACCTCCGCGCCGTACCCCCGAACGGGTGCACCGCCCTCGTGTGCCGGGGGTTTTCCCCACCTCGGGCGGGTGGGTGGCGGGATCGTCCCGTCCGGCCGCGTCCGGACATGCTGGGCCCGGCGGAAACCGCTGGATTCCCGACGATTCACCACGATTCACTAGGAGTTGGCCCGTGCGCGCGCAGGAACAGCAGGCGTCTCGTCCCCCCGGCCGGCGGCAGAGGGGCGGCCGCCACCGGGCGGCGAGGGCCGCGGGGGCCCTGGCCGCCGGCCTCCTCGTGATCGGCGCGCCGGCGCCGTCGGCGGCGTTCGCCGCCTCCCGGCCCGACACCGTCCAGCGGGGCCTGGACGCGCTGGTGCGCGACGAGGGCCTGCCCGGCGCGCTGGCGAGCGTCACCGGCCCCGACGGCCGAACCCGTACGTACACCGCGGGCGTCGGCGACCTGGCCACCGGCGCGAAGGTGCCCACGGACGGCCAGGTGCGGATCGGCAGCAATACCAAGACGTTCACCGCGGTGGTCGTGCTGCAACTGGTCGGCGAGGGAAGGATCGGCCTCGACGCCCACGTCGACGACTATCTGCCCGGCCTCGTGCGGGGAGAGGGGATCGACGGCAGCCGCATCACCGTCCGCCAGCTCCTCCAGCAGACCAGCGGACTTCCCGACTACACCCGGGCCGACCTCCGGCCCCGGTACTACGAGCCCCGCGAGCTGGTCGGCTTCGCCCTCCGTTACCGGGCCGATTCCGCCCCCGGCGAGCGCTGGGCGTACAGCAACACGAACTACGTACTGGCCGGCCTGATCGTGGAGGCGGTCACCCACCGCCCCCTCGCGCAGGAGATCGACCGGCGCGTCATCCGGCGCATCGGCCTGCACCACACCTACTTCCCCGCCCCCGGTGACGCGACCATCCGCGAAGCACATCCCCGGGGCTACCACCGGGAGGAGCCGGGCGGTCCGCTGAGCGACATCACGGAGACGGACCCCTCGTGGGGCTGGGCGGCAGGCCAGATGGTCTCCACCACCTCCGACCTCGACCGGTTCTTCTCCGAGCTGCTCGCCGGCCGCCTCCTCCCGGAGGCCCAGCTCGACCAGATGCGCACCACCGTCCCCGCCGGACACCCCTTCGACTCCCGCGCACGCTACGGACTGGGGCTCGTGAGCACGCCCCTGTCGTGCGGCGGCGTCTCCTGGGGGCACGGCGGCAGCTTCCCCGGGTACGAGACCCGGGGCGGGGTCACCGGCACCGGACGCGCCGTCAGCATCGCGGTGACGGCCAGGCCTTCGGACGGGGCCGCCATGAAGCGCTTCGAGCACCTCGTGGACACGTCCCTCTGCAGCCGCTGACCCCGGCCCCGCTACGACTCGTGGTGCGCGGCGGCCCACAGGGCCCGGGAGAGGTCCCGGGCCGAGGCGGGGCCGCCGTCGGCGGTGCCGCCGATCGACACCAGCGGGGCCCGCCAGCCGTGGGCGCCGATGCGCTCGGCCACCTCGTACGCGACGGCTCCGCCGCCGGAGAAGCAGCCCAGCAGCAGCGGTTCGCCCGCGGCGAGGAACGGCCGCAGCGCCTCTATGCAGGCCGTGGCGTCGGCCGGGGCATCGAGGGTGACCAGCGCCTGCAGTCCCCGGTGGGCCCGCGCCACCTCCGCGTAGCACTCCGCCGGCGCGTCCGGGGGCGGTACGAGGAGCACCGTCCCGGCACCGGGATACGCGGCGGGGCGCAGCGTCAGCAGCCGGGGCGCGGCCGTGTGCGCTGCGGCCACCGCGCCCGGCAGGGGCAGGCCTTCGAGCAGCGTCAGCGCGTCGGCGACGGTGGCGCGGTGGAGGTCGGCCTCGGGTAGCTCGCGCAGCAGGAGCGCGACCTGCTCAAGGATCCGGGCCGCGTCGGCGTCGGCGAGGCGGGAGCGGTCGCTGTCGGCGGTCAGGACGAGGCCGCCCGCGCGGTCGTGGCGGGCGGTGAGGACGAACGGCAGCCCGGTGTGGGCCTCGACGGCCTCCGCCGGTCCCACGCGGACACCGGCCGCGGCCAGTTCCTCGTCGAGCGGATCGCCGACGCCGTCCGCCCCCGGGCGGGCGGGCACCCGCTCGAAGGTGATCAGCGATTCGGTCTGCGGCGGCTGCGCGGGACCGCCGCTCCCGCGGGTCTGCTCCCGGATCTGCCCGTCGGAGACCCACTCGTACGCGGCGAGGCCCAGCGCCCGGTCCCGGAGGTCGGTCAGCAGCCGGGCGAGCGGGGCCGCCGGGTCCACGTCCACGGAAAGCGGCAGCGGGTTGCGGAGCGGTCCGGGCAGCCGGTCCGCGCCTTCGAGGGATATGCCGCGGCCGGAGACGCTCACGCCGAAGGCGACCGGGACGCTCTCGCCGACCGCGCCGGGCTGGGCGGCCCGGTGCAGTCGCAGGGCCCAGGCCGCGTGCAGGGCGGTGCTCTCCGCGACCCCGCACGAGGCGGCCCATCCCCGCAGCCGTACCGCTTCGGTGGGGTTGAGCCGCTCCACGGCCCGGCCGTACCCCCTGCCGGCCGCAGGTGCCGGAGCCGGGTCCGGCGCCGGACCGCGGCCCGCCACCGGGGCGACCGCCGGAAACGTACGGGCCCCGGGGGGCGGGGCGGCCCGGGCCCAGAACTCGCGGGCCGGGCCCTGGTCCCGGGCGCCCAGCCAGCGCAGGTGGTCGGGCAGCCCCGGGCGGCGCTCGCCGCCCGCGGCGCGGCCGTCGGCCGCGTACGCCCGCAGGAAGGAGCGCAGCAGCATGTGCACGCTCGGGGCGTCGAGCAGGGCCTGGTGGTACGTCAGGACGATCCGGGCGTCGGGGGCGTGGGATCCGGCCGCCCCCTCGACACAGCGGACGCTCAGCGGGCCGGGCCGGCCGAGGTCCACGGGCCGCTCCCGCTCGGCGCGGAGCACGGCGGCCCAGGCGGCCGCCCCTCCGGCCGCCCCTCCGGCCGCGTCGTCGGGCTCGTCGGGCTCGTCGGGCTCGTCGGAGTCGTGGCGCACCCGCATCTCGGCCCGTTCGTGCACGGTGACGACGGGACCGCTGCCGCCCCGGCCGGGGCCCGGGGCGAACGCGGCGCGCAGCACGGACTCGCGGTCGCAGACCGCCTGCCAGGCCTCGTCGAAGCGGTGCCGGTCCAGCGGCCCGTACCAGCGCAGGTGCAACTGCCCGAGGTGGAGCTGCGGTCCGGCCGGTGCGGCCATGGCGTCGAGCAGCACCTCGCGCTGGCGGGCGGAGGCGGGCAGCCCGGCGGCCGCTCCGGCCTGGTGCTCCGCCCAGCCGGGGGGCGACAGCTGCGGGAGGGCGGCCGGCACGCCCGGCCGCCGGCCCGGGTGGCCGTCGGCCGCCGCCGGGTCGGTGAGCAGGTCCGCGAGCCGGCCGGCCAGGCCGGGCCGTTGGGCGGGCCGCTCACCGGGCCGGCAGGTGAGCTGGAGGGTGTGGTGGGTCGCGGTGTGCCGGTGCAGCGTCGGCTCGCAGGGGGCGGCCATGGCGAGTGCGCTGGCCAGGAGCGGGGCGTCGAGGGGGCCGAGCAGGTCGAGTGCGAGCGGTGAACCGGGCGCGATCACCACGGTCATGGTTCCGTCCATGCGCCCTCCCCTCCCTCAATGCACACCGCTGGAACGCCCCCGAGAAGGACAGGTCAAGTTAAAGTCAATTCTCAGGCAAGGTCTGGCAAAACAGCAAGCCTCAGACTCTGAATGTCTTATTCCACCTGGAAGTTGGCAAGTTCCACGTAGAACTGCCCCATTTTCCGGCCGATTCACACAGCCGACCGGATCTGGCCGCATCCGGCCGGATCGGGCCGTATCAGGCCGGATCCGGCCTGATCGGTCCGGCCCCGTACGCGTACCTCTACAGGGAGCGGTTGACGTGCAGCACCGGGAACAGGTCGGTGCGGACCCCCGCCGGATCCTGGCCGTGCGCGACCTCCCGGGTGATCTTCGTGCCGATCGGGGTGCGGGTGACGACCGCCGCCGCCCGCGCCCGCAGGAAGGCGGCCGGCCCGGCCCCGCCGAACAGCGAGCGGGCCTGCACGACCTGCATGCGGTGCACGGCGGCGGCCGCCGGGGCGCGCCGGTCCCGGTAGGGCGCGAGGCGCCGCGCCGTCGGCTCCCCGTCGGCCAGGGCGGAGACGAGTACGGGGTGCAGCGCGGCGGCGTCCTGGAGGGCCAGGTTGATGCCCTGGGCGCCGATCGGCCCGTGGGTGTGGGCGCTGTCGCCGAGCAGGACGAGCCCGTCGCGCACCCACTCCCCGGCGTGCGAGGCGAACACGTCGAGCAGGGTCAGGTCGGCCATCGAGGTGATCTGCCCGTGCACGAGGTCGGCGTACTGCGGCAGCGCCTCGGCCAGTTCCCGGCGGATGTCCTCGACGCCGCGCCGCGCGACGCCGCGCCAGCCGCCGTGCGGCAGGGTCCAGCCGATCCGCAGCCGGTCGGGGTGGGTGTCGTGGACGAGTACGGCGCTGCCCGGCCCGCGGTGCACCCGTACCCGACCGGTGGACCGGCCGGGCGCGTGCACCGAGAACCCGACCACGTCGTGGGCGAAGGAGTCGAGGCGACCGGCATCGATGCCGGCGAGCGCGCGCGTCTTGGAGAACCGGCCGTCGGCGCCGACGACCACCTGGGCGCGTACGGTGACGGGCACCCGGTCGGGGCCGTTGACCACGGCGCCCGTGCACGGGCGGTCCGGGCGCTTCTGGCGGAGCGCGGCGATCCGGTGCCCTTCGAGCAGGGTGAACCCCGGCAGTTCCCGGCAGGCGGCGAGGAGTTCCTCCAGCAGGTGGGGCTGCGGGAGGGCCAGCAGGTGGTCGTACGGGCCGCGCAGCCGCCCGTAGTCGACGTCGAGCAGCACCCGCTCCCGCTCCAGTACCTGGAACCCGCTCAGGCGGGCCGCGCCGCGGGCCGTCGCCCGGGCCAGGACGCCGAGCTCGTCGAGGATCCGCTGGCCGCCCGGCTGGAGGATCTCGCCGTGGAAGTCGCGGCGGAAGGCGGTGGAGCGTTCGACCAGGGTGACGCGGACGCCGGAGCGCAGCAGCATGAGCGTGAGCGCCAGCCCGGCGGGGCCGGCGCCGATGACGCAGACGTCGGTGTCGACACCGGCGCCGGTGCCGGTGCCGGTGGTGGGGGGTTCTTGGATCACCGAATCAGGCCGCTGCCCGTGCGGAGAGCACCTCGTTGACCATGGCGAGGTAGCGGCGGGGGGTGTCGGCGTCGTCGAGGGCCTCCTCGTCGAGCTGCACGTCGTACTCGCGCTCGATGTGGCCGGTGGTCTGGAGGACCGCGAGCGAGTCGTAGCCCAGTTCGAACCAGTTCAGGTCGAGGACGTCGCCGTCGAGGTCCACGCCCTCCTCCTCGCCCGCGCACTCGCGCAGGACGCGCTTCAGTTCGTCGAGTTCCAGCCGGTCCATGGTCTCCCTCTTGTTTCTGGTGGGTGGCTTGTTCTGGGTACGGGGCAGGCGTCAGGCGTCGGCGGCGCGTACGACGACGGCGGAGTTGAAGCCGCCGCGGCCGCGGGCCAGGACGAGCGCGGTCCGCAGCGGCAGCCCCGTGGCGGGGGCGGGCGCGCCGGTGACCAGGTCCAGCCGGTACTCCTCGGCCGGGAGCTCGGTTCCGGTGGTCGGCGGGATCAGCTGGTCGCGCAGGGTGAGCAGGGCGGCGGCCACGTCGAGCGCGGCACCCCCGGCGGCGAGGCGCCCGGTCATCGACTTGGGCGCGGTGACGGGCACCCCGTACGGGCCGAACAGGGCGGCGATGGCCTCGGCTTCGGCGCGGTCGGCTCCGCGTTCGCCCGCCGCGTCGGCGAAGACGACGTCGATCTCGTCGGGGTGCACGCCCGCGTCGGCCAGTGCCAGTTCCGCGGCCTTGCCGAGCCGGGAGGTCCCGTCGGCGTCGAAGGTGGCGGCGTGTCCGGCGAGGACGCCGTGGACGCGGGCGCCGCGCCGGCGGGCCTCCTCGGCGCCCTCCAGGACCAGCAGCGCGCCGCCCTCGCCGGCGACGTGGCCGCTCGCGTCCTCGGCGAACGGCCGGTAGGCGCGGGCCGGGTCCTCGCAGTCGGTGAGCCCTCCCCCGGCCAGATAGGCGGCCCAGCCCCAGGGGCAGAGGGCGGAGTCGATGCCGCCGGTGACGACGAGCTCGGCGCCCTTGCGGATCTGGCGGCGGGCGTGGGCCATCGCGTCGAGCCCGCCGGCCTGCTCGGAGACGATCACTCCGGAGGCACCGCGCAGGCCGTGCTTGATCGAGATCTGACCGCTGTTGACGGCGTAGAACCAGGCGAAGGACTGGTACGCGGAGACGTGCTGGCCGCCCTTGCTCCACAGCGCTTGGAGCTCCTGCTGGCCGAACTCGAAGCCGCCGAAGGAGTTGGCGGTGACCACGCCGGCGGCGTGCTCGGGCAGCTGCGCGGGATCGGCCCCGGCGTCGTCGAGGGCCTCCTTCGCGGCGGCCAGCGAGAGCCGGGTGACGCGGTCGGTCTGCGGCATGAGCCGGCTGGAGACGTGCTCGGCGTCGACGAATCCGGGCACCTCCCCCGCCAGCTTCGCCGGGTAGCCGCTCGCGTCGAACCGGCTGACGGGCCGGATGCCGGAGCGGCCGCGCAGGACGGCCGACCACCAGGCCTCGGTGCCGAGCCCGTTGGGCGCGGCGACCCCGATGCCGGTGACGACGGGGGCGGCGGTACGGGAGGCCGCCGGGACGGGGGCGGCGACGGAGGCGGCGACAGCGGTGGTCATCGGTCCGCCTTCAGGGTCGGGCTGGTCAGGATCATGGCGCTCTGGAACCCGCCGAAGCCGCTGCCGACGGTCAGGACGGCGTCGGTGCGCTGCCGGCGGGCGGTCAGCGGGGTGTAGTCGAGGTCGCAGGCCGGGTCGGGCTCGTGCAGGTTCGCCGTCGGCGGGACGGTGTCGTACTCGATGGCGAGGGCGCAGGCGGCCACTTCGAGGGCGCCGATCGCGCCGAGGGAGTGCCCGATCATCGACTTGATCGAGCTGACGGGGACCTCGTACGCCCGCTGCCCCAGGCTCCGTTTGAACGCCTCGGTCTCGTGCTTGTCGTTCTGCTTGGTGCCGGATCCGTGCGCGTTGACGTAGTCGATGTCCCCGGGCACCAGTTCCGCCTCGGCGAGCGCGGCCGTGATCGCGGCGGCCATCTCGATGCCGTCGGGCCGCAGTCCGGTCATGTGGTAGGCGTTGCTGCGCGAGGCGAAACCCGAGATCTCGGCGTAGACGTGGGCGCCGCGCGCGCGGGCGTGCTCGTACTCCTCGATGACGAGGACGGCCGAGCCCTCCCCCAGGACGAACCCGTTGCGGGTGCGGTCGAAGGGCCGCGAGGCGGTCTCCGGCTCGTCGTTGCGGGTGGAGGTGGCGCGGATGGCGTCGAAGCAGGCCGCGGTGATCGGCGTGATGGGCGCCTCGGCCGCGCCGGTGACCATGACGTCGGCGCTGCCCTCGCGGACGAGGTCGACGGCGTGCCCGATCGCGTCGAGGCCGGACGTGCAGCCGGTGGACACGAGCGCCACGGGCCCCTGGGCGCCGGCGGTACGGGCCACCTCGGCCGCCATGGAGCTGGGAACGAAGTAGTCGTACAGGTGGGGCACGGCCTTGGTGTGGTCGACGAGCGTACGGGTGCCCCGCTCGCTGACCACCCCGTACTCGGCGTCGAGGCCGGTGGTGCAGCCGAGCGCGCTGCCGAGGGTGACCCCGGTGCGCGTGGCGTCGTACGAGCCGGCCAGGCCGCTGTCCGCGAGGGCCTCGCGGGCGCTGACGACGGCGAACTGGGCGGCGCGGTCCAGGCGTCCGGCCTGTTCGGCGGTGAGCCCGGACTCCTGCGGGTCGAAGTCGGCCTCGGCGGCGATCCGGGAGCGGAATCCGGAGGCGTCGAAGAGGGTGATGGCGCGGGTGGCCGTCCGGCCGTCGGTCAGCAGCGACCAGAATTCCTTGGTGCCCGGGCGCCCCGGGGCCACGACCCCGATGCCCGTGATGACGACGCGTCTCATCGCCCGTCCCCCTGTTCTGTGTGGTGTGGGCGCAGCACGATGCGGGCGGCCCGGCCGAGCATCCGGGGCAGTTCGCCGCCCCGGACGAAGAAGTGGCCGCCGGGCACGGTCCGCCGCACGAACCGGCCGGTGGTCCAGCGCTGCCAGCCCGCGGCCGCCTCGGGGCCCACGAGGGGGTCCTCGCTGCCGGTGACCGCGAGCACCGGTACGGGCACGGGGCCGGGCGCGGTCGGCGCGACGGCGGCGGCCCGCAGGCTGCGGGCGAGGCGCAGGTCGGCGCGGAGCACGGGGAAGACGGAGCGGAACCACACGTCTCCGGGCTGCACGCCGGGCGGCAGGGCGTCGAAGCGGTCCAGGACGCGCAGCAGTTCCTCGTCCGGCAGCCCGGCGGAGTTCGCGAGGGCGGCCGGCAGGTCCGGCGGCGGGCTGGCACCGACAGCGAGCAGCGCGGGCATCGGCAGCCCGTACTCCAGCGCGGCGTGGGCGACCGTGAGGGCGACCGTCGCGCCGAGGCTGTGCCCGTAGAGGACGTAGGGGGCGCCGGGTTCGCCGGCGATCTGCTCGAAGAGCGGTTTGAGGTCGGACAGGAGCTCGTCGCGGGTGGTCAGCCGGACCTCGCGGCGCCTTTCGTCGCGCCCGGGCAGCAGCCAGGGCGTGGTCCTCACTCCGCTCCCGGCGAGCTTGTCCCACCGGTAGAACGAGGACACTCCGGCCCCCGCGTGTGCGAAACAGTGCAGCCGTACGGCCTGTCCGTCGCCCATCGCCACCTCCCAGGAACCCACCGCGTAGGCCTCGACACTCACCGAAGGCGCTTGAGACCGGCTCGAATCGGTGTGCACGGGTCCAGAGAGGCGGTGCGGACGGATGGCGGCCCCCGCAGCGGGGGCGGGGCGAGGCGGCGGCCTCCGGCCGAGGGCGCCCGCGCGGCACCCCCGGCCGACTACGCCGCGTACAGGTCGAACGTGGAGCCCCGGCGCGGCCCCGACACCACGTCCAGTGCCGGATCCACCGTCAGCATCGCCTGGTGCAGGCGCTGCAGCTGCGGGGACGGCTCCACTCCGAGTTCGTCGATCAGGCGGTTGCGCAGCCTGCGGTAGACGTCCAGCGCGGTGGCCTGGCGGCCGGAGCGGTACAGCGCGACCATGGCCTGCGAGTGCAGGCCCTCGTGCTGCGGGTGCCGGGCGATCAGCTCGGTCAGCTCGGCGATGACCTCGACGTGGCGGCCGAGCCGCAGGTCGGCGTCGATGCGCCGCTCCACCGTCACGAGCCGGCTCTCCTCCAGCCGCATGACCTCGATCTCCAGGATCGGTCCCACGCGGACGTCGACCAGCGCCGGCCCGTTCCACAGGCCGAGCGCCCGGCGCAGCAGATCGGACGCGGCCTCGTCGTCCCCCTCCTCGTACGCGTGCTGTCCGCCCGCCACGAGGGTCTCGTACGCGTGGACGTCGACCGCGTCCGGCGGAATCTGCAGCAGGTAGCCGCCGTGCCGGGTCGCGAGGACGTCCTTGGCGCTGCCCGGAACGCCCGGCCCCATGGCAGTGCCGAGTCTGCGGCGCAGCTGCAGGATGTACGTCTGCAGCGTGGTGAGCGCGCTCTGCGGGAGGTCGGTGCCCCAGATCTCCTCCATGAGGGTCTGCACGGGCATCACCCGCCCCGGGTAGAGCGCGAGCAGCGCCAGGATCTGGCGCGGCTTGCCAGCCGTCGGAACAATCGAGCCCCCGTTGACCTCGGCACTCAACGGACCCAGAACCTGAATCTTCACGGTGTCCTCCGTATTTCGTCGAGTTCCCATCGATTTTCAGCCTTCGACTCCGGCACCGTAGCGGTGGCCGGTACGCCGTCCCCGAATTCTCAAGCAGGCGTCGAGCCGCCCTCCGTCCCAAATGGTTGCACGTTGAAAACAAGGTGGTAGATTCCGCTCAGGGCATTGAAACCTGCACAATTCCATTTCCGCCGGCAAGGGGGGCAGCGGAACCGTGGACGACGACACCCGGGCGGACTTCCGCGTCCTGGGCCCGGTGGAGGTGCTCGACCGCCGCACGGGGACGCATGTCGCGCCCTCCGGCGCCAAACAGCGGGCGCTGCTGGGCTCCCTGGTGGTCGGGGCGGGCCGGGTGCTTCCCGCCGAGCGGCTCATCCACGAGCTGTGGGGGGACCGCCCGCCGGCGGGCGCGGCCAACGCCCTGCACGCCCATGTGGCCCGCCTGCGCCGGCTGCTCCACGCCACCGCGGGCCATGACCCGATCTCCACCCACACGACGGGCTACTCCCTGGGAGGCCCCGCGACGCGGACGGACGCCCACCGCTTCCACGACCTCTCCGTGCAGGGCCGGGCGACGCTCGCCGTCGATCCCGTACGGGCGGCGGAACTGCTCGGCGGCGCCCTCGCCCTGTGGCGCGGCCCGGCGCTGGAGGGCAGTGGGCCGGGGCCCCTGTGCGGACGGGAGGCGGAGCGGCTGGAGGAGCTGCGGCTGACCACCCTGGAGTCGCTGTACGACGCCCACCTGCGCAACGGACGGGCTGCCGAGGCCGCCCGGGAGCTGGAGCGGCTGACGGCCCGCCACCCGGTGCGCGAGCGGTTCTACGACCTCCAGATGCTGGCCCTGTACCGCTGCGGCCGCCAGGCCGAGGCGCTCGGCGTGTACGAGCGCGCCCGGCGCCGGCTGGTGGACGGACTCGGCGTGGAGCCGGGCCCGGCCCTGCGCGGGCGCATGGAGGCGATCCTCCACCACTCGCCGTCCCTGTCGGTGCCGGAGCCGGACGTCCCGCTCCACGAACTCGGCGGCGCGATAGCCCGCCTGGGGGCGCGGATCGAGGCGCTCGCGCGCGAGCAGGAGCGGCTGGTGCTCCGCTTGGGCATCCTGACCTCAGGCGTGGCACTCCAGGGGCCGCCCGTGGAAGGCGGTCATCTCCTCGAACAGGGCGCCGACGTCGAGGGGTGATCCCTCGGGCAGCCGGCCCTGCTCCTCCACGTAGCCGCGGTGGAGGTTGGGCAGCAGCCGCTCGGAGTCGAGCAGTTCGGCGTACGCCCCGAGATCGGTGCCGCGGGCCAGCTCCAGCGGGCTCACCCCGGCCGCGACGCCCTCCCGGGCCAGCTGCTGCACCCAGCGCAGGTAACCCTCGTTGGCGTCGAACACCTCGGGCCCCGCGACGGGCCCGTGACCGGGTACGACGGTGGTGGCCCCCAGCCCCCGCAGCCGCTCCAGGGCCCGCAGGCTCCCTTCGACGGACCCCATGACGCAGAACGGGGTGACCCCGTTCATGACGAGGTCGCCGGTGAACAGCACGCCCTGGTCGGGCAGCCAGACGACGGTGTCGTCGGTGGTGTGGGCGGCCGGTCCGATGTGGATGAGCTCGGCCCGGACGTCCCCCACGTGCAGTGTCGTGCGGTCCCGGAAGGTCAGCTCGGGCGGCCGGACCTCGATGTCCCCCCAGCACACGTCGGGCCACAGCCCGGCCATGTGCAGCCCGGCGGCCCCGACCATGGCCCGGGTCCGCTCGTGCCCGATCGTGAGCGCCTCGGGAAACAGAAAGTTCCCGTAGGTGTGGTCCCCGTGGAAATGCGTGTTGACGAGCGCCCGGGGCGCCCGGCCCGCCACCCGTACCGCGGCCTCGCGCAGCCGGCGGGCCCGCTCCTCGGTGGCGGCGGTGTCGACGAGCGCACTGGACCCTCCGCGGCTGATGATCCCCGCATTGTTCAGGCACCATCCGCCCTCGGGCTGCACATAGGCGTGGATCCCGTCGCCCACCTCGAGAACGCCGCTCTCCCCGCCCACGCCCGTTTCTCCCATTCAGCCGAAGACCAAGGCTGAAATCCTCCCCCGCTCCACTCGATTAGCGCTCGATTTCCGGCCTTCCGGCGCACAATTCCGCCTGAAGGCAGCCGCCCCTCAATTCCACGTCGAGCGATTTCCGGCACCCCGTCCCGTCGGTGGCCCACGGTGGAATCCGGACACCGGCCTCGGTCGGCGCACCGCCGCCGGCGATACGGGGGCGGGGCCTTCCCGTCCCCGGCCGGGGACGGCTCAGACACCCGCCGGTGCCGGCAGGACCAGGCGTCGGGGGGCCGCGCGGCCCCAGGGGAACCCGTGGTGGAGGTGGACCGCCGGCGGGCGCTCGGAGTCGACCTCGACCGCCACCGCCGCGAGCACCTCCGGCACCGGCTCCACCTCCAGGAACCGCCACCGCCGCGCCGAGTCGTCGGCGGGCGGCCGGAACGACAGCACCCCCCGGTCCTCGGCCAGCGCGAAAGCGAAGGAGTCGAACGGCAGCCCCAGACCCAGCCCCCGTGCCTTCGAGTACGCCTCCTTCAGCGTCCACAGCCGCAGCGCCCGCCGGTCTCGCGGGCGCCCCGGCGCGGCACTGGCGATCCAGTCCTGCTCCTCCCCGGAGAACGTCGCGATGATGTTGTCCAGCCCCCGGTCGCCCCGGTCCAGCCGCTCCACGTCCACACCGATCCGCAGTCCCCGCGAAACCCCCAGCAGGTTGTACGCGTTGGCGTGCGAGAGGTTGAAGTCCAGCGCGTCGGCCCCCCGCGGCAGTCCCCCGGCCGGCGTCTGCAGGAACGGCCGGCCGCGCGAGGACCGCCAGATGATCGCCTCGGCCTCGGGAATGCCGGTCTCCAGCGCCAGCACCCGCCGTACCAGCGCGTGCGCGACGAGGTACTGCCGACGGTCGCGTTCGAACAGGAACCGGCCCGCCACCTCCTGCTCGTTCTCGTCCAGCCAGTACGAGGCCAAGGTCGCCGCGATCCCCGGCGCCAGGTCCTCGTTGGGGCAGAACCACAGGTTGACCGGGGCCGGCTCGTTCTCCCCCGGTCCCAGCGGGTCGAGCGGCAGCGTCGTCATGCCGGCCCCTCCTCGCCGCCCAGCCACAGCGGTACGCGCAGGAAGGCGGACGCGGGCAGCGCCACCCCCGCGGCGGACGGCCCGCGGGCCGCCTCCAGCGCCGCCCAGTCGGCGTCCAGCCCGGACAGCCACAGGCCCCGCAGCTGGTGCAGGTGCCCGGCCTGCCAGAGCGCGGCCAGGTACCCGTCCGTCTCCGGTACGGCCCCCAGCCCCAGCGGGTCGGCCCCGCCCCCGCGCAGATCGGCGCAGGGCGCCCCGTCCCGTACGAACTCCTCCAGGACCCGCAGCAGTTCGCCGGTGTCCCCGACGACGGCCGCGAAGCGGCAGTCCATGGCGGCCCGCCCGGTCCGCAGGGCGGACGCGAGCCCGCCGAGCGACGGCACCGGCCGGGTCCCGCGCAGCATCTCGGCGAACCGCCGTGCGGTGGCTGCCAGATGGGACGGGGTGGGGGCGGACAGCAAGAACAGCTCGGGCCCCGCGCAAGCCCGGTCGGGGGCCACCTGCGGCTCGGCGGCCGGCGGGTACTCCTCCAACACCACCTCCGCGTCCGCACCGCCCGCACCCCGCACCCCCACGCAGATCCGCCGCGGCCCGTGCCCCCCGCTCTCCCAGGGCCGTGCCTCGACACGGTCCGGGCCGGGCGCCAGAACCCGGTGCCCCAGCTGGAGCACGGCCCGCGTCAGCAGGGCGGCCCCGGTGACGGCACCCGCGTCCCCCACGATCCCGCGCACGGCCCCGGCATCCTCACGAACTCCGACGGCCTCCCCCTCCAATCCGGCAGCCTTCAGCGCCTCCCGCAACACCCGCCCCGCAGGCACCGCGGCCCGCCCCGGCCCGGACGCGGAGTCCTCCCGTACGGTGGCGGCGGCCGCCGCACGCCCGCCGGCACTCCCCGTACGCGTGCCCGCGGCCCGGGGCCTGCGGCCCGGACCCGGGGCCGTCGGGTCGGGTGCGGTGTGCCCGACCGCGCTGCCGCGCACCAGGCAGCGGATGGCGTCCCCGTCGGCCAGGGCCCGCGCCAGCGGCTTGAGCAGCAGCGCGCCCACGCCCTCGCCCGCGCCGGGGTGCCGGCTGGAGGGGTGCAGCAACAGCCGCGCGCCGCCGACGAGGGCGGCGGCGCACTCGCCGCGCCGCAGGGCGGCGAGCGCGAGATGCAGGGCGACGAGGACCGAGGACTGCGCGGTGTCCACCGCCTGGCTGGGGCCGGTCAGGCCGAGCAGGGCCGAGAGCCGGTTGGGCAGGCTCCACTGGCCGCCCCGCGGCATCGGACGGGGCCGCTCTCGGCTCCACCCGCGGGCGGCGAGCAGCGCGTAGTCGCCCGGCCCGGCGCCGGTGAACACCCCGACGCTGCGCGGGGTCCCGTCGGCGGCGGTCAGGGCGTCGAGGCGGCCGCCGGTGCAGCCGGCGTCCTCAAGGGCCTCCCAGGCGGTTTCGAGGAACAGCCGCTCCTGGGGGTCCATCAGGGCGGCTTCGTGCACGTCGATCCCGAAGAACTCCGGGTCGAAGTCCTGTACGCGCTCCAGGTAGTGGCCGACCTCTCCCCCGGGACGGCCGGGCGGCGGGGTCGAGGCGCTGTCGTGCCCGCCGCGCACCTGCCGCCAGAACGCGGCCAGGTCGGACGCCCCGGGATAGCGCCCGGCCATCCCGACGACGGCGACGGGCCCGGCTGCCGGCTGCGCCGCCCGCTCAGCGGGCGGCTCCGCGGGGGCGGGGTGCGGCTGGAGTTCCGGCAGTGCGAGGACGACGGGGCCCGTCCCGGTGCCGGCGTCGGTCAGCAGCGCGGCGACCTGGGCCCGGTCAAGTTGGCCGTTCTTGAACCGGGTCAGGACTTCCTTCTCGTCCATCTGGACGTGCTCCTTCTGGGTCGTGTCTTTCGGATCGGGACACGGCTCGGGAGGTGTCCGGTGAATCGGCTTCAGCCGCGGCGGCCGAGCAGCACGAGGGCCTCGTCCACGGTGAGCCGGTCGTCGCGGATCGCGTCCAGCAGGGCGTCGAGGCCGCCGCCCGCAAGCGGCCGTACGCCGGGCGCCGCGGCCATGACAGCGGGGGCCGTGGCGGTGGGGGCGGGGGCGGGGGCGGACCACGCGACGGCCGGCCGGAGGGCCGGCTCCGGCGTCCGCGGGGCCGGGGTGAGGTCCTGCGCCACCTGCACGGCCCTGACCGCCTGCGCCGCCGCTCCCGTCCGCGTGGCGATGTACGCGGCCATGGCGGCGAGGTTCGGGTGCTCGTACAGCAGGACGGACCGCTCCTGGAGGCCGAAGCTGCGGTTCACGACGGCGATGAACTCCGCACCCACCATCGAGTCGACACCGAGCACGTTGAACGCGGCCGTGGTGTTGATGTCCCAGGGGTCGCAGCACAGGATCCCCGCGAGCTGCTCGCGCAGCACTTCCGCGATCCGGGTCGCCGCGGCGGCCGCCGGTGACTGCCGGGCGGTGGCGGCAGCGGCGGCGGCCGGCACCTCGTGCCCCGCCGCGGCGGGCACCGGCCCGGCCGCAGCCACCGGTGCGGTCACGGCGGGAGCCGGCGCGGACACGGCGGCCGCGCTGCCCGCCGCCCGCGCGACCTCGCGCGCGAAGGACACCGGGGTCGGGAAGTCGTACAGGTCGGTCGCGCGCACGCGCAGTCCGTACCGGGTGTTGACGACGGCCACGAACTCCACGACCAGCAGGGAGTCGAGCCCCATGGACTGGAAGGTCTGTTCGGGGTCGATCTTCTCCGCCTTGACGCGCAGGACGTCGCCGAGCACTCCGATGAGGTCGGTCAGTACGTCCGCAGGATGGTCCATCGTCATCGCAGGCTCCTCCAAGCCGTCGGGTGGAACACGGTCGCGCTCACGCGCTGCTGCCGGAGAACACCGGACGGGACGAGTGGTGGACACCCGTGTGCCGGACCTCGTCCCCGGCCTCCCCCACCCGCCCGGGCGCCGTGTCGGGGTCCGGCATTCCGACCCGGAACTCCCGTTCCGCGCCCTCCGGCACCAGGCTCGGCAGCAGCAGCGACCACAGTCCCGACACCCGGCGCTGCAGCTCGGCGTACGGCATGCCCGTGGCCGCCAGCGCCTCGATGCCGCAGGCTGCGGCGGCGACCAGGGATTCGATGCTCTCCCAGCGGCCCTCCGCGCGCAGTTCGCCCGCGTCCCGGGCCTCGCGCAGCAGTCCGCAGACCTCCGCGAGCCAGATCCGGTGGAAATCGGTGGCGGGCTGCTCGGGCAGCCCGGCGCACTCCTTGGTGATGCGGAAGCTGGCCGGAATCGCCGGTTCCTCACGCAAGTTGAGCGCGAGCCAGTGCGTCGTGTCGACCAGGATCTGGAGCGGAGAGCGGCAGGACGCGCGCAGTTCGCGCACCGCTTCGCGCAGCAGCTCACAACCGCGCAGCTGCACCGCCGCCGCCAGTTCGTCCTTGGAGGCGAAGTGGAAGTACAGCGCGCCCTTCGTCACTCCGGCGAACGCCGCGATCTCCAGGAGCGTCGCGTTCGCGTAACCGTTGCGGTGGAACATCTCGGCGCCCGCGTGCACGAGCTTCCTGCGGGTCCGCTCCGACCTCTCCTGCACGGCGCTGCCTCCTCGGTCCGTGGTCCGGAAGCGCCCCCGGCCCCGGGCCCCGGTCCCGGCCGCGTTCCCGGTGTCGGTCTCGCGTGCGGCGGCCATCTCAGCCCACGCGTACGAGTCGCTCGCTGCCGGCCTCCGCCGCCACGGGGGCCTCGGGGCCGGCCATGAGGATGGAACGCTGCAGCCGGCGCAGGGCGACCGAGGGCTCCAGCCCCAGCTCGCGTACGAGCGTGGCGCGCAGCCGCTGGTAGACGTCGAGGGCCTCGCCGCGGCGACCGGAGCGGTGCAGGGCCAGCATGAACTGGCCGTGCAGGTTCTCGTGCGTGCGGTAGCGGCTGGCCAGCACGGTGAGTTCGGCCAGCAGTTCGCGGTGCCGGCCGATCCGCAGATCGGCCTCGATGCGCTGGTCGAGCGCGCAGAGCCTGGTCTCCTCCAGCCGCCGCGTCTCCATGTCCAGCTGGATGCCGCCGGGTACGTCGGCGAAGGCCGGTCCGGACCACAGCGCCAGCGCCTCGCGCAGCAGCCGGGCCGCGTTCGGGAAGTCGCCCGCGTCCATCGCCCGGTAGCCCATGCCGGCGAGCCGGTCGAACTCGCGGACGTCGCTGGTGCCGCCGCCGCTGTTGAGCAGGTAGCCGCCGGGCAGGGTGACGAGCACGTCCTTGGCGGTACGCCGGCCGGCGGTGGCCGCTTCGCCCCCGCCGGCGGCCTCCCCCTCTTCCAGGGCGGTCGCGATGAGGGCCCGCAGCTGCAGGACGTAGGTCTGCAGTGTGGTCCGCGCGCTGCGCGGCGGGGCCCCCTGCCACAGTTCCTCGATGAGAGCCGACACCGGAACGACCTGGTCGGCATGGAGCGCCAGCAGTGCCAGCACCTGTCGCGGCTTCGGGGCGGTCGGCGTCACGGAGACTCCGCGTTCGCGCACCGCCAGTGTGCCCAGTACTTCGATGTCCACGCCGTACTCCCCTGTCCGTGGATGAGACTTCGCCAGTAAAAAACAGGACCGGCGGTTTGTCAATACGAAACCGACCGCGCTGTTTTGTTTCTTAGCTCACCTAACGAACCCTCAAAATCTGGCCCTGACCTGCACTTTCACGAGACCGCCAGAGCCCGGACGGCGCTGCAGCTTCGCTCCGTACCCCCTCCAGAACAGCCCTAGATTTGGCAAAACAAACCGCAAAGTCTCTGCACAAGTACGGTGAACAGGCGGATCCGCCCGCCCGTTCACCCCGAACGAAGCGGCCCCGGCCCCCCGCGTGCGAGCGGGGGGCCGGGGCACCGTCCCGTGGCCCCGGCGGGGCCACGGGAACGACAGGGACCAGAGGGACTGGCGCGATGACTAAGGGGAGAGCCTGACCGTCCCGGCGGCCTCGAAACCGGCGAGCCGGGCCGCCGGTACGACCGTCGGCAGCAGCAGCCGCCAGAACCGGGTCACCGTCGCCGCCGAAAGCCACGCGCCGTCCCGTACGGCGAGCACCTCGAAGCCCACGGTGGCCGCCACCACGGCGGTCGCCACGTCCCCGGCCTCCGTCTCCGGACGCAACTCCCCGTCCTCCTCCGCCTGCCACAACGCATCCTCGACCCAGCGGCGCCACCGTTCGCGCAGGTCGCCCGGGCGCGGCCGGGACAAGTCACCGCTGAGTGCGAACCCGGCCCGCAGCACCGGGTCGGCGCGCAGCGCCGCCGCGAGCCCGTGGGTGACGTCGACAATGAGCTGCACACGGCTCAACCCGGGCCGGAACACGCCCCCTTCCGCACGGGCGTCCCCCGTGAGCGCCAGAAGCCGGGTCAGCGCCACCTCCTCCACGGCGTTCGCCAGCGCGGCCTTGCTGGGGAAGTGGAAGTGCAGCGCCCCGTTGCTCACCCCGGCCAGCGAACTGATCGCGGTGAGGGAGGCCACCGAGAAGCCGTCCCGCTCGAAGGTCTCGGCTGCGGACCGGATCAGAGTTTCACGCGTGCGTGCAGCGCGTTCCTGCTTGACCATCGACTGCTCCGTCACTGCGAGGCGTGCCACGCCTGCGAAGGCGGGCCGGCGGGTGCTTGCTGCGGAGCGTCGCGACGCGGTCGGACGCTCCGGGGCCTCACTATAACAAACCGTCTGTGCGGTTTCTAAGTGGGAGAGTCCACACGGCCGGACATCAGACGAAGTTGACCGAAGTGCGCGCCGGACCGGCGACATTCGGACACAGTTGGTCAGCAGGCTCGAGAAACACTCAGACCGCACTCGACGCACCGGGCACCACAGAAAGCCCCGTAACGCGTGGCCGGACTGGGGCAGAGGCTAGAAGAATGGCTCTGACCAGCGGATACCTTCTATTCGGAATCAAATCATCCGCAATTCACACGAGTGGATGGTCAGATACCGCTAGAAATTAAACCGGTTGGTATGTATCTTTCCCAGCCAGAGGCAA
Source organism: Streptomyces sp. NPDC002181 (assembly GCF_042890485.1). Taxonomy (NCBI): domain Bacteria; kingdom Bacillati; phylum Actinomycetota; class Actinomycetes; order Kitasatosporales; family Streptomycetaceae; genus Streptomyces; species Streptomyces sp. NPDC002181. Next base: position 51,840 of record NZ_JBIASC010000007.1, on the reverse strand, counting down.
CACGTCCTTCTCGCCAGCGGAGCCCAGGGGGAGCAATGTCTGCGAGCACGTTCCAAGTCGATCGCTCAGCGGTCGGCGAAGAGCACACGAGGGACCTCTCAGCGGTCCCGACCCAGCCGAGCGGTTTCCGCTTTCCGTCGCTGACCGTCACCGTGCCCAAGGAATTAGTGCACCGGGCTTCCGTTGCCGAGGTCCTCCTGACCGACTGGCAGCGGGTGGACGACACGCACTTCCAGCTGACCGCGCAGTGGCCCCGGGGGCACAGCTTCTTCACGCCGGTCGTGGACGGCTACCACGATCCGCTGATCGGCTGCGAGACGATCCGCCAGATCGGCATGCTGCTGGGTCACGCCGAGTTCGGCATCCCCCTCGGCCACCAGTTCATCGTCTGGGACATCGACATAGCCGTGCGCCCGCAGCACCTGCGGGTGGGCTGGGCCCCCGCCGCACTCGACATCGAGGTCGTCTGCACGGAGGTCAAGCGGCGCGGCCGCAACCTGTCGGGTCTGCGCTTCGAGGCGGTGCTGCGGCGCGAGGGGAACATCGTCGCCACGGGGGGCGGCTCGTTCTCCTGCATGGCACCGGGGGTGTACAAGCGCGTCCGCGGCGACCACAACCTCGGCGGCGACTGGTACCAGCTGCCGCTCATCAGCCCGGCCGCGCCGCAGAGCGTCGGGCGCATGTCGCCCATGGACGTGGTCCTCTCTCCCACGGGCGAGACCGACCGCTGGCAGCTGAGGGTGGACACGCGCCACCCCATACTGTTCGAGCACGCGGTGGACCACGTACCGGGCATGGTGCTGCTGGAGGCGGCCCGGCAGGCGACGGCCTCCGTGCTGGGGCGGTCCTCGTACCTCCCGCTCGGCATCGCCGCCGAGTTCAAGCGGTACGCCGAACTCGACTCCCCCTGCATGATCGAGGCGCACCGCCTCCCCGAGCGGGGTTCCGACGGCGAGGAGACGGTGCTGGTGACCGGCCACCAGGACGGCGTCATGGTCTTCAGGGCCACCGTGACCGCGGGAGAACACGGCCTCTGACCGACGGCGGACGGGAAGGCGGCGGACGGGAAGACGCGTGACCGCGGGGCACCTTCACGGTGAGGAGAAGGCACTCAGATGTGCCCCGGCCCACCCACGGAAGGTGCCCGCGGGACGGCCCAGCAGCACGGGGACCGTCGCGTCCACCCCGGCCTTCGCCCCCGCACGCTGGCGCTCGGCGGCGGCCAGGATCGCCTCGGCGACCTCCTGCGGATAGCGCGCGGCCAGCGCGGTCCGCGCCTGCCGCGGACCGAGTTCCTCGAAACGCAGCGGACGGCCCAGCAGCTCGGCGAGCTGGGCCGTCTGCTCGGCCGCGCTGATCGCACGCGGCCCGGTCAGCGTGTACGCCCGCCCCGCGTGCCCCTCCTCGGTGAGGACGCGTGCGGCCACCTCCGCGACATCGCGCGGATCGACACACGCGTTGACCGACTCCCCGTACAGGGCGCGCACCACACCGTCCGACCGGACGGACCGCGCCCAGGACAGGGCGTTGGACATGAACGCGCGCGGGCGCAGCAGGGTCCAGTCCATCCCGGAGCCGCGCAGCACCTCCTCGGTCGCCCGCTGCCAGCGGGTGATCGCATCGTCCGCCCGCGGGTCCGTGACCGCCGCCGCCGACACCTTCACCACGTGCCGCACCCCGGCCGACAGCGCGGCCCGGACGAAGCGCTCGTCGTCGTCCCCGACGCGGCTGGTCACCAGGAAGGCGGAGCCCACTCCGTCGAGGGCGCGCGCGAGCGAGCGCGGATCACCGTAATCCGCGCGGACGATCTCGGCCGCGGCGGGCGCGTCCGTGACACGGGCCGGCTCCCGGGCCAGAACACGGACCGCCCGGTCCGTGGGGAGCCGGCCGAGCAGTGCCCGACCGACCGTCCCGGTGGCACCGGTGACGAGAATCATGGGTTTTCCTCCCTGAGGTGACTTTCTTCTTCCGCCGCCTGCGGCCGATGCGCGTTACTCGCTGTAAGATACGAACTGGGCGGTTTTTTTGTGGCCCACACGGAACGACACCCCTGAGGAAGGGGAGGAGGCACAGTGGCTGAGCAAGTCCGGGCCGTCCGTACACGGCAGGCGATTCTTTCCGCGGCGGCCAAGGTCTTCGAGGAGCACGGCTACCAAGCCGCCACGATCTCCCAGATCCTCGGCGCGGCCGGAGTGACCAAGGGAGCGCTCTACTTCCACTTCCAGTCGAAGGAAGACCTGGCCCAGGGGGTGCTCGCCGAACAGGACCAGCAGCTCATGGTCCCCGAGCGCGCCTCCAAGGTGCAGGAGATCGTGGACGTGGTCATGCTGCACGCCCACCGCCTCCAGACCGACCCCATGGTGCGCGCCGGCGTACGGCTGTCGATGGACCAGTTGGCACAGGGCCTCGACCGCAGCGGCCCGTTCCTGCGCTGGGCCGAGGTCGGCTGCACGCTGCTGGAGAAGGCGCAGGCCCAGGGCGAGCTGCTGCCGCATGTCGGCGTGCCCGAGACCGCGGACGTCATCGTGGGCTCGTTCGCCGGCATCCAGTCCATGTCCCAGGCCATCTGCGACTACGGCGACCTGGTGGCCAGGGTCTCCGCCCTGATGCGGCACCTGCTGCCCAGTGTCGTGATGCCCTCCGTCCTCGCCTCGCTCGACCTCGCGGAGACCCGCGGGGCCGCGGTGTACGCCGAGGCGCGCAAGGCGGCGGACGAACAGGCGCTCGCCACCGCGGGCTGAGGACCGGCCGCCGCCGTCCGCCGGGCGGGGCCGGCAGATCACCGGCCCCCGCTCCGTCACGCGCACCGCGTACGGGTGCCCCCGGCGAAGTACACCGACAGCGCGGCGCCCAGGCCCGCGCCTCCCGGTGCCCACGCGATGTACCCGTCGGGGCGCACCAGCAGGGCCTCGTAGGGCACGTCGGGCGTGGGCCGGGCGTGCACCACGCGCACGGTCCCCTCCCAGCCCCGCGCCTCCTCGCGGTGGACGGCGCCCGCGTCCCCGAGGAGCAGCAGCAGCGGCCGGCCGCCCTGGAGCAGCCGGATGACGTCCGTCTCGCCGGTCGAGGTGGTCAGTACCGCATTGTGGAGGAACGTTCCCGCGTCCGGACAGGCCCTTCCGGACCGCGCCGGGAGCAGCGCCGGGAGCACCGTGTCCTGTGCGCTGATCAGCCCGCCGAGGTGCCCTTGGGTGCCCTCCTGCGCCAGCAGCCCCGAGAACACCCCGCGCAGGGCGTCGAGCTCGGGCCCCGGCCGCATCAGCGCGAGCTGGGCCCGGGTGTTCTCGATGACCCGCCGGGCGACCGGCCTGCGCTCGGAGTCGTACGTGCCGAGCAGCTCCGGGCCCGCCTCCCCGCGCACCGCGAGGGCCAGCTTCCAGGCCAGGTTGAGGGCGTCGAGCACCCCGGTGCTCAGGCCCTGCCCGCCGATCGGGAAGTGCACGTGCGCCGCGTCCCCCACCAGGAAAACCCGCCCCTCGCGGAAGGTCCGGGCCAGCCGGGAGAAATCGCTGAACCGGCCGAGCCAGCCCGGCTCGTCCATCGCGATCCCGCGTCCGGCGATCCAGGACACCTCCGCGCGCAGTTCCTCCAGGGTGGGCGGCCGGTGCCGGTCGGCGTGCGCCCCGGCGCAGTTGAGCGTCCGCAGGTGCGTCCTGCCCTCGGCATCGACCTTGGCCACGATCCAGCCGCGCGGGGTCCGGTGCCAGCCCGCGGGCAGCGCGTCGGGCTCCGCGAGCCGGACCGCCCCCATCAGCGCGGAGATGGTGGCCGGATGGGTCTCGGAGCCGATGCCCGCCAGCTCGCGGACCGTGCTGCGCGCACCGTCCGCCCCCACCACGTACCCCACCTCGTACGCGACCGGCCCCTGCGGCCCCTCGGCCCCGATCCGTACCCCGTCGGCCTCCTGGACCATCCCGGTCACCCGGTGCTCGCGCAGGATCCGCGCGCCCGCGGCCCGGGCCCGCTCCTCGAACTCCCTCTCCAGCCGCGCCTGGGGGCACTTGAGGATCGGCGCCGGCTCGGTCTCGGGAGCGGTGATGAACAGGCCGGGCATCCCGGCGAAGTGGAAGGGGCTCCCGGCCCGGCCGCCCGGGGCAGCGGCGTACGGGGCGGCCGGAGCGGGCACATGGCCGCGCCGTGCCAGGCACTGCACGGCCCGGGCGTGCAGGGTGGTCGCCTTGGGCCGGTCGGACACGCGAGCCCTGGATTCGAGGAGCACCGTGTCGACCCCGTACGCGGCCAACTCCGCCGCCACGAGCATCCCCACGGGCCCGCCGCCCACCACCGCCACCTGCGCCCGCATACGACGTTCCCCCTGCACCGCGGCGCCCTCCCCCCTGGACGGCCCCCCCGGCGCGGAAATATACCGGGTGTCCCGTTTCTTTTCTAGGCGGCAAAACCCAAGGTCGAAAAGAACGCGCGGGCGGGCCGCCGGGGGGTGTCGTCGAAGTGGCCTCGTCCGCCAGTGAGGGACGACCGGAAGGGACTTCGACGACACCCCTTAGGGAAGGAGCCCGCGCACCGCCGAGGACATCGGCCCGCCCTCCGAACGCTCCGTCTTGCGCCCCTTCTTGCCCGGCGCCAGCGTCCGGGCGTCCACGGCCTCCGCCGGCGCCCCTGTCGCGTACAGCCCCTCCGGGGCGGTGTCCCGGTCGTGCGGCAGCAGCCAGAACACCCGCCGCCGGAACGTGCCGGAGGAGCGCGAGGGCTTCGCCTTCGGCCCCAGCAGCGCGTACCCGACCATCCGCCCGTCGCGGTGGTAGGCGGGCCGTCCGCGCCGCGTCGGCAGCCGGTCCAGGCTCTGGCGGACGTAGTCGAGCCGGCTGATGTCCTCCAGCCAGACGAGGTCCACCTCCTGGACGATCTCGTCTTCTGCGATGAGGGCGCTCACACTGTCTCCTCGTCCGCGAGCAGGCCGATGCCCGGGTAGTACTTGCGCTGGTTGGACAGGATCATTTCCTTCGGCGAGGCCAGTCCCACCGATTCGCGCACCCGCGCCGCGAAGGCCCGGGACGAGATCGCCGGAGCGCCCTCATGCTGGCACCAGCCCCTGTAGGCCGCGTAGAGCTGTGCCTGTTCCGCCCGCAGATCGGCCTCCAGCCGGCAGGTCTCGCCGATGAAGCGCCCGGTGTGGTCCTCGGTCTCCGCGTACGCCGTCGTCGCGATGCGGACCCGCTCCGGTCCCGTGAGGTCGCGGTCGCCGCCGAGGTAGCGGCGGGCGCCGTCGATCAGCCAGTTGAGGATGCCCGGGCCCTCCTGGGTGACGAGTACGTCCGCCAGGTTGTCGACCTTGCGGTCGTCGGAGACGACCCGCTCGAACGGGATCAGCCGCATGCGCCGCCAGAACGCGAACCCGCCGGTGCCGACCTCGGGACGGTGGTTGCCCAGCAGCCACATCTTGTGCGTCGGCTCGAAGCTGAAGAAGTCCTGCCGCATCCGGCGCGCCTTGATGCGGTCGCCTCCGGTGAGCAGTTTGACCCGGGCCTCGTCGAAGCGGTCGCCCGGCTTGACCTCGCTGCACACGATGACGCGGCGGCCGTGGAGTTCGGCGAGGTCGGTCGGATGCCCCTCGTACGGGCGGGACATCAGGAACCCGGGGGGAGCGGCGTCCGCGTAGTCCCCGAGCAGCTTCATCAGGACGTCCAGCAGGACGGACTTGCCGTTCTTGCCGGATCCGAACAGGAACGGCATGACCTGGGCGCCGACGTCCCCGGTGACGGAGTAGCCGAGCAGCAGCTGGAGGAAGTCGATCATCTCCGCGCCCTCCGGCCCCTCGCCGAACGTGTCGGTCAGGAAGCGGTTCCAGCGGGGCGTGGGCATCTGCCGCGGGGCCGCCGACGTGGAGCGGGAGTGGAAGTCCTTCGTGGGCTCGGCGGGGCGGATGTGGCCGGTCCGCAGGTCCACGACGCCGGCCGGGGTGCACAGCGCGTACGGATCGGCGTCCAGGCGGGCCGCGTTGAGCACCATCCCGGGGGCGGACTTCGCCTGGGTGAGCATGGCGTTCATCCCGCTGGTGCTGAGCGCGCGGCGGCGGTGCTGCTGGAGCGCGGCCGGGGGATGGACGCCGCGCGGGTCGGTGGTCGCGATGGACTCGGCCAGGTCGCCCGCGGACCACATGACGGTGTCGTCCTCGTCGATCTGCCAGCGCGTGCCGTCCCAGCGGAACCAGCCGATGCCCGGGACGTGCCGGTAGTCGTTGCGGTAGAGCTTGACGAACAGTTTGGCGTTGCCTCGGTCGGTGAGCGTGTCGGGCAGCAGCCCTTCGGCCGTCGCCTCGCTGCCCTCCACCGCCGATCCAGCCACCGGCAATGCCTCCATCGTCCCCGTCGCCGTCTCTCCCGGGAATCCGTCGGCCGCCTCCCGTCCGGCCGTCATCGCGGCGGGCTCCGGGCAATCCCGGGGGGCGCGGGGCGCCGGTACGGGCTGCGCGAGGATCTGCGCCGCGACGGCCTGTACGTCGAATCCGGCCAGCATGCTGTCGTTGTCCGGCCTCACATGCGGCCTCTGAGGGCGAGCGGGCGCGCCAGGCCCGCACTCAGTCCGCCGCGGATGATGGCGCGGCAGCGGCGCTCCTGCCCGGGGCGGGAGGCTGCGGCCGCGTCCTCCAGCGCCCGCAGGGCCTCGGCCTCGGTGACGTGTCCCGCCGCGACGAGTCCTCCGGCGGTGTAGGCGGCGCGGTTCAACTTCTCGGAGAAGGCGGCCCCTTCGGGTATCTCCGCGCAGCCGGCCACCTCGGCCAGCACGCCCGCGAGCACCCGCTGCGCGTCCGCTCGTCCCCCGCCGGCCGCGATGACGGCCTGCCGGGCCCGGGGCGGTACGGGCCGGGGGCCGGCGGCGGGCTCGGCGGGCAGGTGCCCGGTGCGCTCCAGTTCGCCCGCGAGCCAGGCCGGAAGCGGCGCGGGGCCGCGTACGGCTCCCAGCGGTCGGTAGACCCCGGCGGGGGTCACGGTCCCGGGAGCCACGATGTACCCGCCGTGCGCCCGTACGTCGACCTGCCAGGCCAGTGCCCGGGCGCTGCCCGACCCGGCGGAGCACTGCCACCGGCGGCCGCCCTCGTTGCGGTACCAGACGTGCAGGCCCCCCGACGGGGTCCGTACGCGCAGGGTCGTCTCGTCGTCGGCCGGGCTCGTGGCACCGCGCAGGGCGGCCAGCACGCCCAGGGTGTGGAAACCGTTGGCCAGCCCGGTCAGGTCGACGGTGTCGTGGATCGGAATCCCCGGCAACAGCCGCTCACGGCCAGGGAGTTCCGCCCCGTGCGCGTCGATGTCGATGACGACGAGGCCCGCCGGGCCGGTGGCGACGCCGACCCCGAGATCGGGGCGCGCACCCCACCACTGGCGGATCCGGTCGCAGTCGAGCGTGGCTGCGTGGAACCCGTGGCACCAGCGGCCCGCCCGCAGGCACGCGCAGGATCCCCGGTCGTGGCCCGGGACGCGGCACGCGTCGCAGTTGCCGACGGGCGTCTTGCGGCCCGGCGCAAGGGGGTGAACCGGCCACCCCTGGCGCGCGCACCACGTGGCAGTCGTCAGAGGCTGCGACACGACCGCTGCAGCTCTCGTGAACTGCCTTCGGTCGCTGCGCGAAACCCGCAGGTCAGCTGCCATTCACTTCCCCCATAAGCGACTGAAGCGACTCAACGCCCAACAACAGATTAGCGAAGCCACTGGGAGAGGAGAGGCATATGAGCCAGAACAGATGTGCGTGCCCACGAGCGGTCCCAGCGACTGTGCGACCTGGCCGAAAGCGACTGGCCCTCCTTCGGTCGCTCGTGGCGTGGCTCACAGAACACCAGGTCACAGACCCGTGCAAGGCAAAACAGCGACTGAAGCGACTGAAGACCCCCATATATGACACGCGCGCACGCACACACACGCGCACGCCAATGCCTCCATATACCCGAAACTTGAGTCGCTTCAGTCGCTGTTCTCTTCAAACAAGTCCCTGACCTGCATCTTCTCTCCTTCTCTGCGAGCGACCGAAGAGCCGCTCAGTCGCTTTCCTTCGGTCGCTGCCCCCGTCCCGCCCGCTCCGGGCATCCTTGAGCGGTTCTGGAGCCCCGCTCCGGCGGGAAGCGAGCAGCGGCTGAAACGGCGAACGTCCCGCCCTGGGGCGGGACGTTCTGCGGGAGACGGTCCGGGCCGTCGTCCCGGCTACTTGGGGTCGCGGTCGAAGACCGACTTCGACCAGAAGTAGCCGAGCAGGGTGAGGGCGAGGCACCAGCCGAGCGCCAGCCACCCGTTGACGCCGATCTCGGTGCCGAGCAGGAGCCCGCGCAGGGTCTCGATGGCCGGGGTGAATGGCTGATACTCGGCGATCGGCCGGAACCAGCCGGGCATCGCGTCCACCGGGACGAACGCGCTGGAGATGAGCGGGAGGAAGATCAGCGGCATCGCGTTGTTGCTGGCCGCCTCGGCGTTCGGGCTGACCATGCCCATCCCGACCGCGATCCAGGTGAGCGCCAGGGCGAACATCGTCAGGAGCCCGAAGGCCGCGAGCCATTCCAGGGCCGTGGCGTCCACGGAGCGGAAGCCGATGGCCACGCCCACGGCCCCCACCAGGACCACGCTGACGACCGACTGCAACACGCTGCCGACGACGTGCCCGACGAGCACCGAGCCGCGGTGGATCGCCATCGTGCGGAAGCGGGCGATGATGCCCTCGGTCATGTCGTTGGAGACGGACACGGCGGTGCCGATGGTGGTGGAGCCGACGGTCATCAGCAGGAGGCCCGGCACCAGGTAGGCGATGTACGCGGAGCGGTCGGCGCCGCCGCCCATGCCGGCGCTCATCACGTCGCCGAAGATGTAGACGAAGAGCAGCAGCAGCATGATCGGCGTCAGCAGCAGGTTCAGCGTCATGGACGGATAGCGCCGCGCGTGCAGGAGGTTGCGGCGCAGCATCGTGGACGAGTCGCGGACGGCGAGGGCGAGCGAGCTCATCGGGAAGTCTCCTTGGTCTGGTTGCCCGGGTTGGTCCGGTTGCTCCGGCCGGCCTTGTCGCCGCCACCGGTCAGGGCGAAGAACACGTCGTCGAGGTCGGGGGTGTGCACGGTCAGCTCGTCCGCCTCGATGCCCGCGGCGTCGAGCCAGTCGAGGAGGGAGCGCAGCTCGCGCTGGCTGCCGTCGCTGGGGATCTGCAGCGACAGCGCCTCGTCGTCCCGGGTGACCTCCCGCAGCGCGAGGGAGGCGCCGCGGTAGGCGGCCGGGTCGGAGAAGCGGAGCCGGACGTGTCCGCCGGGGATCAGCCGCTTGAGCTCTTCCGCGGTGCCCTCGGCCGCGATCCTGCCGTCGTTGAGCACGGCGATGCGGTCGGCGAGCTCGTCCGCCTCCTCCAGGTACTGCGTGGTGAGGAAGACGGTGACGCCGCCCGTGACCAGCTCGCGGATGATCTGCCACATGTTGTGGCGGCTGCGGGGGTCGAGGCCGGTGGTCGGCTCGTCGAGGAAGATGATCCGCGGGTCGCCCACCAGGGTCATGGCGATGTCGAGGCGGCGCTTCATGCCGCCGGAGTAGGTGGACGCCGGCTTCTTCGCCGCCTCCACCAGGTCGAAGCGCTGCAGCAGTTCGGCCGCCACGCGCCGCCCCTCGCTGCGGGAGAGGTGGTGCAGGTCCGCCATGAGGAGCATGTTCTCCTCGCCGGTGATCAGCCCGTCGACGGCGGAGAACTGCCCGGTGACGCCGATCGCGGCGCGCACCCCGTCCGGTGCCGTGGCGACGTCGTGGCCCGCGACCCGGGCCTGCCCGCCGTCGGCTGAGATGAGCGTCGAGAGGATCTTCACGACGGTGGTCTTGCCGGCTCCGTTGGGCCCCAGCAGTGCGAACACGGACCCGGCCGGGATGTGCAGGTCGACCCCGTCGAGAACGGTCTTGTCACCGTACGACTTGCGCAGACCGGTGGTGGTGACGGCGGCGGGCGACGCGTGACCGCCGGCCGACCTTGGCGTGGGCATGACAGAAGAAGGCATGAGGCCCTCCATTTCGAAGGCGTGGGAAGACGGAAGGGGCAGGGTGTCCGGTGCTCAGGCCTTGGCGCGGCGGACGTCGATGTTGCCGTGCCGGGTGCGGGCGCGGACCTGGACGGTCTCCTCGCCGCCCTCCGGGCTCTCGGACGGGGTGAGCCCGTTGCGGACCTGGCCGGAGGTGGAGCTGACGTCGAGCCAGGCGGCGGTGCCCTCGCGGACGCCGACCTCGATGGCCCCGTACGAGGTCTCCAACTGGACCGTTCCGCGGACCACTTCGCCGACGCGCAGCGTGCCGTGGGCGGTGGTGGCGGTGACCGAGTCCTCGGCCCGCCGGATCTCGATGTCACCGTTGGCGCCGTTCACCCGCAGCTCTCCGATCGCGGCGCCGACGGTCGTGCTGCCGTGCGAGTTCTTCAGGACGGCCGGCCCGTCGACGAGGCCGACGCGCAGGCTGCCGGAGCTGGTGGTGATCTCGGCCGATCCCTCGACCCGGTCGACGGTGATCGACCCGTGCGAGGCCTTCAGGTGCAGCGGGCCGGTGGTGTCGAGGCGGACGTCGCCGGACGAGGTCTTCACGCGGACCTCGCCGAGCCGGCCCTCGCCGAACACCTGGGTCCAGGAGCCGGTCGTGTCGATGCGCGAGCCCGTGGGCAGTTCGACGGTCACGTCGACGACGCCGGTGCGGCCGAACATGTTGGACTTGGGCGTCCTGACGGTCAGTACGCCGCCCGAGCAGGCGACCTCGGTCTGCTCGGCCGTCCGCACGTCCAGGTCCTTCTTCGGGTCGCGGGGGCGCACCTCGACGACGGTGTCGGTGCGCTCGCCGGCGACGAACTGGATGGAACCGGCCTCCACGCGCGCCGTGGCCGAGATCGGTTCGGGAGTGTCGAAAGAAGGCATGGCTGTCCCGTCCTCTTGGGTCTGTGGGGTGAAGTGGTGGCTTTGCGTGTGGGCTGCTGGGCTGGGCTAGCGAACCCAGCCGGTGATGCTCTGTCCGACGCTCTTGGTCTTCTCCGCCGGGCGCGGCCGGGCGCCGCCGTCGACCGCGGCGGACACGGCCCGCACCAGCCAGGCGTTGACCGACAGGCCCTCGCGGTTCGCGGCCTCCTCGGCGCGCGCCTTGAGGTGGGCCGGCAGGCGCAGGTTGACGCGGGCGGTGCTGCCCTCGTCGCCGTCGGGCACGGCCGGTGCCGGTGCCGGGAGCGGCTCGAAGGGCGCGGCCGGCCCGGCGGAGGCGCCGCCCTCGGTGGGCGGCAGCGTCACCACGAAATCCGGGTCAAGCCCCCGCAGCCTCAGGTCGACCGAGCCGGGCGCGAGCTCGCGGGTGATCTCGTCCATCGCGGCGGAGAGCACGTTGAGCATGGTCAGCCGGGTCGCCGACTCCAGCGGAGCCGTGAGCCGATCGGCCAGGTTGCGCGCTTCTTCCCCGCCGGCTTCGGCGGCCACCGCGAGCTCGCGGCGAAGGTTGTCGACATAGGGCGTGAGGTCCATGACTCAATGATGGCACCACAATGGCGCCACTTGCAAGCCCCGATGGCACCACCGATGGCGCCAGACTTTAAGAAGCGCCTCCCACCTGCGGAAACACCGGAGATATTCCCGCAACCGCGAGGGTGCGGCACCCGAGAACACACCCGCGAGGGCTCCGCATGGCACCGCATGGCGCCACCTGACGCCACCTGACGCCACGTGGCGCCACATGACGCGTCATAGCGCCACCAGCCCCTCAGCCCGCCTGCGGTCCGTACTCCCCCGTCAGCAACAGCTTCTTCTGCGGCTTGCCCATCGCATTGCGCGGCACCGCCGCCACGAACCGCACCTCCCGCGGCCTCTTGTGCACGGACAGGTACGCGGCGACGAAGTCCGTGAGCTCCTGCGCCGTCACCCCCTGCGCCACCACGAACGCCACGATCCGCTGCCCCAGGTCCGCGTCCGGGACCCCCACCACCGCCGCCTCGCTCACTGCGGGGTGGTCCAGCAGCGCGTTCTCGATCTCCCCCGCGCCGACCCGGTACCCGCCCGTCTTGATCATGTCGATCGAGGCCCGCCCCACGATCCGGTGCACCCCGTCCGCCTCGTCCACGGCCGCGATGTCGCCCGTACGGAACCACCCGTCCTCGGTGTACGCGGCCGCCGTGGCCTCCGGCCGCCCCAGGTACCCCGCGAACAGCGTCGGCCCGGTCAGCTGCAGCTCCCCGATCTCGGCGCCCGGCTCGGCCGCGATGCGCGTACGGATCCCGGGCAGCGGGGTGCCGACCGTACCGGGCCGTACCTCGCCGCCCGCCCGCCCGCTGACCGTGATCAGCGTCTCCGTCATCCCGTACCGCTCCACCGGCCGCAGCCCGGTCAGCCGCTCCAGGTCCCGGAACACCGGCGCCGGCAGCGCCGCGCTGCCCGAGACCAGCAGCCGCGCCCCCGACAGGGCGCCCGCGGCCTCCGGCTCCGCGGCGATGCGGGACCACACGGTCGGCACCCCGAAGTACAGGCTCCCGCCCGCCCGCGCGTACGCCTCCGGCGTCGGCCGCCCGGTGTGCACGAGGCGGCTGCCGGTGCGCAGCGCCCCGAGCACGCCGAGGACCAGCCCGTGTACGTGGAACAGCGGCAGCCCGTGCACGAGGGTGTCCTCCGCGCTCCACTGCCAGGCCCCGGCCAGCGCGTCCAGGTCGGCGGCGAGGGCCGCACCGGTCAGCACCACGCCCTTGGGCGCGCCCGTGGTCCCGGAGGTGTACAGCACCAGCGCCGGATCCCCGGGCGCGGCGCCCGGTCCGGTCCGGTCGGAGCGCCGGGCGAAGTCCACCTCCACCACCTCCGCCCCGGAGTCCCGCAGGATGTGCTCCCGCTCGGCGGGCCCGGCGTCGGGCGGCAGCGGTACGAACGGCACCCCGGCCAGCAGCCCGCCGACGGCGGCCGCGACGGTCTCCAGGGAGGCCGTCGCCGTCATCGCGAAGGCCTTGGCCCCGGCCACGTCGGCGGCCACCGCCCGCGCCGCGCCGAGCAGTTCCTCGTACGAGGCGCTGCGCCCCGCGACGGAGACCGCGTCCGCCCTGTCCCCGTAGACCCCGTCCAACGCCGTCAGCACGCTCGCGTCCCCCTCGGTGTTCACTCCGGCAGCTCGGCCCCAGGCTACGGCCCGCCACCTCCACCGGGGCACGGACGACGGGGCCCGGGGCCGCAGCCCCGGACCCCGTCGCCCGTGATCCCGCGGCCGGTCAGATGACGCCCTGGGCGAGCATCGCGTCGGCGACCCGCTCGAAGCCGGCGATGTTGGCGCCCGTCACGTAGTCGCCCGGCGCCCCGTACCGCTCGGCGGTCTCGTACGCGACCGCGTGGATCGACCGCATGATGCCCGCGAGCTCGTCCTCGACGCGCTCCGCGCTCCACGCGACGCGCGCCGCGTTCTGGCTCATCTCCAGCGCGCTGACGGCGACTCCGCCCGCGTTGGCGGCCTTGCCGGGCCCGAACGCGACCCCGGCCTCCTGCAACAGCCGCACGGCTTGCGGCGTGGTCGGCATGTTGGCGCCCTCGGAGACCGCCTTGACCCCGCTCGCGATGAGCGTACGGGCGTCCTGGCCGTCCAGTTCGTTCTGCGTGGCGGACGGGAAGGCCACGTCCGCCGGGACCTCCCAGACCCGCCCGCCCTGCACGTACCGTGCCGAGGAGCCGCGCCGCTGCGCGTACTCGCTCACCCGGCCGCGCTCGACCTCCTTGATCTGCTTCAGCAGCGCGAGGTCGATGCCCTTGTCATCTACGACGTAGCCGTGGGAGTCCGAGCAGGTCAGCGGGTTGGCGCCGAGCTGCTGGAGCTTCTCGATCGTGTACAGGGCGACGTTGCCGGAGCCGGAGACCACCGCGGAGAGGCCGTCCAGCGACCCGCCCCGGACCTTCAGCATCTCCGCGGCGAACAGGACGCTGCCGTAGCCGGTGGCCTGCGGCCGGATCGCGGAGCCGCCCCAGCCCGCGCCCTTGCCGGTCAGGACCCCCGCCTCCCAGCGGTTGGTGATGCGCCGGTACTGGCCGAACAGGTAGCCGATCTCGCGGCCGCCCACGCCGATGTCCCCCGCGGGCACGTCGGTGTGCTCGCCGATGTGCCGGTGCAGCTCGGTCATGAACGACTGGCAGAACCGCATGACCTCGGCGTCCGAGCGGCCGCGCGGGTCGAAGTCGCTGCCGCCCTTGCCGCCGCCGATGCCGAGCCCGGTCAGCGCGTTCTTGAAGATCTGCTCGAAGCCCAGGAACTTCACCACGCCGATGTCCACGGAGGGGTGGAAGCGCAAGCCCCCCTTGTACGGGCCCAGCGCGCTGTTGAACTCGACGCGGAAGCCGCGGTTGACGTGGACCCGGCCGCGGTCGTCCTGCCACGGCACCCGGAACACGATCTGCCGCTCCGGCTCCGTCAGCCGCTCCACCAGCGCCACCGCCGGATCCGCGTACTCGGGCCGCGCGGCGAAGACCGGCGCGAGGGTCTCCAGCACTTCCCGCACCGCCTGGTGGAACTCCGGCTGCGCGGGGTTGCGGCGCTCGATCTCGGCCCGCAGTGCTTCCAGCGTGTCCTTCGAGTCCTTCACGTATGTCCTCCTGGGGAGTACGGGTGCGTAGACGACGGCAGGTGCATGCTGCCATCAGGTCCGCGAGTACAGGTCGCTTCCAGGCGGAGTCTGTACGTACACGCGCACTTTTCCGAAGCGCGGTCCACCCCCCGGACACCCCGCGTGCCCCTACGATCGGCTGAGCCGTGAACGACCGCCCGCGCACGATCCGATCAGCAGGGGGAACAGGACGTGGACACCGCACGACTCGTCGTACTCATCGCCGCGACCGTGCTCGTGGGCCTGACGGCGGGCCTGTTCTTCGCCTTCGACGTGTCCGTGATGCCGGCGCTGCGGCGCTCGGACGACCGTACGCTCATCCAGGTGATGCAGCGCGTCAACGTCGCCATCATCAACGGCCTGTTCATGACCGCCTTCCTCGGCTCCCTGCTGCTGACGGCCCTCGCGCTGGTCCTGCACCTCGCCTCCGGCGCGGGCTCCGTGGCGCCGCCGCTGATCGCCGCGCTCCTCGCGTACGTCCTCCAGCTCGCGGTCACGGGCCGGGTCAACGTCCCGCTCAACAACGCCCTGGACCGGGCCGGCCCCGTCGAGCACATCGCCGACCCGGCCGCCGTCCGCAGGGCCTTCGAGTCCCGCTGGGTGCCGGCCAACCACTGGCGGACGCTGCTGTGCACGATCGCCCTCGGCTGCCTGGCCTGGGCCCTGGTCCTCAGCGGCCGCCTCTGACGCGGCCCGGCCGCTCCGTCACCGGGCGGTGGCCCGCCCGTACAGCACCAGCGCCCGTACGAGGGCGATCAGCGCCACCGTGCAGCAGAGCGTACGCACGATGTTCGCCGCGACCCAGGTCCCCTTGAACCGGTCCACGATCGGGAGGGCGGCCGTCCGGGCCGCGTCGCCCGCGGCCGCGAGCTCGTTGTTCAGCGGGATGTTGACGGTGAAGGTGATCACCAGGACGACGAGGTACAGCAACGCCCCCGCCCCCGCCCACACCGCGACCCCTCGCCGGCCCCCGCGCAGTTCCGCGGCCGCCGAGGCGACGGCGGCGAGCAGGGCCACCACGAAGACGGTGCCGAACAGCCCGTTGCCGTCGATGACGGCGTTGATGTTCCGCATCGCGGTGACGTACGTCTGATCGTCGCCCCGCGCCAGCCCCGGCATCACCGAGACGTCGAAGGCGAAGAACAGGCCCGCCATCAGGCCCACGAGCACGGTCGAGACCGTGAGCAGGGCGGTGGTGATCCGGCTGCCGCCGCCGGCGGCGAGGTCTGTCTGCATGTGAAGCTCCTTGTCTCCGCTGTCGGTCCCTGCTGTCGGTCTCTCTCGAAACATCCGCCGTCCGCGCACGACGCACCCTCGGTTAGGGTGCGGCCATGAGCACCTCCGCACTCCGCCTGGAGCCGGTCACCGCAGCCAACTTCGACGCGGTGTGCGCGGTCCGGGTGCGGCCCGACCAGGCCCATCTCGTGTCCCCCGTGGTCAAGTCCCTCGCCGAGGCCTACGTCCACGGGGACACCGCCTGGCCGCGCGCGGTCGTCGACGGCGACGAGGTCGTCGGCTTCGTCATGGCCTTCGTCGACATCGCCTGGGACCCGGAGAGGGACCCCGCAGACATCCGCTCGGGCATCTGGCGCCTGAACGTCTCCGCCGGCCACCAGGGCAAGGGCTACGGCCGCTTCGCGGTCCGCGCCGTCACCGCCGAGCTCCGCCGCCGCGGCTCGGGCCGCGCGTACGTCACGTGGGAGCCCGGCCCCGGCACGCCCGAGCCGTTCTACCTGGGCCTGGGCTTCCGCCTCACCGGCGAGTTGAGCGGCGGCCAGACCGTCGGCGTACTGGACCTGTCGGCCTAGGGGATCTTCGGACCGGGTCCTGTCCCGCCCGGCAGGACCACCGTGCGCGAGGGCCCGGCGGCCTCCGGCCGGGCCGTCCGCGCGGCCGCCGACCCCGTGCGGAACTCCTGCGGGCTCACCCCCCGTACCCGCTTGAAGGCCGTCGACAGCGCGAACGCCGACCCGTACCCCACCCGCCGGGCCACCGTCGCCACCGTGGCGTCCGGCTCCCGCAGCAGATCGGCGGCCAGCGCCAGCCGCCACCCCGTCAGGTACGCCATCGGCGGCTCCCCCACCAGCTCCGTGAACCGCCGCGCCAGCGAGGCCCGCGAGACCCCGGCCTTGTGCGCGAGCTCCTCCACCGTCCAGCCGTGGGCCGGGTCCTCGTGCAGCAGCCGCAACGCCCGCCCGACCACCGGATCACCCTGCGCCCGGTACCAGCCCGGTGCCCCCGAGCCGGGATCCGCGAGCCACGTGCGCAGCACCCCGATCAGCAGGAGGTCCAACAGCCGGTCCAGGACCAGCTCCTGGCCCGGCTCGTCCCGGGAGATCTCCGAGCCCAGCAGCCCGATCAGCGTGGCGTCCGCGGCCGCCGCCGGCCGGACCACGATCGTCGGCAGCGCGGCCAGCAGCCGGCGGCCGATCTCGCTCGGCGCCTGGTACGTGCCGCTCAGCATCACCGCCGACCCGGCCTCCTCGTGCTCCGCTCCCCACGTGCGCACACCCAGCGCCATGCTGTCGGTGACGTCCTCGCCGTCCGCGGTGCTGCACCGCTGGTCCGGATCGACGGTGACCTGCACCGGCGTGTCCGGGGAGTCGGCGATCGTGTAGGGCTCGGGCCCGCGTACGACGGCCACGTCCCCGGGGCCGATCAGCACCGGCTCGCCGCCGTCGGGGAGCAGCCAGCTCGTACCGTGCACCATCGTGGCCACCGAGAGCGGGGCCCGGTCCTCGATCCGTACCGCCCAGGGCGGGTTGTACACGGCCTTGAGGAGGAATGCGCCCCGGGCCTTGGGGCCTTCGAGGAGACCGCTCAGCGTGTCCATGGCCCCATCCTCTCCCCGCCCCCGCGTCAGGAACTCAAACCTCCCAGACACCGGTGGCCGCCGCCTCACGGGCGTAGTCGGCGAAGTCCTTCGGCTTCCGTCCGAGCACCTCCTCCACCCCGTGCACCAGGTGCGCGTTGCGCCCGTCGAGGATCTGCGCGAACAGGTCGGCGAACTCCTGCGGCAGGCCCACCTCGCGGAGCACGCCCCGGTACTCCTCGTCCGAGACGGGCACGTACGCGATCTCGCGCCCCGTCGCCTTCGACAGCTCGGCGGCGACCTCGGCGAAGCTCATCAGCCGCGGCCCGGACAGCTCGTACGTCCGGCCGGCGTGCCGGTCGTCGGTCAGCGCGGCCACCACCACCTCGGCGATGTCGTCCGTGTCGACGAAGGCCTCCACGGCGTCCGCGGTCGGCAGGGCGAGCTCCCCGGCCCGTACGGGCTCCAGGAAGAAGTCCTCGTCGAAGTTCTGGTTGAACCAGCTGGCCCGGACGACCGTCCAGTCGGCCCCCGACACCTTCAGGCACTCCTCCGCGTGCCGCGCCGCCGCCTCGCCCCGCCCGGACAACAGCACCAGCCGGCGCGCCCCGGCGGCCACGGCCACCTCGGCGAACGCCCCGACCTGCTCGGCGGCCCCGGGGAAGCCGAGGTCGGGATGGTAGGTGACGTACACCCGGTCGACGCCCTCCAGCGCCGGCCCCCAGGTCCCGGGCGCGTTCCAGTCGAAGGCGGGAGCGCCGGTACGCGAACCGATGCGCACGGGGCGCCCCTGGGCGCGGAGCTTCTCCGCGACGCGCCGACCGGTCTTGCCGTTCCCTCCGATGAGGAGGGCGGCGGGCGAGTTGTCGTTCGTCGTCTGTGTCATGGCTCAAGTCAAGCCCGCCCGGACGAGACGCGACATCGCCGAAGAGCTCAACTCCATGCGCGAGCGTCCACGCGCGGCTCAGGCCGGCCCCGCATCCTCGTTCA
Organism: Streptomyces sp. NPDC002181; assembly: GCF_042890485.1. Classification (NCBI taxonomy): domain Bacteria; kingdom Bacillati; phylum Actinomycetota; class Actinomycetes; order Kitasatosporales; family Streptomycetaceae; genus Streptomyces; species Streptomyces sp. NPDC002181. The sequence goes on along the minus strand of NZ_JBIASC010000007.1, from coordinate 33,491 downwards.
GGGTCCCGAAGTGGCCGATCACACTCCCTCAACTAGGGTCGAGATCAAGCAATGTGATCACATGTCGGTATGACCCCCACGAGGACTCTCTACCTGCTCTGCTCCGCCGCCCCGCCCGTCTTCGACGTGGCCCACGTGATCGAGGACGCCCAGTCCCGCGGCTGGGACGTCTGCCTCGGCCTCACCCCCACCGCCGCGCACTGGGTCGCCGGAAGCCTCGACGGCCTGGCGGCCCTGACCGGGCACCCGGTGCGCTGGCAGTACAAACTCCCCGGCGAGGCGGACGTATGGCCGCCCGCCGACGCCCTGCTCTTCGCCCCTGCCACCTTCAACTCCCTCAACGCCTGGGCCCTCGGCCTCACCGACCGCTTCGTCGTGGGCGTCGCCGCCGAGGCGATCGGCAAGGGCACCCCCGTCGTCACGATGCCCTGTACGAACGCCGCGCTCGCCGCCCACCCGCAGTTCGACCAGTCCCTGGCCACCCTGCGCGGTGCGGGCGCCTCCGTCCTCTACGGCGAGGGCGGCTTCGTCCCCGGCCCGGCCGGCCCCGACTCCCCGCCCCACTTCCCCTGGCCGGCGGCCCTCACCGCCCTGGACGCCGCGAGCGCCCCGCACATCCCGTGAGACGCGGCCCGTCGCCCATTCCACATCCCGGACCGTTAACGGCGTTAACGCCGTTAACGCCGGGCCGACCCGTCCGCCGGCGGACCACCGCACCGGCAACGCGGGATCCGTCCCAGTGGATCATTAACGGCGTTAACGCCCGGCGCCCCCGGCGGCCGGGACCGTTAACGGCGTTAACGGCGTTAACGGCGTTAACGCCGAAGGCCGACCGGAGCGGCCGCACCGTCGCCCCCGGCCCCCTCCCGTCCCCGCCCGCGCAGGGCCCGTACGACGGGGCCCGTCACCGCCGTCGTCACCAAAGCCATCAGCACCAGCGCCGTGAACAGCTCCGGTCCGATCACCCCGAGCCCGAGCCCCACGTTCAGCACCACCAGCTCCGTCACCCCCCGGCAGTTCATCAGCGCGCCCAGCGTCACCGCGTCCCGTACCGGCTGCCCCGCCAGCAGCGCGGCCCCCGCCCCACCGCCCCACTTCCCGGCGACCGCGACCGCCAGCACCGCCACCGCCCACAGCCACGCGGCGCCGCTCCCCAGCAGCCCCACGTCCGTCTTGAGTCCGCTCCCGACGAAGAACAGCGGCAGCAGCACCGGCACCGCGAACGCCCGCATCCGCTCCGCCGCCGCCTCGACCGCCTCCGTCCTCGGCACCACCGCCCCGAACACGAACGCCCCGAACAGCGCGTGCACCCCCATGGCGTTGGTCGCGTACGCCGACAGGCAGAGCCCGCTGCACAGACCGACCACCATCCCGGCTCCGGGCTCCCCCTCGGAAGCCCACCGCTTCACCCCCCACGCCAGCAAGGGCCGCACCCCCCACCACATCCCCGCCAGGAACACCCCGGCCAAGACTCCCATCCCGGCGATCCCCCACCCGGCCCCTCCCCCGCCCCCGCCGGCACCCGCGCCCCCGCTCGCCCGCGGCTGCGCCATGGCCACCACCAACGCCAGCAGACACCACGCCACCACGTCCGCCACCGCCGCGCACGCCATCGCCAGCGCCCCCACCGGCGTCCCGTAGAGCCCCTGGTCCTTCAGGATCCGCGCCAGCACGGGGAAGGCGGTCACGCTCATCGCGACGGCAACGAACAGCACGAACTCGGCGCGCCCGACCCCCTCCGGCGCGAGGACCCCGTACATCGCCAGCGCCAGCAGGCTCCCGAGCCCCAGCGGGATCCACACACACGCCTGACTCACCACCGCCACGGCCCTCCCCCGCCCCCGCAGCAGCCCGGGGTCAAGCTCCAGGCCGACCAGGAACATGAAGACCAGCAGCCCCAGGTTCCCCAAAACCCCCAGGTACGGCAGGACCTCGCCCGGCAGCAGCCACCGGCTCCCCGCCGGCCAGAGCCACCCGAGCAACGAGGGCCCGAGCAGGATCCCCACCAGGATCTCCCCGACCACGGCCGTCTGCCCGAGCCTGCGCATCAGGGCGGCGGCCACGCCACAGGCGAGGACGACGACGGGTACGGCCACCAGCACGGCTTCGAGCGGATCACGTGACGCTCCCACCACCACAGGCTTCCGCCGAAGCCCCCGCCCCGGCAACGAACCGCCCCACACTTCCAGGGGTCCGAGTGTCAACGGCGTTAACGGCGTTAACGGCGTTAACGCCCTCGGCTCCCACGAACCGTCAGTCACCCGGCACTTAAAAGTACTTGTCGACTGGTTTTCTTTGGCATCGCCCGAGTAGATTGAACCTTGTACGAGTTCCGGTCGCAGCAGTCGGCCGGGGCCCGCACACCGCCGACGGCAACCAGCAAGCGGCGAGCGCCAACGCACCAGGAGATCCCCACATGGCAAGGGCCCGGCAGGAACGTGCCGAGATCACCCGGCAAGCGATCCTCGACGGCGCGGCCATCGCCTTCGACCGCTTCGGCTTCGGCGCCGCCAGCCTCAGTGACGTGGTCAAGCACGCCGGAGTCACCAAGGGCGCCCTCTACTTCCACTTCCAGTCCAAGGAAGCCCTCGCCCGCACCCTGATGGACGAGCAGTTCCAGGTCTCCGAAGGCGTCCCCGCCATCGAGGAGCCCGGCCTCCAGACGGTCATCGACCTGACGCACCAGATGGCACACGGACTGCGCTCCAACGTCCGCATCCGGGCCGCCATCCGGCTCGTCATCGAGTTCGGCTCCTTCACCAACCCCGACCCCACCCCGTACAACGTCTGGATCGACACCGTCTTCGGCTGTCTGAAGCCGGCCCAGCACCGCGGCGACCTCTTCCCGTCGCTCGACCTGTACGACCTCTCGACACTCCTCGTCGGCTCGTTCACCGGGATCCAGGTCACCTCACACGTCCGCACCGGCCGCGGCGACCTGCACACGCGGGTGACCGACCTGTGGAACTTCCTCCTCCCCGGCATCGTCCCCGCCGACCGTCTCCCCCTCTTCGCCCCCGCCGGCTCGCCTGCCTGCCGGGCCGAACTCGGACTGACCACCACCCCGGACTCCGTGGCGGTACCGGTCGGCTGACGGCGCGTACAGGGCGGCCTCGCACACGCCGTGGTGAACCACGGGGGTGCTCGCTACGGCGGGTGCGAGGCCGCCCTGCGGCGTTCCCGGAGCCCATCGCACCGCCTCTGGCGCCATTTCGATAGCAAAACCCAAGCGTGGCGCGCACATCGGCCTGTGAACGTTAGTAAAGTCCCTCTCATGACTTCGCCCTCGTCTCAGAGCGACCGAGAGAAGGTCGTCTCCAAGCTCCCCCCGTGGCTCCGCCAGGAGTTGAAAATCCGCACCGCCCAACTGCGGGTCGACATCCAGGACGCCGTCCACCAGGGAATCTCTCACTGGAGCGCCCTCGCTTCCGCCCCCTCCCCCGTCGACACCTCGGGCGCCGAATCGTTCTCCACCTGGCTGCCCGCCGGCCAGTGGGAGTCCTTCCGCGCCGGCTCCAAGGACCGCGGCGTCTCCCTCATCCAGGGGCTCGCCCAGGCCGTCCGCCTCTGGCTGGAGATGAACCCGGCGCCCACGGTCAAGCGGCCCTCCGTCGTACGCCGCATCGTCGTGTGCAACCAGAAGGGCGGCGTGGGCAAGACCGCCATCACCGCCGGCACCGCCGAGGCCCTCGCCGAGGACCCGGACAGCCTCCACCCGGTCCGCATCGCCCGCCAGCTGGCCCGCGCCGCGTCCGAGGAGGCCACGGCCGGCGGGGAGCAGCACCCCGAGACCTCCTCCCCCCTGGACCTCGAAGACCTGCCGGGCCTCGGCATGCGCGTCCTGCTCATCGACTTCGACCCCCAGGGCCACCTCACCAAGCAGCTCGGCCAGCAGCCGCTGCCCATCGGCGGCGACAGCCTCACGTGCCACATGGCCGGCGAGGCCAAGGGCCCGCTCGCCGACCTGATCGTCCCCGTCCCGGACCAGCGTTTCGGCAACCGCCTCCACCTCCTGCCCGCGTGCACGGACGCCTTCCTCCTCGACGTCCGCCTCTCCACCGTCCGCGCCCGCGAGGCCGCCCTCGAACGGGCCCTGTCCCCCGTCGAGTCCGAGTACGACGTCATCCTCATCGACTGCCCGCCCAGCCTCGGCCTCAGCATGGACGCCGCCATCTACTACGGGCGCCGCCGCGACACCGAGCAGCCGGGCGCCTCCGGCGCGCTGATCGTCGTACAGGCGGAGGACTCGTCGGCCGACGCGTACGACCTCCTCACCTCCCAGATCAACGACCTGCGCGACGACCTCAGCCTCGACATCGACTACCTCGGTCTCGTCGTCAACCTCTACGACGGCCGCCGCGGCTACATCGCGACCTCCTCGCTCCAGGCCTGGATGGACATAAAGGATCCGCGCGTCGTCGCCGTCGTACCCGACCTCAAGGAACAGCGCGAGGCCGTCCGCGTGAAGCAGCCCCTGTTCGTCTACTCGCCCAAGGGCGACCAGGCCATCGCGCTGCGTGCCCTCGCCAGGGAGATCTCATGAGCAAGGCCGACAAACTCGGAGTCTCCGCTTCCTTCGCACGGGCCCAGCCCGTGAACGTCAGCCCCCGCCGCGCGGCGATCGCGGAGGCGACCGGAGCCCCCACCTCCGGAATGGCCGCGCCGTCCGAGGTTCCCATCGAGGCGCTCGCCCACAACCCGTTCAACCTCCGCGAGGACCTCACCGAGCTAGACGAGCTGGCCCAGTCCCTCATCTCCCGCGGCCAGCTCCAGCCCCTCGCGGTCGCCACCCGCATGGCCTTCATGGAGGCCCACCCGGGCCAGACCGACGGCCTGGGCCGGGCCCCGTACGTGGTCATCGACGGCAACCGCCGCCTGGCGGCGGCCCAGCTGGCCGGCCTCAAGACCATGCACATCCACGTGAACGACGCCCTTTCCGCCTCCGCGGCGGACATCCTGGAGTCGGCCCTGATCGCGAACGTCCACCGCGTGGACGTCGCCCCCATGGACCAGGCCCGCGCGCTCCAGGAGCTCGTCGACGTCCACGGCTCCCAGGCCCAGGTCGCGAAGCGGCTGGGCAAGACGGCCGCCTGGGTCTCCCAGCGCCTGACCCTCCTGAACCTCACCCCGGCCCTCCAGGAGAAGGTCGACACGGGAGAGCTCAAGGTGGAGCCGGCCCGCCGGATCGGGCGGCTGCCCCAGGAGCAGCAGGAGGAGGCGGCCGAGGACACCCTGCACTCCCCCAACCCGCCGCGCCAGCGCACGCACACTCCCCCGCCGACCGTTAACGCCGTTAATACCCCGACCCCGGCGCCGACCCCGACCCCGGCGCCGACCCGTCCGACCGTTAACGGCGTTAACGCCGTTAACGCTCCCGCACCCGCGGCCGCCCCCCGGATCACGATCGCTACGGACTCCCCGGAAACGATCGCGGACTCGCTGACGGCCCACCTGACCCCGGACGACCTCAAGGCCGTCACGGAACTCCTGATGCAGCGCCTCTGAGCGGGCATCCGATGCAGCACCCCACGCCGGGGGCGTTAACGCCGTTAACGCCGTTAACGCTCCCACGTGTGCTTCATGTGCGTTCAACGGTGCGGTTCACCTAGGCTGCACCCGGAGGTAAGCACCAATGCCCGACGAACAAGAGAGCCTCTTCGCAGCGGTCGACGCACTGCTGGAAGAAGCCGCCCAGGACCCGCTCCCGCACCCGGACGAGCGCAAGCGCCTGCGCGAAGCCGCGGGTCTGAGCCAGGACCAGATCGCCAAGGCCCTGTCCGTCCGTCGTGAAACGATCACGTCCTGGGAGACCGGCCGTACGGCCCCGCGCGCCCCGAAGCGCGCCGCATACGCCCGCCTCCTGGAAGGCCTCTCCACCCTCCACCCCGTTGACGCCGTCAACGCTCCCGCCCCGGCACCCGAGCCGACCGTTAACGCCGTTAATACCCCGGCCACCCCCGAGCCGACCGTTAGCGCCGTTAATACCCCGCCCCCTGCCCCTGCCCCGGCGCCGGACTCGACCGTTGGCGGCGTTAACGCCGTTAACGCTCCCGCACCGGACCCGGCAGCCACACCGCAGCCCGCACCCCCCACCCCCACCCAAGCCCAGACCGTTAACGCCGTTAACGCCGTTAACGCCGCGGGGTCCGAGGCGCAGCCCCGGTCGCGGGAAAGGGCGGGCAGGGGAACGGCCCCGCAGGGACACCCTCCCACCCCCCTGGAAGGGAACGGCCCCCTCCTCGTCCTGGACGGCACCGACAAGGCCCACGCCGCCCGGGGCCTCCTCCTCCCCCTCCCCCCCAAGGCCCGCACCGACCTCCCCACCCTCATCGCCTGGGCCCTCGGCCCCGACGCCGACCTCCGCTCCCCCCGCCTCCACCGCAACGGCAAGGACGGCGACCCCCTCCTCGTCCTCACCCCCGCCGCCGTCGAGGCCCTCGGCCTTCCCCCCACCCTCGAAGACCGCCGCACCCTCCGCCTCCCCGACGGCCACCCCACCCTCAAGCTCCTCGCCAAGGCCAAGTGGCAGCTCACCCGCCGCGGCTTCGGGCCCTGGCCCCGCATCTACCGCCCGGCCTCCCCCACCACCGGCCGCCAGTGCGTCCAGCTCGCGGTCCTCCCCTGGGGCGCCCTCGACGCCCGCGCCTGGGGCGAGCACACCGCCGAGCTCCCCGCCCCGGAACTCGCCGAGCTGCTCACCACGTACGCCACCCGCGTCCTCACCCCGCGCGGCTCCACCGCCGTCTCCGGCCTCGAACTCATGACGGCCCTGCGCCCGCCCACCCGCGCCGCGCGCAACCCCGAGACCAACGTCTGGGAGTCCGCCCCCGTCCCCGGCTCCCTCACCCGCGCCGTCGACCCCGCGCCCCCGGAGGCCCCCGACGAGCACCCCGTCGTCGCCGCCCTCCACCCCCGCTCCCACCAGCGCACCCCGGACCAGGTCCTCGACGAGGAGGCGTACGACTGGATCCGCGACCCCGAGCTCCTCACCGACGCCGAGTGCACCCGCACCCACGCCGTCGGCATCGACGTGAACATGGCCTTCGCCGCGGCGGCCAACCGCCTCCCCGTCGGCATCGGACCCGCCGTCCACACCCCGGCCCCCCGCTTCGACCCGAAGATCCCCGGCTGCTGGCTCGCGGACCTCTCCTCCCTCGAACTCGACCCGCGCCTCCCCAGCCCCTTCACCCCCACCGGCCTCCCCCCCACCGGCCCCGCCTGGTACGCCACCCCGACCCTCGCCTACGCCCAGGAGCTCGGCCACCCCGTCCACCCCACCGAGGCGTGGCTCCGCCCGGACCACGGCGCCTACCTCGACGCGTGGTACACCCGCCTGCGCGACGCGTACGTGGCCACCATGGCGGACCTCGGCGTCACCTCCGGGCTCCCCGAGCCCGAGTTCCTGGCCGCGATGGCCGAGCTCCAGGAGCACCCCGACCCCGTCCTGAAGCCGGTCCTCTCCGCGATCAAGTCCACCGTCAAGGGCGGCATCGGCAAGCTCCGCGAACGCCCCCAGGGCGCCGCGTACCGCCCGGGCGAACCCTGGCCGGCCCTCGAACGCCCCACCTGGCGCCCCGACATCCGCGCCGCCGTCATCTCCACGGCCCGCGTCAACATGCACCGCAAGATGCTCAAGCTCGCCGCCGCGGGCCTCCACCCCATCGCCGTCCTCTCGGACTGCGCGGTGTACCTGTCCGACGGCCCCGGCCCGCTCGACTTCCTCCCCCGCACCCCCGAGGGCAAGCCGCTCCCCGGCGGCTTCCGCCTCGGCGTCAGCCCGGGCATGGTCAAGCACGAGGGCACCCAGTCCCTCCTGTGGGCCGTCGAGATGCTCGACCAGGGACTCAACCCCGCCCGCCACATCAAGGGCCACGACGCCGCGGCCGACGGAGAGTAGCCGGACATGCCCGAGATCGACGACAGCCTCACCCGAGCCGACGAGCTGCACTTCACCCGCCCCGTCCCCAAGTCGGCGGGTGCCCAGATGCGCTTCCTCGTCAAGCAGCTCAAGTCCACCCGTGAGGCGGCCCGCCTGCTCGGCATCTCCCAGCGCACCGTCGAGCGCTACGTCAGGGACCAGATCAGGCGGCCCAAGCCGGCCCTGGCCGCCCGCCTGGAGTCCGAGGTACGCCGGCGCTGGCAGCCCCTGGTGCGCAAGCGCGCCCGCATGAAGGCCGCGCGGACGACCGGCCTGGTCATCGAGACCCGCGCCCGCTTCGGCTTCACCGCCGCCCCCGGCACCACCGACGACGGCCGCATGCGCCGCATCACCCAGCACCTGCCGCCGGAGTACGCGGGCCGCCTCTTCGCCGCCCAGGAGGCCGGCGCGGGCGAGGCACAGCTGCGCGCCATCGCCGCGGAAGGCCTCCAGGAGATCTACTTCAAGGACAACGGCGCCCGCGCCGGCGGTCTGCTGGTGGAGTTCACCGACATCGACTACGTCGACTTCGCCTTCTGAGGACCGCCGCGACCGGACGCCCCCAGGGACTGAAGGTGAGCCGAAGCACGATGGTTGTCATATAGGCAGTCTGGTTGTCGCCGCCGGTGTTGTGGGCGGTTGAGCCTGAGCGAGACAGGCCACGACTGTGGTCTCCGTGTCCGGCCTCTTGGTTCCGGTTCTCCTGGGTCGGCCTCTGCGGGCTCGGAGAAGCGGCGTTGTCAGTGGGCTCTGCCAGGGTGTGCGTCGTGGATGAACTGGTGGAGCGTGTCGACGATCAAGATCGTGTACTTGGGATGGTGGTCAGCCGCCGGCAGGCCATCCGGGAGGGTTGGCTCCACCGAGTCGCCGTGACGGTGTGTCGTGATGAGCGTGGACGGATCCTCGTCCACCGACGGTCAGAGCAGGTATCGCGCTTCCCCGGGCTCTATGAGGTCGAGGTCGGTGGCGCCGCAAATGTCGGCGAGTCCTATGAACAGGCCGCCGCGAGGGAGCTGACCGAAGAGCTGGGCATTCGTGCGCTGCCGCGCCTGCTGTTCACGTTCATCAACCGTAGCGGCTTGAGCCCTCACTGGCTCGGCGTGCACGAAGCCGTGGTGCCGGACGCCGTGGTCCTCGATCCCGATGAGGTCGCCTGGCATGGCTGGCTGACCGAGCCGGAGCTGCGGTCGGCCCTGCTGGAGTGGCGCTTCACCCCCGACAGCAACGAAGCCTTCAGCCGGTATCTGGCGTTCCTGACCGCCCGGTCCCGACCTTGACCTCAAGCTCTCGATCTTCGTTTCCGGTTACAGAACGACTGCCGAATGAGCGCCTGTGACAAGTCGGATGCCTCGTATGTGACAACGAGGCTGCTTCGACCGCCCCCGTTCACCAGCTCAGCCGGTCGCGCTGGTGACAACTTCTGAGCTTCGACTCAGAAGGGTCCGAAGGGACTGAAGGGACCGGGGACCCACCAGCCGATCCGGAAGGCCACGAGCCCCGTTTTCCCGCCCCGTCCCGGCCCTGAGCAGAAGCCCGGACAGGGACCGGAGGGACTCAAGGGACTGAAAAACGGAATCAGAAAACAAAAACGGAAACGAACAGTCCGGAAGCCCGGACAGGCTCGGACCCCGAGCCCGCGCCCGAAACCCCGCGCCCGAAAACCCGCGCCCGAAAACCCCAGCCGGGAATCCGGACGTCAGGCGACCGTCGGCGCCGACAGCCCCCGCTGCGAACGCTCGGTCTTCCTGCCCACCTGCCGCGGCCCGATCGTCCGCGGATCGACGGCCTCGCCCGGCGCGCCCTCCCGGTACAGACCGTGCGGCTCGGCATCCCGGTCGTGCGGCAGCAGGTAGAAGACGCGCCGCTTCTGCAGACCGCTGTCCGGGTCCGCCTCGGCGGTGTCGCCGAGTTCGGTGAAGCCGATCATGCGCCCGTCGCGGTGGTAGCGCGGCTTGCCCCGGCGGCGGGGCGTTTTGTCCAGGGCTTGACGCACGTAGTCGAGCTCTTCGGGGTCCTCCAGCCACACCACTTTGTCCTCGTGGGCGAGATCGCTTGATGTCAGTAGCGAGCTCATGGCCTGGGTCCCTCCTCGATCACATGGGCCCGGTGGGGCCCCTGGTCCCTCCACGCCGCGGGCGGCGGCGCCGATGCCGGTATACGACACGGTCCTGCGGGCCGCTGCCGGGTGGTGGATCTGTTCATCGTCCTTGTCCATCGTAGGCGTGCCCACCCCGGGGCGGCATCACCCATCGTCCGATCACGTCGTGGTTGCCCTGTTCGCCTCGCGCGGAGTCTGCTCCTCATCGGCCAGGAGAGCCAGTCCGGGGTAGAACTTCTGCCCGTTCGAACGGAGCATCTCGTTCGGCGAGGCGACGCCGACCTCGGCGCGGATGCGTGTCGCGAACGCGCGCGTGGTCGCGGGCCTCAGCCCCTCGCCGTCGAGGCACCAGGCACTGTACGCCCGGTACAGGGCTCCCTGCTCGACCTTGAGGTCGCGGGGTTCGGGCAGGTCGGCGCCACCCGTGGTGCAGCACTCGGCGAGGAAGCGCCCGATGTGGTCCTCGGTCGTCGCGTACGCCTGCGTGGCGCTGCGCACGACGCTCGGCCCGGTCAGCGCCGGCTTGGCCGCCAGGTAGGCCTTGGCCCCCTGGATCATCCAGTGGAGGATCCCGGCGCCCTCCTCCTGCACGAGCGTCTCCGCCAGGTTGTCGATCTTCCGGTGGTCGGGGACGACCTTCTCGAACGGGATGAGCCGGATCCGGCGCCAGAACGCGTGTCCGCCGGTGCCCACCTCGGGACGGTGGTTGCCGAGCAGCCAGAGCTTGTGGGTGGGCTCGAAGCTGAAGAAGTCCTGCCGCATCCGCCGGGCCTTGAGCCGGTCACCACCGGTCAGCAGTTTGACGCGGGCCTCGTCGAACTTGTCGTGCGGCTTGAGCTCGCTGCAGACGAACAGCCGGCGGCCGTGCAGCTCGGTCAGTTCCGTGGAGTGTTCGTTGAACTTGCCGCGCTCCATCAGGAAGCCGGGCGGCGCCACGTCCGCGTAGTCCCCGAGGATCTTGATGACGACGTCGAGGAGGGCGGACTTGCCGTTCGCGCCGACGCCGTAGAGGAAGGGCAGGACCTGCCCGCCGACGTCGCCGGTGATGGAGTAGCCGAGCAGGAGATGAAGAAAGTTGATCATCTCCTGCCCCTTCTCGTCGTCCCCGAAGGTCTCGTCGAGGAAGCGGTGGAACCGGGGCGTCGGCATCGCCTCGGGCGCCAGGTGGGTCGCCCGCGAGTGCAGGTCCCGCGTGGGATCCGGCTTGTGCAGGTCGCCCGTACGAAGGTCCACGACGCCCGCCGGAGTGCACAGGGCGTACTTGTCGCCGTCCAGGGTGTCGGGGTCCAGGGCGAGTTCGGGGGAGGCCTTCGCCTGGGTGAGCATGGCCTTGACGCCCGAGGTGGACATCGAGCGCTTGCGGTGCTGGGCCAGCTCCCGGTCGGTGAAAATCCCGCGCGGGTCGTGGACGGGCAGTTCCTCCGCCATGTCGCCCGCCGCCCAGATGGCGGCCTTCTCGCCGCCCGTGCGCTTCCAGCGGTACTCGTCCCAGACGTACCAGCCGAGCCCCTCCACGTGCCGGAACCGGTCGTGGTGCAGGTGCGCGAACAGCTTGGCGTTGCCGCGGTCGCTGAGGTTGTGCAGCAGGCCGGTCTGGACGAAGTCGGCGGCGCCCCCGCCGGCCGGGACCGGGCCCGCGTTCTGCTGGGCGGGCAGCCGGCGCTTGCCGCGCGCCGCCGCGGCGGCGAACACGGCGGAAGCCGTGGCCGCGGGCGGCGCCGAGGCCCCTGCGACGGGGTCGGCGGACACGCCCGGCTCCGCCGGCGTCTCGGTGCCGAACGCGGCGAGCTGTTCCGCCGCCGCCTGGGCGTTGAACCCCGTGCTCTTGGCGCTGCTCATGTGCGTTCCTTGGGATGGATCGGCCGATCGCTTCCGGCGCGCAGCCCTGAGTCGACGATGAGGACGTTGCGGCGCGACTGGTGGGGCCGCGCCCGGTCCGCCGCTTCGAGCAGGAGCGAACGCCCCTCCGCCGCGTCGAGGTGGCCGCCCGCGACGAGGCCGCCCGCGGTGAACGCCGCGCGGTTGAGCTTCTCGCTGAAGGCCGTTCCGGACGGGCTCGCCCCGCAGGAGCCGACTTCCTCCAGAAGCCCGCTCAGCAGCCGTCTCCCGGCCTCCCGGAACCTCCCGGGCAGGGGGGAAGCCACCGGGGCCGCAACGGCCGCAGAAGGGCGGGCAGAAGGCGCGGGGGAGTCGGGGGAGTCCGCGTGCCCCGTGCGGACGAGTTCGGCGGTCAGCCACAACGGCAGGGGCGCGGGCAGCCGGGCCCCGGGAAGCGCCTCGTAGACACCGGCGGCCGTACGGGTCGTCGGCGCCACGATGTAGCCCCCGTCGGCCCGTACGTCGACCTGCCAGGCGAGCGCGACCCGCGAGCTCGACCCGCTGGAACACCGCAGCCGGGGAGCGCCCTTGGGCGCCCGGTACCAGATGTGCATCCCGCCGGAGGGCGTACGGACCCGCAGGGTCGAGGTGTCCTCGCACGGGTCGGGCCGGGACCGGTGGGCGGCCAGGAGCGCCAAGGTGTCGAATCCGCTCTGCAGTCCGGTCAGGTCGACGCGGTCGTCGATGGGAATGCCGGGCAGCAGCCGCTGCCGGTCGGGCAGCTCGCCGGCGTGAGCGTCCACGTCGATGACGACGAGCCCGGCGGCGCCACAGGCCACGCCGATGCCGAACTCCGGCTGCCTGCGCCACCATTCGCGCAGGGTGTCCAGGTCGGTGGTGGCCGCGTGGAACCCGTGGCACCAACGGCCTTCCGCATGACAGGGGCAGGCCTCGGGGGAGTGGCGACGGCCCGTGCACTCGCGGCAGTTCGCGGCGGGCGTCTTGGCCCCCGGTGCCAGGGGGTGCACCGGGTAGCCCCGCGCGGCCAGCCAGGCCGCCACGTCCAGGGCCGTCCCTCCGGTCGCGCCGGGGCGCGGGTTCTCGGATTGGACCAGCACTGGCTCTTCCTTGACGAGGTCTGGGGGGCGGCTATTCGTGTCCCCGGGCCCGGTCCCTTGCGTACAGGCTGGCTGACCTGCGCCTCAGGGACCAGAGGGACTGAAGATTCACTATCGCGGAGATTACCGCAGGGACCGAGGAGCCTCAGGCCGCAGGCTTCGCCATATCGAGAGTTCAGTCCCTTCAGTCCCTCAGTCCCTGAAGTTCTACCCTGGTTCGTCCGGAAAAGTTCCGTCTTCGAATCCACTGCCACCCCGGGCGTGTCGCGGCGCTTCCTCCGACCCCCGCCGCCTCCCTCCAGCCGTCCTCAAGCGCGACGCAAGGAACCCGTGCCGACGGAAGCCCCCCGGGACAGGTACTGAACCACTCCGACCCCCGTTCAGTCCCTCCCTTTTCAGTCCCTCCACAAAGACGCAGGTCAGAGCGATGGACCTCGCCATGCAGGGACTGAAGGGACTCAGAATCACTACTTCCGCTCTTTACGTGCGTGCGTGTATGCGCGCAGGCATATAAGAAGCCTGGTAGTTCATATCTGGCTCATAACTGGAAAGTTGGGTCCCTTCAGTCCCTGGACCACCGGCGGCACCCCGCTGACCTGCAGGTTTATGCAGTGACTGAAGGGACAGGGACCGAAGCCGATCCACCGGCGTTCAGTACCTGTCGGGGGGAGGGAGTACCGAGGGAGGGGGCGGCGCCCCGCACCCCCAGATTCCGGGAGGGCCCGGGCCCTCCGCCCCGGCCACGCCGGAACACCCCGGAGAAGGGCCCCACCCGGCCCAAGGAGCCCGTCGCGCACCAGCGGCCCACCCGGGTGCCATGACATCTGTCATGCGAAGCGGTGAGCCCTCGCACTGCCCGGACCGGGACAGGGACCCAAAGATCGAGTCATGAACGTCATGGCCGGGCAAAATCTGCCCGCGAACCCGATGATCCGCGTCCTCCTGGCCGACGACGATCACCTCATCCGCGCCGCGTGCGCCGCGTTGCTCGCCCTGGAGGAGGACCTGGAGATCGTGGCCGAGGCCGCCACCGGACCCGAAGCGATCGAGCAGGCACTGCGCCACGGGCCGGACGTCGCCGTACTGGACCTGCGGATGCCGGGCCGGGACGGGCTGGCGGTGGTGGAGCGGCTGACGGAGCTCCTCCCGGCCTGCAAGACCATGATCGTCACCGGTCACGCCCTGCCCGGCCAGGTCGAGCGCGCCCTCGCCCACGGAGCCAGGGGCTTCGTCCTCAAGACGCTTTCCGCCCGCGAACTGGCCGCCGTCATCCGCCAGGTCCACGCCGGCCACCGCCGCATCGACCCGGCCCTCGCCACCGACGCACCGCTCAGGGGCGACGGCCCCACACGGAGACCACCGGGAACGTGGTGAGGCCGGGGCGGCCGTCGTCACGCGTCATGGACCGGCTGTCCCCGCAGGCACCGGCCCCGAGATCCGGTACAGCACACAACTGCGCAACGGCCCCTCGGGCACGCTCGGATCCGCGTAGTCCCCGTCAGGATCCCGCGTCATGCCGATCCGGGCCATCACCGCCCGGGAACGGACGTTGCCGACGGTCGTCGTCGCGATGATCTCCGGCAGTCCGAGCGCCCCGAAACCGAAGGCCAGACACGCCAGACCGGCCTCGGTGGCGTAACCGTGCCCCCACGCCGAACGCGTCAGCCGCCACCCGACGTCCACCCCCGAGAACGGCATGCCCGCGTCCACGACGTCCAGGCCCGCACGGCCGACGAATGCACCGTTCTCCCGGCTTTCGAGCGCCCACCACCCAAAGCCCCGCTCGTCGAACGCGGCGGCCATGGCAGCGACCGAGGCATCGCTGCGCTCCCGGCTCAGCGGTGCCCCCAGGTGCTCGCGGACTTCGGGATCGGCGTTCATCGCCGCCCACGGCCCGAGGTCGGATTCCCGCCACCGGCGGAGCAGAAGGCGATCGGTACGCAGTTCCGGCATGCCCTCCACCCAACGCGGCCACGCTCCCGATGTCGACCGGATTACCGGCCGGCGATCGGCTGCTGCCACCCGGCCACCCCTCCCAGAGCCATGACCGGAAAGGGCTGCGGCACAAGACACCCCCTAGCCTTGCCGGATGCTCCCGCCGCGCACTCCCCAGGTCATCACACGTCACCTCGACGGCCGGATCCACGCCTACGACCTGGCCTCCGCCGGCTTCGGCGAACTGGCACCCGCCGCCGTGTTCCGCCCGCGCGCCGGCGACGAGGCGGTGTCCTCGGCGGTCTCGCCCGACCTCCGCAGGGCGGTGTACACCACCCTGAACGAGATCGTCGCCCTCGACCCCGCCGGCGACGTGGCATGGACCGCGTCCTTCGAGCCGCACTCGGACGCTCCCCACGGCCACCGTCCCGGCTGCGCGCTCGCCCCGGACGCCCGTACGGTGTGGGTCTACCGCCCGGACGTCATGGCGGGCCGCGGACCGTCGGACCAGTGGGTCGTGTACGACGCGGACAGCGGGACCGTCCTCGCCCGCCACGAACTGGAGACCTCGGGTCACGGCGGCATCCACCTCGTGCACCCGACCGACGGCAGCGTGTACCTCGACGTCGGGGAGGGCCAGGACGGCACCGTCATCTTCCGCGGCTCGGCCCCGGTCGGCGCCGAGCCGGAGTTCACCACGTACCCGTGGGTCGACCGCTGCCTCATCGCCATGGCGCCGGGCGGAGAGCAGTTCATGACCGTCGACCACGGGCAGAACGACGTCGCCTTCCACCACCACCCCACCGGCGAGGTCCTCTTCACCCTTGCCGTGGAGGCCTTCGGACACGACCCCGAGGCGGACTTCGTGGAATGGGCCGGCGGCTACCTCACCCCGGACACGGCCCTCGTCACACTGGGCGGCGAGGACGCGGACACACAGGAGGAGTGGTTCCGCCACCACCTCGTCGACGTCCGCACGGGCAAGGTCGGAGGCGAGCTGGCCGTGGAGGTGCGCAGGAGCCCGTACGAACTCGTTCCGCTGGGCGACGGCACCTGGCTCACCGAGGCCCCCTCCGGCCACCCCTTCCGCCGCCCCGGCGCCTCATGAGCCCGTTCGGAGCCCGCGGCAGGCGTCCTGGCCGAGGAGCCACCGGGTCGCGGCCTTCAGCGTTTCATCGCGGTCCGTACGGATGTCGGCGCGGGCCGTGGGCACTTCCTCATCGGGCGGGATCGGCCCGTCGTAGGTCCGGCCGGTGCGGTCGGCATCCAGGGACGTGGTGAGGTTGACGGCCGCGCCGTCGGAGAGCGTGAAGCCGCTGTTGGCGGTGGGCAGACCGCTGGAAGCGGTTCCGAAGGTACGGGTGTCAGGACGTCCCTCGAAAGCGATGAGGAGGGCCTCCCCGGCGCTGGCGGTCCTCCCGTCGGTCAGGACGGCGACAGGCGCGTCCGGCCTCCCCACCGGGTCGGCGGGCCCCCAGCGGGATTCCTTGCCGTTCAGGCCCGGCCTGCGGTTCTTGACGTACCACGGCGTGCTGCTGCCGTCCGGGAAGACGAACGAACCCACCTTCCCCTCACCGAGCAGCGGCGCCGCGACGGCGAACATCGGCCATACGCTGCCACCGGTGTTCTGCCTCAGGTCGACGATCCATCCGCAGTCGATCCCGTCCCGCTCCGCCTCCTTGACCGCAGCACGCCCCTGCCGGACGTAGGTGTCCATGCCGGCGGGGGCCACGCCGACGCCGGGCAGCGAGAGGTAGCCCACCGGGCCGGGCAGCTGACGGCCGGTGAGACCGGTGAAGGTGTCCTCCGATGCCTGCCGGGTGATGGCGCGCTCCACCGGGGTCAGGAAGCTGCTGTGGTGGTCGCCGAGTTCCGTGAGGGCGTCCATGATGGCGGCGTAGGTGTCCGACGGCGTGCGCGCCGACTCCGTACGCGCGTAGGCGTCACGGCGCAGTCGGGGCCAGTCGACCTGGTCCCGGCGTACGGAATGGGCCTCCATCAGGTCCAGCGCGCGCGAGAGGTACTCCCGCGCGCCCTCCGGCGCGTCCCGGCCGGAGCCGTCGGCGGCCACCCAGGCGTCCCCGGCCGCGACGAGGAGGAGGAGCGTGAGGAACGCGGGGGCTGCGCGCCGACGTAACGCCGCCCACACGGCTCCCCGGGACGGCGGGAGCTTCGACGGGGTCGGGATGGGATCGCCTCCATTGGCTCTGCGGCGTGCGTCCGACGGGCGACCGGCTCGATCGCGACCCGTCACGCGCGCGTTCGAGCACCAGCTTCACCATCGAGCCCCCCGGACTCAAGGGACCCGGATACTCCAACGGGCGGCATACCGGCCCCCGTCGGACGCGGCGCCGTGACCAATGACCGTTTCCGCCAGTTTGCCGGTGGCAGGGGGCGGCATCCGGAATCGCCCCCGCCGTGAAAGGGAACAGGCATGGCTCAGGGTTCGGTGAAGTGGTTCAACGCGGAGAAGGGCTTCGGGTTCATCGAGCAGGACGGCGGGGGCCCGGACGTGTTCGTCCACTACTCCGAGATCCAGGGGAACGGCTACCGGTCACTGGACGAGGGCCAGCGGGTCGAGTTCGAGATCGGGCAGGGGCAGAAGGGGCCGCAGGCCCAGCAGGTCTACGCGATCTGACGCCTTCCTCACCGTCAGCGCACCCGGCCCGTCAACGCCTGACACCGGGTGCGCCGGCCGATCACGGCTCCCGCTCAGGTACGTGACGGCGCTGTCAGTGCCACCTGACAGCATGAACCCATGAGCAAGGTAGTGAACTTCAGCATGGCGAACCGCGGCGAGGTCGCCCGCTTCGCACCCGCCCGTGACCTGACCGCGGACGAAATGCGCCGCCTGGGCACCATGCGGGAGAAGGCACGGGCCCGACAGGACGACCTCGATGCCCAGGGAGTGGACTGGGGCCTGTCGGTGCAGGACGCCCTGGAGGAGCTGATCGCCGGTCGGGCCGACTCCCCCGCCGACTACGCCGGCTGCGCCTACTACGCGGCCCTCCAGATCATCATCGATCACAACGCTTCCGATCCGTCCACCCTGGGCAGCTACCGGAGCCCCGTCACCTACTTCTCGGCCCTGGACGACGCGTTGAGCGCAGCCGGCGTCCCCGCCGACCTGCTGCCCTGGCAGTACGTCTTCAGCGGCCCGCCCTCGGAGATCGGCTTCCGCATCCCGCGTCCGCTGGAGGGCTCCCCGGAGATCGGCTGTTGGCCACTTGCCAAAGCCGCGCCCGCGGTGGAGGCCTACCGGGCGGTGCTGGACCGCATCGACGCAGACCTGCGGTACGACCTGGAGGAGCTGACCAAGGCCCTCGACGAGTGGTCCTCCGAGTGGGTCGACGGGCAGGGCGCCTGGTGGTGGGCCGAGGACGGCTCGATCTTCTTCTCCATCACCGGATGACCGACCGGGCCGTCGCCCCGCGCGGGCGCTGAGCGGGGTCGCGATCGCCGCCGCTCAGTTCGGCGGCGCGGTGACGCGGGTGGCGAGCCCGTCGAGCAGGGCGGCCAAGCCGTAGTGGAAGAGGGATTCGGGGGAGAGGTCGGCGTCCGCCCGGGCGGCGGCGAAGGCGGGGAAGGCGCCACCGTCCACCAGGGCCGCCAGGCGGGTCTCCTGAGCCTGCATCCACTGCTGCCCGCTCACTCCGCTGGTGTGGGCCGCACCGGACTCGGACTCCAGGTCCACCGCGTGACCCCGCACATAGCCGAAGAGGGTCACGGCGGCGTGCATGCGGGCGCCGGCGTCCAGGCCGAGCCCGTCCAGGGCCGCGAGGGCCCAGTCGATGTGCCGGATGCCGTTCGGGATCAGCAGGGGCCGGTTGAGGTTCATGGCCGCGGCCAGCCAGGGGTGCGCCCGGTACAGCCGCCACTGCAGGGCCGCCGACAGCTCCAGCCGCTCCCGCCAGTGCGGCGGCGGCCGCTCCGGGAGGGCCTGCTCCCCAAAGGCCGCATCGGCCATCAGCACCACGAGCTGTTCCTTGTTGCTGACGTGCCGGTACAGGGACATCGCGGAAACCCCCAGCTCCGCGGCGAGCCGGCGCATGGTCAGAGCCGCGAGCCCTTCCGCGTCCGCGATCGCCACCGCCTCGCGGACGATCCGACCGCGCTGTGCGCCGTCGTCCTCGGCAGCGGGGCGGCGGCCCTGGCCGGCGGCGGGCCGCGCCGCGACCACGGTCCCGACTCCCGGCACCGCCCGCACCAACCCTTCCTGTCCGAGTAGGGCCAGGACCTTGCTCGCGGTGGCCATGGCGACCCCCCACCGCTGGGTGATGGCCCGGGTCGAGGGCACCCGCTCCCCGGGCCGCAGCTCCCCGCGCTCGATGCGCCCGCGCAGCTCGGCCGCGATCCGCGCGTACGGCGCCTGCTTCCGCTCCGTCATCCCACCCTCCCCAGTGCACTAGTACACGTACCCTAGAGCACTAGCTCGCTTTCACCAAAACAGCAGTTCCCCCAACCACTCCCGGCCTATACGTTGTACACATCACCCCGAGAGAGGACAGGGAAAATGAACGAGACGACCAAGAACCAGACCGTGCTGATCTCCGGCGGCAGCGTCGCGGGCCCCGCGCTCGCGTACTGGCTGCACCGCCACGGCTTCACCGCCACGATCGTCGAGCGGGCCCCGGAGCTGCGTGACGGCGGCTACGCGGTGGACTTCCGCGGTGAGGCCCTCGACGTCCTGGACCGCATGGGCCTTCTCCAGCAGATCCGGGCCCTGGACACCGAGATGGGCGATGCGGCCCTGGTGGACGCCGAAGGCCGCCAGTACGCCACCCTGCCGGCGGCGGTCTTCGCCGGAGACCTGGAGGTCCTCAAGGGCGACCTGACCCGGATGCTGTACGAGGCCACCCGCGAGACCACCGAGTACGTCTTCGGCGACTCCATCACCGGCCTGCACCAGGACGACGACGGCGTCCTCGTCACCTTCGAACACGCCGAGCCCCGCCGCTTCGACCTGGTGGTCGGGGCGGACGGCCTCCACTCCAAGACCCGCGCGCTCGCCTTCGGCCCCGAGGAGGAGTTCGTCCGCCACCTCGGCATCTACACGGCGATCTTCAACCTGGACAACTACCTCGGCCTTCAGAACACCGGCCGCCTCTACACGGCCCCCGGCAGGGCCGCCAACATCTTCACGGCCCGCGCGAACACCGAGGCCCGGGCGGCCTTCCACTTCGCCGCCGAGGACCTGGAGTACGACCGCCGCGACCCGGCGGCACACAAGCGCATCGTCGCCGAGCGCTTCGCCGACGAGGGCTGGGAGGTGCCACGTCTCCTGCGGGAGATGAACGCCACGCAGGAGTTCTTCTTCGACGCCAACGCCCAGGTCGAGTTGGACACCTACTCGGCCGGCCGCATCGTGCTCCTCGGCGACGCGGGCTACTGCGCCGGCCCCACCTCAGGCCGCGGCACCTCCCAGGCACTCATCGGCGCCTACCTCCTCGCCGGCGAACTCGCCACCCACCGCGACGACCACACGACCGCCTTCGCCGCGTACGAGCAGCAGATGCGCCCCTACGTGACCGAACACCAGGCCCTCGGCCGCGAGGGCGCCGAGCGGTTCTTCCTGCCCGCCCCCACCCAGGAGATCCTCGACATGCTGGCCGCCAGTGCCCCGGAAAACACCCGCACCGAACCGATCCGCCTCCCCGACTACACAGCCGCCTGAAAGCCGAAGCCCAGGACAACGGGCTCTGCGCGCCTACTGGCCTGCGCGACGCCTGAGCCAGGACTTCTCCAACTCCGACAGTGGTGGAGCAGCCACCGGCCCGACGTCGTTGTAGACGGCGATGGGGTCAAGCGGATCGGACCAAGAGCCGACCTTCCAGAGCCGATACACGTGTTCGCCCCCCTCCGGCAGCGGGACCGTGATGCTCTCGGGAGCGGGCGGCCCGGGAATGCACCGGCCGACGTCCTCGCCGTAGGGCCCACCCCCGAATATCGCGTGCATCCACCCTTGCGGAGGCCTGCCGCTCAGATCGAAAACGTCTTCCATACCCTCCCCCTCACCTGCGGAGACAGTAGCCCGCAGCGCCAAGATGGGCGACACGCCACCGTCTACTACGGGCTCGCGTGGGTCAGGAACCAACCCGTTCTGGCACAGGGCTGTCCGCACCCGCGGAAGAAGAGGCGGCTGCCGCGGACTGCGCGAGCTTCGCCACCCGCGCTGAATGCCATCGAATCTGCGGTCTGTCGCGCGTCTGGTGCGAACTGCTGTCGACTCGCACGTGCAGATGCCGAGTGCGCGGGCGGCAAGCCACCGGGCGTTCGACCTGGGGCCGGCGGCTTGGCCGAGGGGCCCGGCGGACTGAATCGAGGCAGGAAGTGGCAACTGATCGGTGACCCGACGCGTGAGGGTGCTTTGAAGCAGTCGCTGCTGTCTGGCCCTGTTCAGCCGGCCGCAGAGCAGTCGCTCTGGGTCGGTGCCGGAGGGGCAGGATGCATACACGAAGGCGGACGCACTCGGTTGAGGTGCGGGGGTGCTATGCGCGTGGCTCCTCTTCTGATGACTGAGCGCTTGGCTCGTTGGCGGGTGGTAGCCCGGCCTTCGCCCTTATGACGTCAGCACGTGCGCCTATCAGGAGGGCGTATGCCTTCAGGATGGCGGCGATCCCGGCGGCGATCGCAGTGGTCAGAGTGCTGGCAGCCGTAATGATCTGAGCGGTATCCGAAATTTGGAACCCTAGTTGGGAAACCCGCGCGATGAGCTCACTGAGCGTCCGATATGCGATCACAGAGGTGATCGTGGCGGTCAGGGCCAATACTCCTACGAGCCAGGCTTCGAGGTGGCGGATCCTGCGCCGAGTGTCGTGGGAAGACCGTGTTTCGGCTGCCTGATGTTCTGCGGCCACCAATCGCGACACGTGTTGCAGTGTCTTGTCGGGCGAGGGGTGTTCCTCTGCACTCTTCATGGTCGTTATCTTGGTGCCGCCATCTTCTTCATACGGGCGATTCGAAGATTTGCGCGAAATGCAGGAAGGGAGGCCTTCGCGATTCCACCCGTTCACATGGCCAGACCTTGCAGCGATGGCGCCCGCACGGTGGCGGAGTCGGAAGGGTCCACAGTGGGGGAGCGGAGCGGACCCGCCGAATGGGCCGAAGTCCCGGATCCCCTGAAACGGGGTCACCCAGGTAGCTCTGCTGAGGGTTGCGGAGTCGGCGGGATTCGAACCCGCGGACCGGGGAGGCAGGCCCGCCCAGTACCCGGTCAGTCGGCGCAAGAAGGACCTTCCTCACGCCGATCGCAATGGGCCGCTCTGCCACGACTCCGCAACCAGTGGGAGCTGCTGCTCCCACTGGCGAAGACCGTAGATGGAGCACCGCGACAGAGCGAACCCTTTTCCTGCAGAGCTCATGGCCGGCTCAGAAACTCCGCAAGCCAAGAGCGGGCCCGCGCAGCGAGCCGTTCGGGTGAGCACAGCGAATCCCGAACCTCCGGAGCGAAGCGAGGCAGTTCGTTGCCCCGGAGCAAAGCGGAGGGGCAGGCGCCGAGGCGCCACGCCCGAGTGCAGTGCGAGAGTCCAGAGGGCTGCGAAGCAGCCCCGCTCGGGGCTCCGCTGCGTACCACCCCGAGCCAGTCCGGCCCTGCGTTTCGGTGTCGTTGGGCGGCACTGGAGTCGTTGCTGCCAAAGGGGGCCAGGGCAGGGCGGCCGCCCCTCTGGTCTAGCCGGTAGTTGATCGACGGCAGACGGTTCCGGGTCCGCACCGGTGTTCCGTGGCGGGACGTGCCCGTCGAGCACGAGCCCTGGGCCGGGCCCACGACCTGTTCCGCCGATGGCAGCGCAACGGCACCTGGCAGCGGCCACATACCCAGCTCCAGTCCCTGGCCGATGCGAAGGGTGCGGATCACGTGGGCCCTGAGCGGCGACCCCACCTGCGCCACAGAATCTCGGCCTGGCGAGGACGACGCCGCCCTATCGGACCCGGCGCCTCTCCTCGCCGGTGGCCTTCGGTACCCGGCCCCACATCCACGTGCCCCCGGCGAGGAAGGCCAGCACTCCCATCACTCCCATGCCGGCGGTCCAGCCCACCCACTCCAGGACCGCGACGATCAGCCCCGCCAGCCCTTCCCCACCGGGGTTCTCCCCCGGAGCCGGTGGCTCAGCGTCCACCAGCAGGACGACCATCGCGCTGAGCGCTACCTGACTACCTGCCATCTCTCTCCATCCCCTGGGGAGCCCCGCCCGGCGGACCGCCTCGCAGCCTGCCGGGCGCTCCCCCGAGTGTGATCACTCTGCACGGAGCGTCAAGTGTGCGTGCTGGCGTCAACGACTGCCTACCAGGTTTCGGTTCCACCCATGGTCAGGACAGGTGGGGCCAGGGCGATGCCATCGGCTTCGCCACCGGGCCCACTGCCGGCACCTCAACGCCCCGGCACCGTAGGGCACTGGACCGGGCGGTCAAAGTCCTGCGCGCACTGTCGGCGCGACGATCTACGGCTCAGCCTTCGGAGAGGGGAACCGGAACGCGCCGTACATCAGCATCGTGCACGCGGCGGCGTACATATACCCGCCGGATCCCACGACTCCGAGGCCCCCCTGGGACATCCCATTGAACAGGCCGAAGAAGCACACCGCGGTACTGATGACGGCCACGACGATGTGCAGGGCCCGGGCCCAGTGCTGCCGGGCAAGCCCTGGATCACGGCGCGTGACGGCGATCGCCGTCACAGAGCTGCCGATGCCGAGCATGGCCGGCGCAATGAGCAGCCAGGCTCCGGCGTCATCCGTGGCATCCAGGACAGAACCCGTCCAAACGTAAGGGGGCAGGAGCATGGCGAGCGCCAGCGTCACGATTGCCGCCCAGAAGGGGGCGGTGGCGAGGCGGCGCGACCAGGGCGATGCAACTGGTGTTGCTGTCGGCGTGGCCGGCTTGGGCGTCGGCTGGGGAGGGACGGCCGACGGCGCCGTGGCGAGCTGGGCGGTGGCGGTGGGCAGCGCGTGGACGAGGGGCGTGGGTAGCCAGGTGGCGTTTCGGGCCGGAGCGGCTACCTCGGTCAGAGGATCGTTCTCGTTCTGGACCACGGCCAGTTCCTCGATGAGCGCGGTCACGGACGGGCGGAGTTCGGGGTCCTTGGCCAGGCAGCGGGCGATGACCTCCAGGCCCTGCGACGGCAAGCGTGCGAGGTCTGGTTCCTCGTACGCGATCCGGAAGTTGAGCATCTGCGCGGAGCCTGTGCCGAAGGGGCCGATGCCGGTGGCCGCGTACATCAGCACGGCTCCGAGGGCGAACACGTCCGTGGCCGGTGTCACGGGCTTGCCCGTGAGCTGTTCGGGGGCCATGAACCCAGGGGTGCCCACGATCATGCCGGTGCGGGTGAGCGCTGTGGCCTCCAGGGCGACGGAGATCCCGAAGTCGACCACCCGCGGGCCGTCCGGCGCGATCAGCACATTCGAGGGCTTGAGGTCCCGGTGTACCAAGCCGGCCCCGTGGATGGCCTCCAGCGCCTCGGCGAGTCCCGCGCCGAGGACGCGTACCGACTCCACCGGCCAGGGGCCGTGCGAAGCAATGGCTTCGTCCAGGGCCATTCCGGGAACGTAGGCCGTGGCAAGCCAGGGGCTCGGGCTGTCAGGGTCGGCATCGACCAAAGCAGCCGTGAAGAAGCCGGTGACTTTGCGGGCGGCGGCCACTTCGCGGGCGAACCGGCGACGGAATCCGGGATCCTGCGCGAGCTCGGGCCGTACCACCTTCACCGCGACCAGCCGCCCACTGGGCGAATGCCCCAGAAAGACCTGGCCCATCCCGCCGGCGCCGAGGCGCCCGGTTATCCGGTACCGCCCCACCCGCCGCGGATCGCTCGGTCGTAACGCGTCCACAAGCCCTCCCCCACACCGCGCGTCTGCTGCTCGCCATGCCCTGCGCGATTACAACACCGACGCGCCCGCAGGCGCAGCAGTACGCCCGCAACTCTCCTGCAGCGGCGAGTGCGACCATTCGCCGAGCCCTGGCCCGCGGCCCGGACGGCGACCGGCCCTCGGTCAGGCCCCGGCTCCAGCAGTTCGCCCGCACCTGGATGCCCGGTGCCAGGAGGCAAGACGCAGGCCCCGGGGGTCACGACGTCCCCGGGGCCTCCATTTCGCTGACCTCCCCGCTCACCGTCGAGCCGGGCAGCCCGTCAGGCTCAGTCCACCCCCAACTGCGCGCTGCCTACTGTCAGGGGTCCTCTCTACCCTGGCGTCATGACACGGTCTGAGTTCAAGTGAAATC
Organism: Streptomyces sp. NPDC002181; assembly: GCF_042890485.1. Classification (NCBI taxonomy): domain Bacteria; kingdom Bacillati; phylum Actinomycetota; class Actinomycetes; order Kitasatosporales; family Streptomycetaceae; genus Streptomyces; species Streptomyces sp. NPDC002181. The sequence continues at coordinate 8,392 of NZ_JBIASC010000007.1, read as the reverse complement.
CGCCGCCACGTGATCCTCGTCCACCGGGGCCTTCTCGGAAGACCAGGTCAGTCCGGGTCCCCGGTGGCCTGGAGGCGGCGCAGGGCCAGGATCAGGTTGCCGCTGCCGAGCGTCGCGAGCGCGGCGATGCCCCACAGGGTCGCCGCGACACCGGCCCGGTCCAACACGGCGCCCGCGGCCAGGAAGCCCAGCGGCCCGGCCAGGGTGCTGATCGTGACCACGGCCTGCAACACCTTGGGCCCGAAGCCGTCCGGCAGCCGGGCGGAGAGCAGGCCCATCAGCGGCGCGTTCGCCAGGGGCGCGGCGGCCGATGACAGGCCGACGGCGACGACGAGCACGCTGGCCGGCACGGGCACCAGGAGCGTCCACAGGGGCAGAGCGACGCAGACCAGGGCCGTACAGGCGAGTCGTACGGGGGCGACCCGTGCCGCCAGCACATAGGCGGCCACCGAGCCCACCAGACCACCGGCGCCATAGGCGGCGACCAGCAGGCCGCCGACCCTGGCGTCCCCGTCGAATCGGGCGAACGCCAGCACCGGCATGGTGATCATCTGAGTTCGCAGCATCAGCCCGAACACCACGGTGGACAGCATCGCCCGGCTCAGGAACCAGTCGCCGCACAGATGCCGCACCCCCGCCCACAGGCCGCGGGGCCCGGCCGCGGACCCTCCGGCCCCGCCACCCCCTCCCGGGACGCGGCGCAGCAGCAGCAATCCGGAGAAGGCGAACGAGGCCGCGTCCAGCCACACCACCGATGTGGTCCCGACCAGCGGGATCAGCGCGCCCGCGAGTGCCGGTCCGGCGAACGCCGAGCCGTTCGTCACACCTGCCAGCGCGCTGTTGGCGCGGGCCAGAGAGCGGGCGTGGGGGCTCAGCAGTTCCATCGCCAGCACCCGCTGTGCCGCGTGGTACGGAACGGCCAGCGCCCCGAGCGCCACGACGATCGCCATGAGGACGGCCAGATTGAGCGCGCCCAGGGTCTGCAGCAGCGGGATCAGCGCCACCACCGGAGCGCGGGCGAGATCGGAGATGACCATGGTCCGGCGGGCGCCCAGGCGCTGGATGACCTCTCCGCCCGCGAAGCCGAGCAGCGCCATGGGCAGCACCTGGCCAGCGAAGACCAGGCCCGCCCGGGTGGCCGAGCCGGTGGTCTCCAGCACCAGCCAGGGCAGCGCGAGCATGGTCATCTGGGTGCCCAACGCCGTCACCGCGCCCGCGACATAGACGGCCATCAGCGCAGGGCTCGGCCTGCCACTCACCGTGCCGTTCGGCGCTCCGCCGGGTGGGACGGGGGCTGCGCTGGGCCGGGTCGCCGCGATCGTCATCGGGTCGCCCCTTTCTCCTCGGTGGGTCCGGGCCATGTGGTCGCCCCCGCACCCTGTCGCCCGCCCACCGTCCGGTGCCAGGGAGGCACCGGCAGTAGCCCACTGCCGGTGCCGCTGCGCTTTCTTCCCTGCCACGCAGCCCGCCCGTCCGGCAGTGTGATGGCCGTCGGAGCCCACCACAGCCAAGGCCACCGGCGGTGGAAGCGGACACCAACGAAGGGAGGGACGGCGATGAGCGGCAGTATCGGAACGGCGGTGCACGTCCCGTCCTTCGCAGCCCGCGACGGGCGGCGAGCGGTCGAGACCCGGTATGTGGACGGTCTCCCGCAGATCGTGGCCTGGGATCTGACGACGGGTCAGCGCCGCCAGGCGACCACCGCACCGCTGGGTGTGGAGACCGCCGCCATCGAGCCGGACGGCCACGGCCTGTGGTGGTTCGACGGCGCTGCCGACGGTCAAGGCCGCTGGCTGCGCGGGCCGTTCGAGGGCGGCCACCCGCGCCCGGCGCTCGACGGCGTACCGGCCGGGCGGATGCACGGCCTGGCCTTCGACCCCCGCAGCGGCCTCGCCGCCGTCGGCGTCGGGGTCGCGGACCACTCGCGGTACTACCTCGGCCGACCGGGTGAGCGCGCCCGCCTGGTGGCCGAGGAGCCCGGTTATGCGGCAGTGGCGGGCCTGGCCCCCGGCGGCCGGCTGCTGGCCACCGCGGGGTGCCCGGCCGGACCGGCCGCGGTCCGGCTGTGGTCACCGGCCTCCGGCGTCCTCGTGGACGCCATCCCCGGCGCGGCGGGGGACGGCGACGGTGGCGCGGTGTGGGCGCTGGGCTTCCGCCCGGACCTCACCACCGCACGCCCGGAACTGCTGCTCGTCCTCGAACGCGCGGGCCGCTACACCCTGGCCTTCTGGCGGCAGGGCGAGGGGATCCGTACGCACGGTCCCGGCTCCGCGCTCGACTTCGATACGGAGATCACCGCCTGCTGGTACGGGCCCGGCCGCACGGCGCTGGTCCAGCAGGACCGGGCGGGACGCAGCCGCCTGCTGCGCGCCGACCTCGACCGCGGTACGACGACGGTGCTTCCCACGCCCGAGGGCACGATCATCGACTTCTCCTGCGCACCCGACCGCACGGTCCACTGCCTGTGGAGCCGCGACGGCGAACTGCCCCGGCCACTGATCTGCCACCCGGAAAGCCCGGAAAGTGCGGAGCACCCGGAACCCCCGGAACGTCCCGGCCGCTCCACGACGGCGTCACGCGGCACGGCGCCCGGCGGAACGACCGGATCCGGGCGCCGCGAGCTGTGGACACGTCGGCCGTACGGGCAGATCCACAGCTTTGTGGCCACCCCGCCCGGCCGCAGGGCGGGCCACCGCCCCTGGCCGACGGTCTTCCTCGTCCACGGCGGGCCCCACACCCACGACCGGGACGCCTATGACGCCCGGACCGAGGCCCTGGTCCGAGCCGGGTTCGCCGTGGTGCGCACCAACTACCGCGGCTCGACGGGCTACGGCCCCCGCTGGCGGGACGACTTCGGCCACCGGGTCGGCCTCGCCCAGCTCGAAGACCTCGCCGCGGTGCGCGGCCACCTCATCGACGCGGGAGTCTCGGAGCCGGGCCGTACCGGCCTGTGCGGCTACTCCTGGGGCGGCTATCTGACGCTGTTGGCGATGGGCGTCCAGCCCCGGCTGTGGGACGTGGGGCTGGCCGTCGCCCCGGTGGCCGACTACACGGCGGCGTACCGGGCGACGACGCCGGCGCTGCGGGAGGTCGACGACCGCCTCTTCGGCGGCACCCCCGAGCAGGTGCCACACCGCTATCGCGCGGCCTGCCCGATGACCTATGTGAGCCGCGTACGCGGCCCGCTCTTCCTCGCCGCCTCGGCAGACGACGAGAAGTGCCCTCCGGAACAGATCGAGCGCTATCTCGCCGCGCTGCGGCGCCATGACGTCCCGCATCGCGTCCGGTGGCTCGGCGGCGGACACGACGTGGGCCGTGACCCGGCCGGATACGCCGCCGCCTGGGCCGCCATGGTGCGCTACGCCGACGACACGCTGCGCGCCTCCCCCAGAACCGCCGACCACCGCAACAGCGGGCGGACCGGCTCGCACCACCCCGTCCACCACACCGAAGAAGCCGAAGAAAGGTCAACCCCATGAAGCGTCACGGACTGCGCGTCGACCCCATCAGCGCCACTGAGCGGGAGCGCGGGCTCATCATTCATCCGGACACCCAGGCCGCCCTGGACAAGGCGGTCCCGGTCCGGCCGAACGACCCGGCGCCGGCCTGCACCACCCGCACGAAGAAGAACAAGGAGAAGAAGTAGTCGCCCCTGCAGTGAGCCCGAGCAGCGCCGTAGCGGGGTGCCGAGCCCGGCACCCCGCCCGCGGCGCCGGCCGCGCCGGTGAGGACAGGAAACATCATGACCACAGCTACGGCAGCACCCCGGACGAACAGTCCCCGGCCGGAGAACCACCGGCCGGACAAGCCCGAGGCGACGGAAGCGCGCCAGAACCCGCCGACGTTCCTCAGCGACCCGTACCCGACCCTGGCCAGGATGCGGCAATCGGCCCCGGTCTCCGTGCTGCACAGCGACGGCGGCCTGCGGCTGTGGATCATCCCGCGCTACGCCGATGTCCGGGCCGCGCTCATCGACCCCCGCTTCGCGCAGGATGTGCGGCGCGCCCAGGCCTTGGCCGACAGCCGGGTCGAGGGCGTCAACCTGGGCGCCGAGATCACCCACATGCTCAGCAGCGATCCGCCCGACCACACCCGCCTCCGCCGCGTTGTCCAGGCGGCGTTCAGCCGCAAGCGGGTCGAGGCGATGCGGCCGATGGTCGAGCGCATCACCCTCGAACTCCTCGACGGGCTGGACGCGGCAGCCGCGCGCCACACGACCCGCACCACCACCGCCACGGTGGACCTGGTACGTGACTTCGCCTTCCCGCTGCCGATCCTCGTCGTCTGCGAACTGCTCGGCTTCCCGCCCGAGGACCGCGACCTCTACCGGAAGTGGTCGACCACCATCGTCACCCAGGAGGGCGACCACGCGGCGGTCCGGCGAGCCGTCCAGGAGATGGGCTCGTACGTCCTGGACATCGCCGACCGGCGCATCCGCCGCAATGACCGTCCCGCCGATCTGCTCACCGAGCTGCTGGAAGCCCGCGAGCGCGGGGAGCTGACGGACGACGAGATCGTCGGCATGGTCGCCCTGCTGCTGATCGGCGGGCACGAGACCACCGTGAACCTGCTGAGCACCTCCTGCCTCGCGCTGATGCGCGATCCCGGCCAGGCCGCCTGGCTGCGCGCCGATCTCACCCGGATGCCCGGTGCCGTCGAGGAGTTCCTGCGCTACGACTCCCCGATCTGCATGGCCACCACCCGCTTCACCACCGAGCCGGTGAACGTCGGCGGGGTGGAGATCCCGCAGGACGAGTTCGTGCTGCTGTCCCTCGGCGCGGCCAACCGCGACCCGGCGCGCTTCCAGGACCCCGACCGCCTCGTCCTCGACCGCCAGGACGCCGGCCATCTCGCCTTCGGCGGTGGCATCCACCGCTGCCTCGGGGCCCTGCTCGGCAAGCTGGAGACCGAGATCGCGCTCTCCGCGCTCCTCGCCCGCTTCCCCGGAATGACCCTGGCCTGCCAGGAGCGCGAATTGCGCTGGCGCAACACGATGATGCTGCGCGGCTTGGAGGCGCTGCCCGTCACCCTGCGCCGCTGACCCCTCCGCCCTTTCCGTCGCGGCCCGGGCCGGGGCGGTCAAGGAGAACGGTACACGGGAAGCGCAAGGGGGAACCGCCCCAGACGCACGTCAGACGAACAGGCCGCTGACCGACGCCGACCCGCAGATCAGGCACCCGCCCGGGACCGATCGGAGGCCCTGGGGGTGGGGTGAATATGGTTGCGATCTCTCAGTTTCGTGTCAGCGGGGTTGGTGTCAGTGGTGTGGAGGCCCGGCACTGGCTTGTTGTGCTGGTCAGAGGGCCGTGCTGTCTGTGGCGCCACTGACATGGAGGCGAGAGATCGCACTCAGGAGATAGGCCTCCTGAAGGCTGTGCTCAAAGCCCCGTATGAGGCCGAGGCCCAGTCCCGGGCCCTGGCAGAGGACTTGGCGAAGGCCTTGGACCTGGCGAGGTCTGAGATCGAGGCCGCCGAAGCGGCCCGAGACAGCGCGCAGGCGCAGGCTCGGGCCGCAGCTGCGGCCTCGGCCCAAGTCCGGGCCTCGGCCGAGGACCTGGCCGAGGCATGGACCGAGACTCACGCCCGCCCCGGGGGTCCGGAGGCTGTCGCCCCCACACCCGAGGACGCCTTCCTCCAGGCCGCCGCGCGCCGGCCACCGGGCGATATCGCCGCTGTGGTGGCCGGCCTGAGGGTCAAGGGGCAGGCCGCGTTCGCCGCCCGCCTCGTGCAGGAAACGGTCAGGGCCCGCAGTGTCGCGGACGTCACCGCCTTGGCCCTGGCCCTCCTGGACGCCGACCCCACCCCGCCCACCGCCGCGCAGCCGGCCCGGCGGGGGCCCGTGCCGTTGACGGGGATGGGACGCGCCCGCTTGAAGTCTGCGAGTCCGCGCAAGCGGGCCTGTGGCCTTGGCGGCTGACGCACCGGCATCCTGACCCAACTCCGCGGGCCGGGTTGCGTACCGCGGCGCGGCGGTGTCAGCGTCAGGTGCCAGGGCCCTCCTGCATACGTGCGACACGTGACCTCCCACCACTCGGAGGGTGCGGGCACGGGTTTCCCGTTTAAATCCAGATCACAGAATGAAGCATGGCGAGAGTGCACGCGGCGGGGTGGGCCGGATTTGAACCGGCGTCTTCCCTCTTAGCTAGAGGGTGCGTCGACCTCTGCGCTACCTTCCCCGCCGCGGCGCGAACAGCCTACCGAGCCTGGGTGGCGGGGTTGGTCCTGGTAGGCCTGTAGCTGGGCCCTTGTTCCCCGGCCGCCGGTTAGGTCGTGACCGCCCCCGTGCAGTTCCGGGAGGTCTGCCGTTGGGTTTCCGGTGCTGGATGCCTCGGTGCCGACCCCGCCAGGGGCACGCTAACCGGTACCACTGACAGCGCTGCTGGCGCCCGCGGAGCGGGTTTGGTCCTGGAGGCGAAGCCGTAAGGGCTCAGGGTGGTGGAGCGAAGCGGAGCCGCCCCAATGGACCGAAGGTCCGGACCCTGTGAAACAGGGTCACCCAGTCGGGGTGGAGCGAAGCGGAATCCCGGACCAGTCCGGAGCGAAGCGCGGGACTCTCTACATGCCCGCGGGAGACCGCGCTTCAGGGTGCCATCACGGGCGCGGTAGCGCGCGGCGGCCACGCCCCGTTCCTATGCCGCGGCCGCGGCGCCGCTCTTGGTCGGGGCCGGCTCGGGCGCGCCCTCCGAGCTCGGCCAGCCGGGCGCACTGCTCCTGCGACAGCTCGGTCCAGGCCTCGCGCTGCCGGTGCAGCCACCCGCCGATGTCGGCGCTGTGCACGGTCACCCCAGGGGTGATCTCGTCCACGGCTGTGCCCCGGTCGAACACGAGGGCACGTACGCCGGCGTGGTGGCGCTGCCAGTCGATCGGTGGCTCGACCTTGCTACCCGCTACGAACGACGAAACCGCAACCATCTACCTCGCCGGACTCCACCTTGCCGCCATCTTCATCTGGTCGGCGAGGTGATCCGAAGGAAAGGCCCTAGGCGGTGCCATGAAGTTGGCCAAGGGCGAGACCGGGGGTTCAGGATGAAGACGGTATTCGCCGGCATGTCTGGGCCGCTTTCCTACGACTGCGAACATCGGTGCGAAAGAATGTGCCGAACCCGATCCTCGTCAAATTTTATCTCGGCATTTGGTCTTGCACTGCTCCAGGATCGCCGGAAGTTTGACTTCATGGTGAATAGTGACGTGAGCGTAGGCGAAGTCGTCGGACCACATCTCGTCCTTATTTTGCGCATAAAGATCCGTTCCTATTCGCGATGTCCCCGGACGGACGCTGTCGAATACCCAATCTTCGCCATCTTGGTCCCCATTGGAGCAGACCGACTCCTCGTACAGTCGCAGTCTTTCTACCGCGAGGACACTTCTGTCAGGCATTAGCTGTAGCGTGACGTGCAGCTCAGCCCTCGCTTCGCCAGACGTGCCGCCACGTGAGCAAACGGTCTGCGTAAATTCGTCCTTCGGGGAATCGCTTGTCAGGCGAAACGTTCGGTCAAAGTGTTCCGAATGTGATCGGAATTTGACGGCACGGCCTTTTTCGGCGGCCTGCACTGAGCCATTGACTTGGACTATGTGAATTGAATTTACAGATGCAGATGCAGGCGCCGCCGTCCCCAGGAATGGAATGGGGGCGAGCAAGGCCGTGGCTGCCATGAGCGTTCCGAAATTCATTTCAACCTCGCGGTGTGGGCTCTGGCCACCGACGCCCGCTTGGCAAACCAGATGGGAGTGCCAGGTGGCCCTCTTGCCCAGCGTCCCACCAGGGAAATGGCAGTGCACCTCGGAGCGCGGTCCGGCCGCCGGGACAATAGTGACTGTGCTTTGTTCCACGGGCCGAATCCTCCACCGCCGCAACCGCTGATGGCCCGGACCCAAGAACAGGGTGCGGGCCATCAGCGCGTGTTAGATGTTCAGATCACCCCGAGCTCGGCCAGGGGGAGCGTCCGAGGGCTTCTCGGCGGCCATGGCAGTCAGGCTCCTGGACCGGCATACACCACCCCCGGCTGCTGCTAGCCACCCGCGAAGCGGGTAGTCCCGGAGGCGAAGCCGGAAGGACCGGGGTGGGGGAGCAGAGCGGACCCGTCCAACGGACTGAAGTCCCGGACCCCGTGAAACGGAGTCACCTCCGATACGGAGCATGGGAGCCCCTGGGACCGGCGAAGCCGGCCTCGTTCTGGTGAAGCGCAGCGGAACCAGAACCAGGTGCGAAGCGAAGCGCAGCACCCCGGCCTTTGGCCGGGCCATAGCTCGGTGAAGCCGAGCTCGCCGAGCGAAGCGAGGCGGTCTTCCTGCTCCGGAGCGAAGCGGAGGAGCCAGCGCCGAAGGCGCTCGGCCGAGCGCAGCGAGGCCGTTCACTCCTGAGCGCGCAGCGCTCAGGTACCCGCTCCGCGGG